>CAJWII010000009.1 GCA_913041065.1 uncultured Flavobacteriales bacterium
GGCCGCTGCGGAGGCCACAAACTTCGCGAGGGGACGGATGACCAGCAAGAACTTCGCCTGGGGGAACACGCAGTGGACCTCAGGCAACAGGTTGTAGAAGCGCTGGTCGGAGTCCACCGTCAAGTCGGTGGGGCTGAAAAAGGTGCCCCAACGCCGCACCATGAGGGCCACGAGCTCGTCCTGCGTCAGCTCGCCGCGGGCCTTCATGGCCCCCAAGGCGTTCAGCCACGGGAAGCCTTCGTGCCTGGCCGTCCAGGAGGGCAATGCATTCACGGCCTTCGCCATGGCTTGGGTGCCTGAACGTCCCGTGCCCAATGCGAACACCGGCGTCCTGTCGCTGAGCCGTTCAAGAGGCGTGTTGTCGGGGTTGGCTTGAGGTTGGCGCAGACGGTGCCCGTCATGGTTGCTTCTGAGGTGACCGCCATGCGGAACCTGGGTGCCAGGCAGGACATGGACCCCAGACTCGACCCGGCTTCTGGCCCCCAGCACGATGTCGCCCGCCATCCACGTTCGAGTCCCCTCGCGTGCATCCCAATTCCACGACGATTGCAAGTGGGCGCCACGGCCGACGTAGGCCCCTCGCCCCACCGTCACCCCTCCTTTTCCTTCGAATGTGGCGCCAAAATGGATGAACGCATCGGGCGCGACGTTGACCCCCACATCCCGGGCCCGGGTGTGAATGTGGCGTTGCAAAGCAGGGATGTTGGACACCCAATCTGGCAGCCACCGGAGGGGTGCAGCCAGCAGTTTGAGGAGGGTCTTGGTGGTCAAACGTTCACCACTTGGTTCAAGCGCCGGGTTTCAACTTCAGCGTCTGCGCCCGGTCTGGACCGACGCTCAGCACGGTGACAGGCACCCCCACGGCTTCTTCGATGAAGGTCACGTAGTCCAGCAATGCCTGAGGCACTTCATCCAAGGTGCGGATGCCCGTGAGGTCGCCCGGCCAGCCGGGCAGGGTGGTGTAGACCGGTTCCACTTCGTCCGGGTCGATGCCAAACGGCAAGTGGTCGATTTTTTCACCGCGGTGCATGTAGTGGGTGCACACCTCGATCTCGTCGAAGCAGCCCAACACGTCCGCCTTCATCATGCACAGTTGCGTCGCGCCGTTGACGTCGACGGCGTAACGCAGTTGGGGCAGGTCGAGCCAGCCGCAACGGCGAGGCCGGCCTGTAGTGGCCCCAAATTCGTGGCCTTCGGCCCGCATTTGTTCGCCCACTTCGTCGTGCAGTTCAGTGGGGAAGGGGCCAGAGCCCACGCGTGTGCAGTACGCTTTGAAAATGCCAAGCACCTCGCCCACCCGATTGGGGGCAATTCCGAGGCCCGTGCAGGCGCCTGCAGAGATGGTGTTGGACGACGTGACGAAGGGATACGTCCCGAAGTCGATGTCCAGCATGGTGCCTTGCGCACCTTCAGCCAAAATCCGCTGACCGGCTTTCAATGCGCGGTTCATTTCGTGCTCGGAATCGATCAGCTTGAGCGTCTGCAAGAACGCCACCGCTTCCAGCCACTCGGTGTCGTCGACACCGAACTCAAAGCTGTCAAATTGTTCCAGCATGGCCACGTGCTTGTCGCGCAACTTGTGGTAACGCGACTCGAAGTGTGGGCTTTCAATGTCCCCCACGCGCAGGCCGTTGCGGCCGGTCTTGTCCATGTAGGTCGGACCGATGCCCTTGAGCGTGCTGCCAATTTTTGCCTTGCCCTTGGCCGCTTCCGACGCCGCGTCGAGCAACCGATGGGTGGGCAGGATGAGATGGGCCTTTCGACTGATGGCCAAACACCCAGCCACGTCCACCCCGAGGTCCACAAGGGCGTCGATTTCCTTCTTGAAAATGATCGGGTCGATCACCACGCCATTGCCCACAACATTCAGGGTGTCGGGGCGGAAGACGCCACTGGGGATGGTGTGAAGCACGTGCTTGATGCCATCAAACTCCAGGGTATGGCCGGCGTTGGGGCCGCCTTGAAACCGTGCAATGACGTCGTATCCGGGGGTGAGCACGTCCACGATTTTGCCTTTGCCTTCGTCGCCCCATTGGAGCCCGAGGAGCACATCAACTTTCATGTTGCGCAGGAGTTGTGGCCCGTTTCCGAGCGTAGATGTTCAAACTGTGGTGCATCACCTCGATGTCGAAAATTTCCTCGAGGGTCGCTTTGATTTGCTGGATGCGGGGGTCACAAAACTCCAGCACCTCACCGGTGTCGGCGAGGATCACATGGTCGTGTTGCTTGACCCGATGGCATTTCTCGTACTGGGCGCTTTGGTCTCCGAATTGATGCCGGCGCACCAAGTTGCAATCCAGCAACAAGTCCAAGGTGTTGTACAGCGTGGCCCGCGACACCCGATATTCTCCCTTGCCCATTACCTCGTAGAGGGTGTCCACGTCGAAGTGGCCTTCGTAGTTGTACACCTGCCTCAAGATGGCAAAACGCTCAGGCGTTTTTCGGTGCCTGTTTTGCTCGAGGTAAGCCTCGAAGAGCCCCTCCACTTGGTCGAAGATGTCGTCGTTCGCCATGCAGCGGCGAAGATAGGACATGTCAATCAGCGAGGTCGCCCTGTTCAGAAGTTTCCCAAGGGGGATTGGAGGGGCGTTGGGGGACTTGAAACGGGGCCAAATCAAAGCCTTCCCCCACCGTCCGTATGCCGCCCTCTGGGCTTTGGGACAGGGCCACCCCGACCAAGGCGTTGTCGGCCACGTCGAGCGTGACCTTTGAGCACACCGCCTGGTTCACGCGAACCTCGCCACCCTGGCCGGGGTCGGGTACCATGAAATAACTCAATTGGCCGTTGCCGAGCACGTCCACCAAGTCAAGTTGGCCCTCTACGAAATGGGCGTCCAGATTGCGTCCTGAAATGCGATGGGACAGGGTGTCATTGGCTGGGGAGAGGACGACGGCATGGCCTCGCATCCAAAGCAACTCAGGTCGGTTCTCGTTCAGGAACATGGTCAACGAATCGCCTGAAAGAAGGTCCATGTGTGACCAGAGACGTGGCGACCCGAACACGTCGATCTGCCCGAGGCGGTCGTCCCAAACCAGCGAATCACCTTCGCCTTGAAGGTCTTCCGAGTCCATCCACACAGAATCCACAACGGTCAATAGGTTGGGGGCGCGCCGCAGCTCAAGGCCCGAAATGTGCAGGGTGTCTTCGCCGTCGACTTGCCTGAGCCAGGCGGGGTTCACGGCGTCGCCGAAGACGAGGTCAAGGCTGTCGGAGAGGTGCTGCTCTGCCCTGTGGCCATGGGCCACCATTTGGCGGTCGGCACTGGCCAACCGAACGTGCCCGTGGGCCTCATGGACCTCTTCGCCAAACCTGAGGCTGTCGCCTTCCACGGTGCCAGACCCGTCTGCAACGCGCACGGCGCCGGAGAGCCAGCCTGTGGGCCGCTTGGCGCTGCCCTGCGTGTCGAGCAGCAGGTCGCCTGCTCGGCATGTGAAATCAAAGTCGGGCGAATGCCAGGTCGTGGGACCCCAAAACGTGTAGTGGTCCTTTGGCCTGACCCAATGCAAGGAATCGCTGAGAAGCGTGTCTTGGTCCGACACCGCCAGGACGTCGCCCCCCAGCTGGAACAATTCGGCCTCCGCGAAGTACACGCCGGTTTGGCTTGTCACAGTCCAGCCTTCGTCGGTGATGCGTGCGCCCTCCCCGTAGCGGGCTTTTTTGGAGGCCATTTGGTAACGCAGGCTGGGGCCCGTCAATGTGGAGCCTTCATGGTCGAGCTGGACGTTCCCACGGGCTTGGACCCAGTCGACGTCGGGCTTTAGCCCGATGTAGTCGGCCAGAAGCACGGTCGAGGGAGGGTGTTCCATCCGGACATGGCCAAATACTTCAACAACCCCGTCGTCAAACCGCCATGCGGAGTCGCAGTGCAGCAGACCGTCTTTGTGGCCAAGCTTCACATTTCCCAAGAGCCGTTGCGCGTCGGTGACGGCGGGGTCCCGCACAATTTGGTCTGCCGCCAAAATGTCCACGGTTTGGGCCTTGAAAGCTTGGGACTGCCCTGCAGACAGCCAAGCGACCACCAAGATCAGGACGCGAAAGCCCAGGAACGAAGTTGGACTGACCGAATTCATGGCCGTTGGAATTGTCGGTTCAATTCGGCGGCCAACCACCTGGAGTAAGAGGCCGCCCCTTCCGCCACGAGGTGGTGGTCGTCGTAGTAGAAGCCGGGCGTTTTGGCACCTGGCCAAGCGTTTCCGTCAATCCATGCCATGCCTGACAGCGAAGGACGACCCTCCAACTCCTGTTCAACAAGTTGCGGTGGGGTCAGAAGCACCAGGGACACGCCATGCTGCTTGCACACCGTGCGGGCTGAGTCCACGGCCGCCAGGGCAGTTGAGGACCATCGTCCGGACGATGGAGTTTTTGCGGGCACGGCATGGAGCGCAGGGAAAGAACGCAGCACAAATCCCAGTCCCGAGTAGGCGCCATGGGGGTCGGGTTTGGCCCGGTCGCCTGAAGGGGTCCATGTGTTCCGGAGGCCGAAGTACAGCATCTGAAGGGCGGCGAAGGGGTCTTGGGTGTTTCTCAGCATGGTCAGCATCGCATCACGCCATGGGGCGGTCCACAAGTTGCCATTGACAGCCCAATCTCGGAGGGGTTCGGCGGACATGGTCGGCGACGTGCACAGCATGGGGTAGAGGTCCAAGACCGCCATCGCCGGGACGTGGTCCTTCAGTGCCGCTTCAAGTAACACCATCGAGTGCTGGGGCCCCTGGGCGTTGCTGCAAAAGCTGAACCCCTTCAAGCCATGGGATTCCAAGGCATGGGGGTCAATGCCGCTGTAGCATGTGCTGCTCCCAAAGAACATGACGTCGGGCGACAAATCGGCTTCCCGCCATTCCAACGTTTTCTTGTTGACGTGTCCCCAATCGCTCTGCTTGGCCACGAAGGCCGATTCCACGTGGGGGTTGACCAACGAGGCAAGGAGCCCCAAGGTCCAAACGGCCAGGAGAAGAACTCCAAAACGTACCATTCTATGGACAAACTCCTTCAATGCTGGCTCAAAATTGGAAGTATATGAAATCGGCTTGGTTGTGAAAGTGCTTTACCACAAACCAGGCCCCACAGCTGTAGGCAGACCATCGAAGCATCACCATGCCGCGGCGAGGGGACGAGAACCACGTCCGGAAAGCAGGAATGTGAATCAGCCACTCCCATGCCATCATGACCGCAATCCACAGGCATACCACTGCATTGAATGTGTTCAGCCTGAGGCCACCTTGACCCCAACGGGCGAGGTAGGAGATCGCCTGGTCCAGACTTTCCGCCCGGAAGAACACCCAGGCCACCACAACCATGGAGAAGGTCGTGGCCATGCCCATCAAATCACGCCAAGAGGGAATGCCATTCTCCTGAACAGGTGAAGCGGTATGCTTGCGGTTTTGGCCCTTCCACAGCAACGGCAAGAAGAGCAAAGCGTGGAGCCCTCCCCAGGCCACGAACGTCCAATTTGCGCCGTGCCAAAATCCGGAAACCAAGAAGATCACAAAGGTGTTTCTCACGGTTTGGGCCATGCCATGCCTGGATCCTCCAAGCGGGATGTACACGTAGTCCTTGAACCAGGTGGACAAGGAAATGTGCCAACGCCGCCAAAACTCGGCGATGTTTCGAGAGAAATAAGGGGTCGAAAAGTTGGTGTTGAGCCGGATGCCAAACAGCCGCCCTGTTCCAATGGCCATGTCGCTGTATCCGCTGAAATCCCCGTAAATCTGAAACGCAAACAGCACGGCGCCAAAGATGAGCGTCAAGCCGCTGTATTCTTCATGGTGTGCGAAGATGTTGTCGACCAGGGGCGCGCAGGTGTCGGCGACCACGACCTTCTTGAACATGCCCCACAACAACAAACGCAAGCCGCTTTGCGCGAGCCTCAGGTCGAACGTCCTCGGGCGCTGGATTTGAGGCAGAAGGGCACTCGCACGCTCAATCGGGCCGGCCACCAGCTGAGGGAAAAAACTCACGAAGGCCGCGAAATCCAGCAGACTATCGGTGGGTTTCATCTTGCCCCGGTAGATGTCGAGGGTGTAGCTCAGCGTTTGGAACGTGTAGAAACTGATGCCGACCGGCAGGATGAGGTTCAATGTGGAGGTCTCCACGTTCACGCCCAAACGTCCCCACGCCTCGACCCAGCTGGCAATGAAGAAGTTCGCGTATTTGAAGTACCCAAGCAGTCCCAGGTTGATCACCAAGGACAGCGCCAGCCACTGTGCGCTGGCGTTTCGACAAGCGTGGATGCGACGTCCCACCCACCAATCCACACCCGTGCTCAACGCGATCAGCGACAGAAACCGCCAGTCCCACCAGCCGTAAAAGACGTAGCTCGCCACCAGGAGGAGGGCATTTTGGGTCTTGAGTCCAGCTGCGGTGCGCGTCAGAGGGTGAATCGCCCAGTAGGCGAGGAACACCAGGGGGAGAAACACCAAAAATTCAACGGAGTTGAAGAGCATGGTCAGCCTTCCTCTTGCAAGCGTTCAACCGTGTGCACGCCTGGGACGCCCTCGAGCGCGCGCATCAGGGATTTCAGGTGTTCGGTGTCGGAGACGATGACCCTTGCGGCACCCTCAAACATGCCGTCCTTGGACTCAAAGCTGATCGCGCGCATGTCCACACGCATGTCGGCCGAAATGACACTTGTGACGGCGTTCACCAGGCCGATGTCGTCGATGCCGGTGAACCCGACGCCGACCTCAAACTTCTTGGCCGCCTTGCTCGCCCACTCGGTCTTCATGACGCGGTATGCGTACCGAGACAGGAGGTTGGTGGCGTTGGGGCAGTTCTGCCTGTGGATTTTGATGCCGCCGCTCACGGTGATGAACCCAAACACGTCGTCCCCGGGAATGGGGTTGCAACAGGCTGCGAGCCCATAGTCCAAGGTGTCTTGGCCGTCCCCAATGAGCAGGATATCCCCAGCTTTGTCCTTGAGTTGTGTGAGGTTTGCCGCCTCTTCCTTGCTGCCCACGTACGCTTTGGACGAGGCAGGTTCCAGGCCTTTGTCCCACTCCAGGCGGCCTGACCGAATGTGAAAGTCCTCCAAACGGTCCAGGTCGATCAGTCCCGTGGCGATGCGGTGATGCAGGGCGTGCGGCGAGTCGACTTTGAACCGCTTGAGCATGCCGAGCACATTGTCGCTGTGGCCTTCGACCCCCACTTTGCGGAACCACTTTCGGAGTTTGTCTTTGCCTTCCAACGCTTGAATGCGTTCCTCTTCGTTGAGGGCAGACCGAATTTTGGACCTCGCGCTGGCGGTCACCACGTACTGCAACCAATCCTCCTTGGGGGCTTGCTTGCGGGAGGTGATGATCTCCACCTGGTCGCCGCTGCTTAAGGGCTCGCTCAAGGGAACGAGCTTGTGATTCACCTTGGCGCCGATGCATTGCGACCCCACTTTCGTGTGGATGCGGAAGGCAAAGTCCAATGGCGTGGCGCCGGCTGGCAGGGTGATGAGGTCTCCTGTGGGTGTGAAGACGTAGACTTCCTCGGAGAAGAGGTTGAGCTTGAATTCGTCGATGAAGTTCAAGGCGTCGGCTTCCCCGCCTTCGAGGATTTCTCGGATTTGGCCCAGCCACGAATCGAGGTTGTCGCCGCCTTTGGCCGCGAGGGCTTCGGCCCGCTCGGAGGGGCTCAGCGCGACGTCGGACTTCTCGGAACCTCCCTCAGTTTTGTACCGCCAGTGGGCGGCCAATCCGCGCTCGGCCATGTCGTCCATCCGCTGGCTGCGGATTTGGACTTCCACCCACTTGCCCGTGGGGGACATCACCGTGGTGTGAAGCGATTCGTAGCCGTTGGCCTTGGGCAAGCTGATCCAGTCCCGCAACCGGTCGGGGTTGGGTTGGTAGAAGTCCGTGACCATGCTGTAGGTGCGCCAGATATCTGCTTTCTCGCTGCTTTCAGGCGTTTCAAGGATGATGCGAATCGCAAAGACGTCGTAGACCTCCTCAAACGTCACCTTCTTGGTCTGCATTTTGTTCCAAATGCTGAAAACGCTCTTGGGGCGTCCAATGATTTCGTATTTCAGCCCAGCCTCGTCTAGCGATTGTCGGATGGGCACGGTGAAGGTGTTGATGAACCGGGTGCGGACCGCTTTGGTCTTCCGCAACCGGGCGCTGATCATGACGTACTCCTCGGGTTCCCTGTACTTCAGGCTCAGGTCTTCGAGCTCGGTTTTGATGTTGTAGAAGCCCAATCGGTGGGCCAACGGTGCGTACATGAACAGCGTCTCCGATGCAATCTTCTGCTGTTTGTCTGGGCGCATGTGCTCCAACGTTCGCATGTTGTCCAAGCGGTCGGCAAGCTTGATCAAAATCACGCGCACGTCGTCGCTCAAGGTGAGCAACATCTTCCTGAAGTTTTCCGCTTGGGCACTGGTCCCAGGCTCGAACACCCCGCTCATTTTGGTCAATCCGTCTACGATGACGCGCTCCTTGACCCCAAACATCTGCCCGATGTCGTTCAAGGTCATTGTGGTGTCTTCCACCGTGTCGTGCAACAGCGCGCACACGATGCTGGTCGTGCCCAGCCCCATTTCTTCCGCCACGACACGGGCGACGGCGATGGGATGGTAGATGTACGGTTCGCCGCTTTTCCGCCGGATGTCTTTGTGGGCTTCAAGCGCCACATCGAAGGCCTTTCGGATGGCCTTGCGCTCGGATCGTTTCTTGGAATTTTTGGCCGCGCGCAACAGCCCCCGGTACCGCCGAAGGATCTCTTGCTTCTCCGCTTCCAAATCGTATTCCATCTCTCCAAAGTTCGGCAAACCCGTCCTTAATTTCGCCCCATGACCGACGCCACACTGACCTCATGGATTGACGTGCCTGCGGGACACGATTTCCCGCTTGCCAATTTGCCGTTTGGCATTTTCTCCAACCCGAGAGGTGGCGCCCGCCCTGGGATGCGTTTGGGAGACCATGTCGTCGACCTGAGTGCGTGCCACGCGTTGGGGTTCTTGGATGGCGTGGAGGTCAACGCTGAGGTGTTGGTTGCACCGGTTCTGAACCCGTTGATGAAGCTCGGGAAGCCGGTGACTGTTGCGTTGCGCGAGCGTGTTCAGACGCTGTTTCACTCGGACTGCGCGGAGTTGCGCGACCGGAGCGATGCCCACGCGTCGTGTTTGGTGGCGATGGACGACGTTCAAATGCACATGCCGGTCGAGGTGGGCGATTACACGGATTTTTATTCCAGCGAAGACCACGCTCGGAACGTCGGCAAGATGTTCCGCGACCCGGACAACGCGTTGCTGCCCAACTGGAAGCACATGCCCGTGGGTTACCATGGCCGTGCCTCCAGCATTGTGGTGAGCGGCACGCCAATCCGTCGTCCCATGGGCCAAACGCGCCCTGATCCAGACGCTGCGCCTGTGTTTGGGCCTTCGCGGTTGCTCGATTTCGAGCTTGAAATGGCGTTCATCACCTTCGAAGGCAAGCCCATGGGCGAGCGCATCAGCACGGCGGAGGCAGAGGACCACATTTTTGGTTTGGTGCTCTTCAACGATTGGTCAGCGCGCGACATTCAAAAGTGGGAGTACGTGCCGCTCGGCCCATTCTTGGGCAAGAATTTTGGTTCGTCGATCTCGCCATGGGTGGTCACCTTGGAGGCCTTGGATCATTTGCGGGTCGCGGGGCCCAACCAAGATCCCGCCGTGTTGGACTACTTGACCTACGAAGGAGACAGTCACTACAATGTGCCGCTTGAAGTGGAGATTGTTCCTGAGGGTCAAGGCGCGGGCCAAGTCGTGTGCCGTTCCAATTTCCGCCACATGTATTGGAACATGCGCCAACAACTTGCGCACCACACTGTCAATGGATGCAACCTCCGCGCCGGCGACATGATGGCGAGCGGCACGATTTCCGGTCCTGAGAAGGGTTCCTTCGGGTCGATGCTGGAAATCTCGTGGCGCGGCACGGAGCCCGTGGACATGCCAGACGGTTCGGCGCGCAAATTCATCCAGGACGGGGACACCGTGGTGATGCGCGCGCCTTACTTCGGTGAAGTTCGCGGCAAGCTTTTGCCTGCCTGAGACCCTCTCCCGAGGGGAATCACTTCAAACGGTCGATGAGGGCTTCGACGGTCACACCGTCGGCCTCCGCCTTGTAGTTCCGTACGATGCGGTGACGAAGGATGGGGGTGGCCACGGCTTGCACGTCCTCGATGTCTGGGCTGTATTTGCCAGCCAAGGCCGCGTGCACTTTGGCCGCCACCACGAGGTATTGCGAGGCGCGTGGTCCCGCCCCCCAGCTGAGGTACTGGTTGACTTCCGCAGTGGCACGGCCCCGCCCAGGACGGGTTGAGGCCGCCAAATTCACGGCGTAGCTCACCACGTTGTCGGCCACGGGCATTCTACGAATCACGTCTTGGTACGCCAAGATTTCCTCGCCGCTGATGACGGCGTTCACCGTCTGGCTTTCGCCTGAAGTGGTTTGTTTGACCACGTTGAGTTCCTCCTCGAAGGTGGGGTAATCCACCCACGTGTTGAACATGAATCGGTCCAACTGGGCTTCAGGAAGGGGGTAGGTCCCTTCTTGTTCGATGGGGTTTTGTGTGGCGAGCACAAAGAAGGGGCCAGGGAGGTTGTAGCGCTGACCCGCCGCGGTCACGGCGCGTTCCTGCATGGCTTCCAGCAGAGCGGCTTGGGTTTTGGGTGGCGTCCGGTTGATTTCGTCGGCCAAGACGATGTTCGAGAACAGCGGGCCCTTGACAAATTTGAATTGGCGCGACTCGTCCAGAATTTCAGCCCCGACTATGTCGCTGGGCATGAGGTCTGGTGTGAATTGGATGCGGTTGAAGCTCAAGCCCAGCGCCTGGGCAATGGTGTTGACCAACAAGGTCTTTGCCAAGCCGGGCACCCCGACCAACAGGATGTGGCCGCCTGCAAAAATGGAGGTCGTCACTTCACGGATGACGTCTTCTTGGCCCACAATGACCTTTCCCACTTCAGAGAGCAAGGCATCATGTTGGGAGCGGAGCGCGTCAAGCGCAGATTTGTCGTCGGAAAAGTTCGCCACGGTTCAGGAGCTTCTAGGTTGTTGCCCGAAGATAGCCACGCCTGTCGGCTCGGACGTGCCAAGGTCGGACGAATCGTACGGGTTTGGTCTGCTGACCCTTTGCGCGGTCAAGGGTCTTGGTTCGTCGTCCGGCGCAGGGTTCCGGAAGCGTTGATGGATTCTGTCAGCCAAGGCATGTCCATGGCGCAGGCCCGGTAGGGGTCGTCCACCCGGACGAAGGTTTCTCCGATACGTTTGTCAATCCACTTGGAGAGGGCTTCCTCGCGCATGTCGGCTTCGACCTGTTGTTGGAACAGGGCGTAGTCGTCGGTGGGGTTGGCGCGGTGGGCCGGGAACCGCTCTTCAAGACGGATCATCGCCCAATACGCGCGGTTGTCTTCGTCGACCAGCTGCACCGGAGCGGAGACGTCGCCGGGCTGGAGGTCTTGGAGCAGGAAGAACACGTTGGGGTCAAGTTCATCGACCCCGAATCGGGCGCCGCCGTCCCGAGGGTTGACCACCTGGCCTTTTTGGTTGCGGGTGGCTTCGCGCGTGCTGTGCCGAAGGACGGCCGCGTTGAAGGATGTTTCTCCCAGCGCCAATTGGACGGACACCGAGTCGATGGTGGCCTCCATGATTTCCAGCGCACGTGGGTCGAAGGTGGGTTTCATCAACACGTGGCACGCGCTGTATTGTTCCCCCCGTCGGTCCGTCACCCGCAGGAAGTGGAACCCAAAGTCCGACTCGAACACGGGAGAGTAGTCTCCGATCGCCGTCTCGAACACCGCCCCTTCAAACTCCGGCACGAATTGGCCTCGCACGATGTTCTTGTAACAGCCCCCTTTGTATTTCGAGCCCGGGTCTTCGCTGTACCGGGTGGCCGCCAACGTCATGCTGATTTTGCCCGTCGACACCAGGGTGCGAATGGAGTCCAAAGTGTTGCGTGTCCGCATTTTCTGGGCTTCCCCAACTTCAGGCTG
The DNA here is from genome assembly GCA_913041065.1 of uncultured Flavobacteriales bacterium. Taxonomy (GTDB): domain Bacteria; phylum Bacteroidota; class Bacteroidia; order Flavobacteriales_D; family Sanyastnellaceae; genus UBA11663. Next base: position 11,955 of record CAJWII010000009.1, read on the forward strand.
CATCACCAGCTCGCTGTAGCTCAATTCTTCTGGAATCAGGGGCAAGCTGTCTGCAGGAATGGCTTCGAAGTAGTCCTGCACTTCGGCCGGGGTGGAACGCACGGTTTGGTCGATTTCGGCCTGCATTTTTTGGGCCAAAATCTGCTCACGCACGGGTTCTTGGAATTCGGCCTTCCATTCGGCCACGGATTTCCCGTACTCTGCTTCGAATGCCTCGAGCGACCCAAACATCTGGAGGTAGTAGGTCAACCGGCGGTCGATTTCTCCCATCACCTCGGCCTCGGTCACCTCGAGGCTGTCAAGACGCGCGTTGTGGAGGAGGAGTTTTTCGAAAAGGATGGACTCGATGAGGCCACATTCGTTGTCGGCGGAAACCTCACGGCCTTCGAGCTCGGCTTGGGTGACCCGGTCTTGCACGTCGCTGGCCAACACGATTTCGTCGCCCACCACGGCCACGATCCCGTCGATGCGCTGGTAAGCGTCAGAGGAGGGTTGGGCCCAAAGGTGCGTCAGGCCACACAAGGCCAACAGGCCTGCGATCAAAGTCCTTGTCATGCCTCGAAAGGTACGGCTCGACCCTGTTTAGGCCGGGTGAAGCCGAGGCAAGATGTCACAAATTTTCACGTCGCAGTTTCCCCTCCGCCCAAGCTTGCTGAAAGAGCGTGTCTCGCAGCGCGTCCAGCATGCGTTGGCGTCGACCTTGAAGCACCAGTTCTTCGATTTGGTCTCTGGCCACATCGAGCGGTGCGACCTTCCCTTTCAAGCCATGATCCAGGAAGCGCACGAAGTACAAGCGGCCTTCGGCCGAGAAGGTGAGGGGGGAGGTGCGTTGAATTTGATCTTCAACGCGGTAGAGGGAGAGCGGCACCTCGTCCAACAGCTCTGCAACGCGCCACCAGGCCTCGTGGTCCACGTGGTGCACCGCGCCATGTTCCATGCACCATCGCTCCAGCAGGGGAATACTCACGGAATCTGCCGTTGTCAGCCAATCCTTCAGTTGGTCCACTTCCTTGTCCCAGGCCCTGGCGTCGCGTTTGGTCCAGGGCGCCCCAAGAGCGATGGCAGATGACTCGGGATCGGGGAGGTGCATGTACAAGACTCGAACGGCATGGTCGTGGAGCGTGAACAGCTCGGCATGGTCTTCGTAGTAGGCCAGCACTTCACGGTCGTCCACGTCCGTGTCGAGCCGGCTTTCCACGTACCGGGTCTCGTAGGTGTTGATGAGGAGGCTCTTGCGGTAGGCCTCAAGCGCGGCGTTCAGGCTTGTGCGTTCTTCCTTCAGTTGGGCGTCGGCTTGGGCGAGCATGACCTGTTCTCGCATCCATCTGTCGATGAGACGTTCGGCAAAGGCCGCGCTGTCTTCCAGTCCCAACGCGTCGGGCACCCTTTGAGCGAGGCTGTCCCAGGTGAGCACTTCTCCGTACGCCTCCGCCACCACGTCTTCCCCGAATCCAGAGGTCGTGAAGGTGGTTTGGTCGCATCCTGCAGACAGCGTCAGGGATAGCGCCAAAAGGCCCATCCCACTCGGCAAGCGCAGGCGACACGTCATTTGCGTACGAGGCTGTACAGGGCTTCGCGGTTGATGTCGTGCGGGTATTTCATCCGCAATTCCTCAATCCAAGCTTGTTCCAAGTGGTCTTGGTATGCGGCGATGGCCTGGCCCCGACATTCGTCCAAGGCCTTTGGCGTGGGCGCCAGTTGGGCCTTGACCTCCACCAAAATGATCTGGGATCCTCCCTCTGAGGTTTCGAGCATCAACATGCCCTTCTTGTCTGCAACCAAAGCGCGATCTGACAAGGCCGTGAACGCGCGGTCGGCCCATTCGTTCTCTCCCTGCGAGAACATGCCAGTTTCTGCACGCAAAGCAAGGGGACGCTCTGCAATCAGTTCGCGGCGAAGGGTTTCGACGTCGCCACTCTTCCGAAGGGCCTTGCGCACTTTCTTGGCGATGTCGGCATCCTCGCAGGTGTAGATGGCCACGTCAAGACGGTCGTCCCACATGAAGTCCTCCGGGTGCGCTTCGTGGTAGGCGACAAGGCCTGCGGTGTCCTTCACGGCCCGGCTCCACACATTTTGGTCGGTCAATTCGAACAGCAAGATGCCGTCGTGATATTCTTCCATCAACAACCGGAAATCGCTATGCTTGCGCTCCAACTGCGTGTCTTCGTGGGCCAGCAACATGGTTTCCAAGTAGCGGTCAATTTCTTGCTTCACCTTGTCGGAGGAAGGGAGGTCCAAATTCCGGACCCTGCTTGCGTTGACCCATTCGACAAAATCGCCCACGGTGTGGGCTTGGCCGGCCACGTTGAACAAGGTGCGAGACAATTCACTTGACTTCACCCCTGTGAGTGGATGGCCGGCGTGGAACAAGCTGTCGAGGTTGGATGCTGCGCGGACCAAAGCGTCGCGGTGCCGGGTGCTGACCTTGGCGCCGTATTCGGCTTGCAACCCGCGCACAAAGGACGTTTTGGTGATTTCCGCGCGGCTGTCGCGGCGCACCTTTTTTGTCAGTTCACGCTGGCTGTCTTCAAACGATGGCAACTCCTTTTTGTCGATCAGCTTGAGGACGTGGAAACCGTAATTGGTGCGAACCGGCCCGGCCAAATCGCCGACTTGTTCCAAGCTGAACGCCGCTTCTTCAAAAGGCTCGACCATCTTGCCCGTCCCGAACCAGGGAAGGAGGCCACCTTTGGCTGCGGTGGAGGGGTCTTCGCTGTACTTCAACGCCAGAGCGTCGAAGTCTTCGCCGCTCCGCAACAAGCGAAGCACTTCTTGAATGCGTCCTTCAGCGTTGGCCACTTGATCTTGCGGCGCGTCGCTCGGCATCCGCACCATGATGTGCGCCACCTGCACTTCACCATGCGCCTTGCGCTTGCCAGCCACCTTCAGAATGTGGTAGCCAAACCGGGTGCGCACCACCTCACTGACGTCGCCCACCTCGGTGTTGAAAGCCGCGCACTCGAAGGGGTACACCATTTGGAATGCCGTGAACCACCCGAGGTCTCCGCCGTTGCTGGCCACTGAAGGGTCTTCGCTGCCGCCTTTGGAGCGGGCCACGGTTTCAAAATCTTCGCCAGCCGCCACGCGCGACCGCAACCCTTGAATGCGGTTCCATGCCTTCAAGGTGTCGGCGGGCGAGCCCTTGGCGTCCACACTCACAAGGATGTGGCTTGCGCGAACTTCTCGGTTCTTGCGCTCGAATGCTTCGGCAACCAGGGCATCCAACAACTCTGTGTCGACCAAATACGGGCGGGCCAATTGGGTGCGGTATCCTGCCAGCTCCTTCTTGAATGCTTCCGCGGTGTCCATGCCCAGGGCTTCCGCCTCACGCACCTTCAGCTTGAAATTGATGAACAACTGCATGTATTCATCGAGGGCTTCGACGGTGTACACGCTGTCCCGGTTGTTCTTGCCAAACACGTGCTCAAAGTCAGCCAATGACACGCGTTCGCCGGCGATGTCAAGCACGTCGGTGTCCTGGGCGAACACGGTTGCATTCACCAGGGTTAACGCCGTCACCAAGCCGGCAAGGCGGAGGAAGAATGTGGAAGTCTTCATGGTCTTTAAAATTCGGTTCAACGGAGGCTGTAGTTGGGGGCCTCGCGGGTGATCATCACGTCGTGGGGGTGGCTTTCCTTCACCCCCGCAGAGGTGATGCGAACAAACTTCCCCTTCTCGTGCAGCTGTTGGAGGTCGGCGCTTCCGCAGTAGCCCATGCCGGCGCGAAGGCCGCCCACGATTTGGTGCATGACCTCTTGAATCGAGCCCTTGAAGGGAACCCGGCCGCTGATGCCTTCGGGGACCAGTTTCTTCAGGTCGTCTTCGGCGTCCTGGAAGTAGCGGTCCTTGGACCCTTTCTGCATGGCCTCCACCGAGCCCATGCCGCGGTATGCCTTGAAGCGGCGTCCTTCGTAAATGATGGTCTCTCCTGGGCTTTCTTCTGTGCCGGCGAGCATGGAGCCCACCATCACGGTGTTGCCGCCACCTGCCAACGCTTTCACAATGTCTCCTGTGTATCGGATGCCGCCGTCGGCAATCACCGGAACGCCAGTCCCTGAGAGGGCTTCGGACACTTCCATGACGGCCCGAAGTTGAGGAACACCAACCCCGGCAATCACGCGTGTCGTGCAAATCGAGCCTGGACCAATGCCCACTTTAACGGCGTCGGCACCGACGTCCACCAAAGCCAACGCAGCCTCGGCAGTGGCGATGTTGCCGGCCACGATGTCGATGTTGCTGAATGCCTCTTTCACGGCGCGTACGGTGTCAATCACGCCACGGCTGTGGCCGTGGGCGGTGTCGACAATGACGGCGTCCACCCCGGCGTCCACCAACGCAGCCACACGTTCATGGGTGTCTGCAGTCACCCCGACGGCCGCGGCGACGCGAAGCCGTCCGAATTGGTCCTTGCACGAGTTGGGGAATTCGCTCAGCTTGAGGATGTCCCTGTAGGTGATGAGGCCCACCAGCTGACCGTCACCGTTCACCACAGGCAATTTCTCGATGCGGTGTTCGCGCAAGATTTGTTCGGCCTTGGACAAGTCGCTCCCTTCTTGGGTGACGATGAGGTTGTCGCTGGTCATCAGTTCCGTGATGGGGCGGGACATGTTTTTCTCGAAGCGGAGGTCGCGGTTGGTCACGATGCCGACCAGCTTGCCTGCCACATTCACCACGGGAATGCCGCCGATTTTGTGCTCACGCATGATGGCCAACGCGTCGCCAGAAGTGGCGTCTTCCACCAAGGTGATAGGGTCCTGAATCATGCCGCTTTCCGAGCGCTTGACCTTCCGAACTTCGATGGCTTGCGCAGCGATGGACATGTTCTTGTGCACCACGCCAATGCCGCCGTTGCGGGCCATGGCAATTGCCATATTGCTTTCCGTCACGGTGTCCATGGCCGCGCTTACAATCGGCGCCTTGAGGTGGATGTTCCGTGAGAATTGGGCGTGAAGCTTAACATCACGTGGGAGCACTTCAGAGTGGTTGGGCACGAGGAGCACGTCGTCGTACGTCAATCCTTCACCAACAAACTTGTCTTGCATGGAGGCCATGGGCATGTTTTGAATCGCGATTGGGTCGCAGGCCTCGACATGTCAAACGTGTGTTCGGTCCGCGATTCGGGCAAATTTAATGCAGATGCCCTGCAGTCACACGGCTTGCGGCCAGGAAATCACTTTCCAGGGAGGATCGTCAAAGGGACGGTTTGGCTGCGCCATGACCCTGCGCCGTCCAAGTATTGGACGTGCGCGATGTACAACCCCTGCTCCACCATCCTTCCGCCCACCCGACCATTCCAGGGGTCGTCGATGGACTGTGAGGAGAACACTGAGGTGCCCCAGCGCGACACAATGTCCATTTTGAAGTTGGGGTTGTCGCCTTGAGGTCGTCCCAAAAAGCCCACTTGCGCCTGGCCGGGAGGCCAAGGAAACCAATCGTTGGTTTGGTCTTGGTTGGGGGTGAACGCACTGGGAATCCACACGATGGGATCTTCGGTCAGGCACACCCAATTGGACGCCGAGCCTTGCATCGTTTCAGAGGAATCGGGCACTTCCAAGGCCAGGACTTGGTAGCAGAACGTGCCGGGGGAATCGAACTCGTCGCCGACTTCGTCCTCGTGGGTTTCCTGGATGGCGATCACCGTCGCCAAGGGCTGGCCCAACACATTGGCATCCGTCGTTTCTTTTCGCAAGACTTCGTAGCGGTCCAACCCGTTTTTGAAGCCGTCGTATGGGGTCCAGACCAAGCTGTTCTCGTACATGCCTGGGGTGGTGCTCCTGAAGGCCCTGAGCAAAATGGTCTCGGCTTCTTGAGATTCGCCCACCACCGCCTCGCACCCGTTGTAAGCCACGGCGCGGTAGCGGTATTGGAATTCGTCGGTGTTGAGTCCCAGGTCGGTGTGGTTCACGGGGAAGCCCAAACTCGAGGGATACTTCGGCGTTAAAGGAATCCAGGTGCTGTCGACCTCGTTCCAGCGCTGGAATTCGTAGATGGCCACTTCTTGGGCCAACGGATCTGTGGCGAGCACCAGCTCCACGCTGCCCTTATCCAGGACCGACACCCGCTTCATGACAGGAGCTTCAGGGGCGTCGGGATATTCGAAAGACACCTCTACCAAGTTGGAGGTGGCGGTTTGGGCGTCGCCTCCAACCGCCAAAACGCGGTATTCCACCATCAGGTCCAGGGCGGCCCCTTCATGGACGGTCGTTTGGGCGGTGCCAGACAATGTGTCCAGGCTCACCCAGTCGCCCCCGCCTTCGCGGACTTGGGGGATGAACTGGTCCACATCGCCTGCCATGCCGACAGGGTATCCCCAGGCCAGCAGTGCACGGTCGGTGCACGGCACCTGGTTGGCCTCCAAAAAGACGGTGCGCACGCAGTCTCCTGCGCCGGAAGGGTTGGGCATGCCGTCGTCGTCGACGCAATCGTAGGCAGCCACTTGATAGCTTTCTTGCTCCGTCGCCGCCAACGAGGTGGAAATGACAAGGTCGGACGCGTCGGGATCGTCAATCGTCCCCACGATGGCCCCGCTGCCGTTGCCCAAGCATTTGTAGACCATGTAGCCGAGCGTTTCCTCGGCCGGCTCAAAGGTCCAATGCACATGGGCCAATCCGCTGGCCACATCGACGTGGGACACGACGGGGGTCTCTCCGCCCACGGTGCCCACGACCAAGTTTGCCACGTTGCTCACGTGCTCGTCTTCTCCGTTGGACGCCATTTGGCGCACGCGGTAGACCAGAGCTTGCACGCACGGTCCAGGGTTGTCGGTGAAGCTGGCACCAAAAACGCCGTCTGGCAAGTCGGCGACCGGATCCCATTCCGCAGTGGACTCATTGAGGCGCTCCAAAATGAAAGGGCCGCCGGCGGCTTCTCCTGAAAGTGCGTATGGACTGTTCCACACCAAGTTCACCGTCCCAGGCGAAGCTCCTTCCGAAATGTCCACGTGGATGGAGCATAGGAAGCCCGACATGTCCGACACCGACACCGCGCCATTTTCTTCCGTCTTTTGGATGCCGACGTAGCAATGGGCCAGTTGGTTGGCGTCGTAGAGGAACGAGGGCATCACCCAACCGGTGGGCAAAATCAGGTTGCCGTTGATGATTTCAGAAGTGATGATGTGCCATTGATTGCTCAAGGGGTTGGTCTGCAGGTCAAACACCTTAATCTCATTCTGCAAGAATTCTTCGTTGCCGACGGGGGAGAAGACGTCCCAATGCAACGTGGCGTTCCCAGCGGCGTTCACGTTGTTCACATGTGTGAGGTTGGGCGGCGGCAATTGGGCGGCCACCGGCGCGCTTGGCGTCAGGGTCACCCACGCCAGCAGCATGCCTGCGCAGGCACGTGTCAAGGAGGGCTGAGGGGTGAAAGACGGTTGGCTCGTCATGGAATCTTGCACATCAATTCTTGCAACGCTCGAAAGACAGACCAAAGTATGCCAGGGTTCGGTTGCATTGCAGGACCAAATCTTGTGTTGCTCACATGGGGTGGTGGACGGAGGCCCGGCGAAATTGACGACCTTTCGGCATGCGCTACGACGAAGGTCTTTGGGAGGATGCCATGAAGGATTGGACGTTGGACGATTCAGCCAGGGTTTGGGTCCATGTGGCCAACCGGCGCATGACACCGGACGAGGCGAGCGCGGTTCAGTTGCACCTAGACCAATTTGTGGTCGGCTGGCAAGCCCACGGGGCGTCGCTGGCGGCGGAGGCCTCGGTCGTGCACGGGTGGATGGTGGTCCTCGCTGTGGACGAACGCCCCCAACAGGCCACGGGATGCAGCATCGACGCTTCGGTCTCAGCGCTCAAGCAAATCGGCGGCTTGCACCCACGCATGGCCGACCTCGACATGTTCGACCGCATGGCCGTTTTGCATCGTCCCGCGTCTGGATGTGCCTGGATGCGCACACGGCTTTCAACGTTTTGGGCCCAGCGCAAGGCGGGACTGGTGGACGACTCTGAGCACGTGTTCGACACGACAGTTTCCACCCTTGGAGAGCTGAAAACCAAGGGAGTGATTCCCATGGGGGCGTCTTGGCATGCTCAGATGTGGTGAGGGTGAAGTTTTTTGGCGGTCTTGACCATGTCGAATTTGGTTCAAGACTGCTCTGTGGAAAACCTTGTGAAATTCAGTGTGTTAAAGGAAAACCCTCCGATGAATGGCTCCGAATGCCCGATGAACTGAAAGAGTCGCTCGACAAAATTTCTTAACTCAAGGTTGGTTTTTTCACAACACTGGTCTACTTTTAGCTCGTTGAAGAGTGTCTTTTCACTTTTTGTGAATATCACCATCCGAGGCAACCAAACCGCTTTTTCGACGTCAAAACGTTGACGATCAAGCGTTCTGAATTGAAAATTTTTATTTGTTCTAAACCAAAACCTGTTCTTATGTTCAACATGTACACAAAGTTGACGACGGCCCTTGGTGCCTTCGCTCTTCTTATCTCAGGAGGTGCATGGGGTCAATGTGCGGAAGGCGAAATTGCGATCGATTACGCGATCAGCAACGGCAGCTATCCTTCAGAGATTTCATGGCAGCTCAACGATGCCTCTGGCGAAAACCTCTTTTTGGGGGGAGCCGGTGAGGCAGGCACGTGGTGTCTCGCTCCCGGCGACTACACCTTCATTGGTATCGATTCTTTTGGAGACGGATGGAATGGTGCTTCAGCTGAATTCTACAATTCTGGCTCTCTCATTGGAGAACTGTCAGTCGTAGGAGGCCAGGGCTCTGTTGTCCTCACGGTGAGTGCCGATGTTGCTGGTTGCACTGATCCAGCAGCTGGCAACTACAACCCTGCGGCCACTGTGGACGACGGGTCTTGTTGCTTGGGCAACGTGTTGACGTTCAACTTGTCGGACTCATTCGGAGACGGTTGGTCTTTCGGCAGCGGAGGTGCTTGGGGTGGTATCATCCTTAACGGCACCGACTCGGTCGAATTCGCCAGCGGATCTGCATTGTCCTTTGACCTCTGCGCTGAAGAAGGTTGCTACACAGCCCAAATCAGCATGGGTGCTTGGGGCACAGAGGCCGCTTGGGAAGTCGTTCAAGACGGTGTTGTGCTGAACAGTGGTTCAGGAGCCGGTGGTTCAGGCACAACTTTTGACGCAGACTTCTTCTACTACGCAGGTTCAGGAGCCTGTGTCGTGTACGGCTGTGCGGTCGAAATTGCGTGCAACTACAACCCTGGTGCAAACCTCGACGACGGTTCTTGTGAGTATGTGTCTTGCGCAGGATGTGCCGATGAAGGTGCTTGCAACTACGAAGGCGCTACCCTCGACGATGGTTCTTGCGATTACAGCTGCATTGGCTGTCTTGACGCCACTGCAACCAACTACTGTGCGGACTGCACAGTAGATTCAGAAGATTGCGCATACTGTGAAGGAGCCTTTGCGGGCATTTTGTCTGTTGGTGGTGGAACCTGGGATTCTGAAATTTCTTGGACCCTTGCCAATTCTGACAGCGCATTGGCCACCGGAGGTGCGCCATCTGAAGCCGCTCTGTGCCTGGATGCTGGATGCTACACGTTCTCCATGGCTGATACCTTCGGTGACGGTTGGAATGGTGCGTCTTACACGTTCACCGACTACGATGGCAACGTGATCTTGGAAGGGGACATCGCCGAAGCCGACGCTGGTGATGGTTCGTCTGAGGGTGTTGATTACCTCGACTTTGACGGAGGCTGCACCAGCGGCTGCACCGACGCCGGCGCTTGCAACTACGACGCAGACGCTGATTTCAACGACGATTCTTGCGATTACAGCTGTGTGGGATGTCAGGACAGCTCTGCTGCCAACTACGACCCGAACGCGACGCTCCCAGGCGATTGTGTCTACTGTGATCCAGGTACATTTATCTTGACTGTGGACATGTTCGACAGCTTCGGAGACGGCTGGTCAGGTTCTGAGTACTACATCTACAGCCTCGTAACCGGAGCTTTGGAAGACAGCGGTTCTTTGGGAACAGCCTTCACTGGTGACGGTCTCACTGTGGGTACCGATTACGTTTGTTTGGCGCCAGGTTGTTACAACTTCCAAACTTTGGACGACACCTTCCCAAATGAGGTGAGCATCGACTTGAGCGACCAGTTCGGCACTTCATACGCCACTGTGGGAGCAGCCTCTGACTACGGTTTGGACTTCACACTCACCGGCCAGTGTGGCTTTGAGGGATGCACTGACCCCGCTGGTGTCAACTTCGATCCTTCCGCGACCGTGGATGATGGTACATGTGGATACCCACCATCAAACGACGAAGTTGCGGATGCTGAAGCCTTGGCTTGCGGACTTAGCGTTTCGGGTTCTCTCGAAAACGCCACAGACGGTGAAGGTTTGGAAGGCTTTGAATTTGGAAACGAAGTGTTGAGTGCCGGTGACGTGTGGTATGTCATCAACTCTGCAGTTGATCAGCAAATCACAATCGGTACTTGTGATACGCCTGCAAATGACATCGATGCAGGAACTGATTACGCGACAGGAACCAACTTGGCCATCTTCAGCCAAGGTTTGGATGGTGCTTTGTCTTGCATCGCCACCAACGGCGACGGTTGCGGCACAGGTTTCCACAGTTCCGTGACCTGGTCTGCGATGACAGGCATGGACTACTACATCCGTGTGGAAGGCACTGGTGGCAATGACTTCGTAATCTCGGCTTCTTGCGACGAGTCTGTCACTACTTCTCCTTCCAATGACAACTGCGATGGCGCCATTGCTCAAGTCACTGGAGAGACGTTTGTGGGCAACCTTTGCGGAGCCAATGCGGAAGAAATTGCGCTGGGCTGGGAAGGTGCTGGAACGGCTTATGCAGTGTACTTCACGTTCAACAGCGCGAACTACAACACGTTCTTCTTCAACGCCACCAACTTGACAAACGAGTCGGTCGGTTTCGCCATGCTGGAAGGAAGCGGATGCGACGACCTCACAGGTTTCGTAGGTTGCGTGGTGACAGGAACTTGCGCAGGTTCTGTGGAAGGATTCTTGCCCAACCTCGAGCCAGATACGGACTACTACTTTGTGATTTGGACAGACGACCAGAGCACTTGTGGCGAATTTGAATTCACCACCACAGGCATCATCCTTGGTTGCACTGATTCAACTGCAAACAACTACAATGCTGAGGCCAACCAGGACGACGGCTCTTGCGACTTTGCAGGCGTCACTCCGGCCAACGACAATTGCGAGGACGCCATTGCACTCGAGTGCAACACAGTGACCACAGGTTCAACAGGTGGTTCAACCAACGCCGGTTCACCAATCGGCTTGGCCGGCTGCGACAACGCTCCTGGAGCGGGTGTTTGGTACTCTTTTGAGGGTGACGGTCAATTGCACACTTTGAGCACTTGTGGTTCCGCCATCGATTCGAAAATCAACATTTTCACTGCCGACACAGCTTGTGGCGGTGGTGGCGTGGACGCGCCTCCAGCAGACGCATGTGGTGAGGGTCTCGTGACCACCAACTACAGTGTTGGCGGAGGATCTTGGGACAGCGAAATTTCATGGTACTTGATCGGTGCTGCTGGTGACACTGTCCTCGGAGGAGGAGCGCCATCTGCAGGTACTGAGTGCTTGGCCGCGGGTGACTACACGTTGTCCATGGTTGACGCATTCGGCGACGGATGGAACGGAGCTGGTGCAACATTCACTGATGGTTTGGGAGACGTCATGGGCTTCGCTGGATTGGAAGCAGGCACAGACAGCACTGTGACCATCAGCATTGCCCCTTACAGCACCGAGCCGACATACATCGCTGGAGACTTCGAGTGCTTTGACTCTGCCATCAGCTCTGACGGCACGGGCGAATGCACATTGTTCGATTCTGACGACGTGAACTTCGAGTTCATTTCGACACCTGGTTTGTTGTACTACGTCTACGTGGGAGCACAGGACGCCGACGGCAACCCAGCTACTGACGACAACGGTGCCTTCGACTTGTCTTTCACTTGCGCGCCTGTTGTGGAAGGATGTACGGATCAAGCTGCTTGCAATTACAGCGAAGACGCCAACGTTGACGATGGTTCTTGCGACATTTGGAGCTGCGTGTGTGACACTGAAACTGGAACTCCAGTCCAGTTCTATATGAACGACGCATTCGGCGACGGATGGAACGGTTCAGAGTACACCATCACCAGCCTTGCTGGAGATGTGGTTGCCTCAGGATCGCTTGACGACGCTGCTTTCTCTGTGGACAACGACAACTTCACTGGTCCAGAATTTGGATACGATTTGGTTTGCCTCGAGCCTGGATGTTACAGCGTGTCTGTGACGGATGGTGATTGGCCATCTGAGGTGTCATGGGAAGTGTTGACCGAAGATGGATCTGTGTTGGCCGGCGGTGGACCGACCGACGGCATCACCATCTCTGTTGGCGGAGCTGTTTGCGGATGCACCGATGCTGGAGCTTGCAACTACGACGTGACAGCCACGGACGAAGACGGTTCTTGTGAATACGAGACCTGTGCTGGATGCACCGACAACACGGCGTGCAACTACGACGCGGCTGCAACCATTGCCGATGACTCTTGCTGCTACGACAACTGTGTGACCATCAACATGAACGACAGCTTTGGCGACGGTTGGAATGGTGCAGTGTACGAGTTGAGCAGCGTCGATGGCACGTCCATTGGATCTGGCACAATCGAAGCCGGCAGCAATGCCGCAGACACGTACTGCTTGGCCAACGGTTGCTACAGCATTACCGTGACAGAAGGTTCTTGGCCTGGTGAAATTTCTTGGAACATCTCTGGAGCATTCGGAGGCATTGTCCAAGGTGGTGCAGGTGAGTCTGTGACCTTCAATGTGGGATCAGGCGATGCATGTGTCGAAGGTTGCGGCATCCCAACGGCTTGCAACTATGACCCAGCCACGAACATTTCAAATGTTGAACTCTGTGTGTTCGACGGATGCTCTGGCTGCACTTACCAGACTGCGACCAACTACGACGAGGGTGCTGTGATTGACGACGGTTCTTGCAACTTCGAAATCGCAAACCCATGTCCTGCGGACTTGAACGGCGACGGCTCAGTGTCTACTGCTGACTTGCTCGAGTTCTTGACTGCATTCGGTCAGGAGTGCTGATCTGAACGACTGAAA
>CAJWII010000010.1 GCA_913041065.1 uncultured Flavobacteriales bacterium
GACGCTGACGTCGATGGAGATGGGGTGTGTGACAATGAGGACGACTGCGTTGGAGCGTTCGACGCCTGCGGCGTGTGCAACGGACCTGGCGCAGTCTTGGAATGCGGGTGCGCCGACATTCCAACCGGAGATTGCGATTGCGACGGAAACCAGCTCGACGCCCTCGGCGTGTGCGGCGGGACTTGCACAACAGACGAGGACGAAGATGGGGTGTGTGACGATGAGGACGACTGCGTCGGAGCTCTGGACACATGTGGCGTGTGCAACGGACCTGGCGACGTGTACGAATGCGGGTGTGCAGACATTCCCGCGGGAGATTGCGATTGCAATGGAAACCAACTCGACACCTTGGGTGTATGCGGCGGGACTTGCACAGCAGACGCGGATGACGATGGCGTCTGCGACGACGTAGACAGCTGCGTGGGGGAATTCGACGAATGCGGCATTTGCAACGGGCCTGGCGAGGTCGACGAATGTGGGTGCGACGACATTCCGGCCGGAGATTGCGATTGCGACGGAAACCAGCTCGACGCCTTGGGCGTGTGCGGCGGTGCATGCGACGCGGACGTCGATGGTGATGGGGTTTGCGACGACGTGGACAGCTGCGTCGGGGAATTCGACGAATGTGGCATTTGCAACGGGCCTGGGGCGGTGCTCGAGTGCGGATGTCAGCCCCTAGCCCCTTGGGCTTGCGACTGTGAAGGCAACGTGTTCGACGTGTGCGGTGAATGCGGAGGCACGGGGACGTTGGGTTGTTTGGACGGGGATGCTTGCAACTACAATGGCGAAGCTTGTGGCAGCGATGGAAGTTGCGTGTACGCCACGCCGGGGTTGGATTGCGACGGCAATGTGATCGTGGTCGAAGGCTGCACCGACAGCTTGGCACCCAACTTCAACCCTGCTGCCAACCTCGACGACGGGAGCTGCTTTGTGGGGGGGTGCATTGTGCCTTCGGCGTGCAACTTCAATTCCCAGGCAGACTTTTACGTGGATGGGGCGTGTGAGTTTGACAGCTGCGTCGGTTGCATGCACGAGGCCGCATGCAACTTTGATCCCGAAGCGACACTGGGCAGCCTGGCCATGTGCACATACCCCATGGCTTTTTACCTGGGATGCGATGGGGCCTGCCTGAATGACGTGGATGGCGATGGAATCTGTGACGAGCTTGAGATTCCGGGATGCACCAGCCAAGCGGCCCCCAACTTCAACCCTTACGCCACCGACGACAACGGCACATGTGTGCCACCTCTGGTCGGCGGGTGCATTCTGCCGTTTGCCTGCAACTACGATGAAGGGGCTACCTTCTACATTCCGGGAAGCTGCGACTTCGAATGCCTGTACGGCGCCTCGGGGTCAAGCCTTTGCACCGCGCCTGAAGCGTGCAACGTGGGAGAAGATGGTCCATGTGAATTTATGAGTTGCTTGGTGTTGGGCTGCACGCTTGGATCGGCTTGCAACTTCAATCCCGAGGCCACGGTGCATGACGGCTCGTGCGAATTCAACTCGTGTGGAGGCTGCATGAACCCGCTCGCCTGCGACTTTGAACCCACCGCAACCATCCACACCGGTTGTGCGGACTTTGCCTCGTGCGTTGGATGTACAGACCCCCACGCCAGCAACCACGATCCCAATGCCACAGTGTCTGGATGGTGCTCGCACTCGGGGTGCACCCTGCCTGAAGCGTGCAACTACGACGCCAACGCCAACGTGTCGGATGGGACATGTGAATTCGACACCTGTGTGGGTTGCACGGTTGAGGACGCATGCAACTACGACCCCGGGGCCACAATTGCCGGTTTCTGCGACTTCCCTCCTGCCCATTTTGATTGCGAAGGCAACTGTTTGTTGGGGGATTGCAGCGCGTTTGTGGTTTGGGGGTGCACAGAAGGATGTGCGTGCAACTACAACCCCTCAGCCAACATGGAAGATGGGACTTGCGACCACGATTCATGCATCGGTTGCGTGTACCCTTCCGCCACCAACTACGATGCGACAGCCACTCGGGACGACGGTTCATGCGTGTTCATGCAGTGCGCGGGACTGTCATGTATGGACCCGCTCGGCGCTGCCGATTTCAATGGCGACGGAGAGGTGCAAGTTCAAGACTTGATGCAACTCTTGACGGCGTACACCTTGTCCGGCCCACATTGGGGGAACCTCTCATGGGTGCAAGGGGCTTGTACGTCGCCGACCCGAAGTTTGGGCGAAATGTTGGCCGACGTGGTGGCCCAAAACCCAATCCCCAATCCCCATTGCGGGGCACAGGATTGCACGTATTCCCAAGCGCTGAACTACCAGCCAGAGTCATCCAGTTACGACGGAGGCATCTGCGTGTTCGCGGGTTGCACCGATGACACTGCGGTCAACTACGACCCCATGGCCAATGTCGATGACGGGGGGTGCCGTCACGCAGCTTGCCCTGATTTGAACGGCGACGGTCTTGTGCAGGCCTACGACTTGCTGGACTTTTTGTGGTTCTGGCATGTGGCGCAATGAGACCATATTTTCGTTCAAAACAGTTCAAAGCAGACTTTTTCAAACCAGACTATCAACCGACTGAAACAAGCAACGGATATTTGCCGTGCACAAGAACAGGTGCAACCTAACCAAATTGCTTTGCTGCCCGGCCTACTCAACAAGAGGCCGGGCTTTTTCTTGCCTCAGGCCTGAGCGCTGGACACCAGAGACCGGATTCGACGACCCAATCCGTGGTATTGGGTGAGGCTCAAGCTGACGTCAAAGTTGGCGATGTGCAAACGCGCCCCGTCTGGATCAAGAACCTGCAAGGCGCCGTGGTACCACATGCCCAACATGCGCGTGTCTACGTTGCGGAACAAATCAAACTGGATGCGCTTCTCAAACATGCGTGCGCGGTCAAGGTCACCGAGCACAATGGCGTTCCACATTTGACGCAAGTCCAACGTCGTTTCGATGTGATGGTTGCGGTGGTGGTAATCTTGGGTCTTGCGGTACCCCTCAATGAGGCCGTCCATGGCCTCCACCAGCTCCAAGTCTCCAGCAAGCACAGCCCACTCGCTCAGGATGTATTGGAAATACGCCGTTTGGTTGAACCACACGGGCCAAACTTCATGCGCCTTCGCCCCGGTCGTGAGGAGCTTTGTTTTCAATTTCTCGTATTCCTCGCCACCTCTATTGTGCTCCTTCAGGGCAAGCAACCAAACCCCCAAATTCATGGCCGTCGCGTAAGGGTGGATCGTCGGACGGATGGGGCATTGGCCCCCCAGGGTCTGGACCACATCGCTCCAAGAGATGTCCATGGCCACCATGCCCGTGGCCAACACCGTGTTCCCAAACATTTGCTGAACCGGGTGCTCGGCCGACATCAAAAAATCCTCCACCATCGGGGTCCCGAATGTGGCCATGTAATCCATGGGTGGAAATTTTTCGACGATGAAGTGCTTAATATGGTGGTGACGCTTCACCTCAAACCACAAGGACATGTCGAGGCTGCCCCGCTCGTACATCCCCACCAGGCCGCCCTGCAAGCCCCTGAATTCTCTCAACGTGGGCTGGAACGTCTCAGGATCTTGGTTTTTTTCAATCCACCTCAACACCTCACGGCGGTCGACGCCTGAGGGATGGAAGCCAGGCATGGGCCTGCGCGGCGCCGAGGTTGGGACGTCAACAGGAGCCTCCTCCTTCCTGCCCCACTTCGCCTTCCAGTCCGTGAACGACCGATGTCCACAATACCGGGCAAATGCATTGAGCGTCGATTGGCTGTACCCCCCACTCGAGTTCACAAGGCCAAAAAACCGCTTCAACGTCGACAAACTCACCCCGAAGCGCGGATCAAACTCGTCAAGTTCTCGCTTCAGCACTTCACAATCGCGGCCCGAGGTCACATCAAAACCCACCGCTTCACTGACAGAAGCCGCGAGTCGACGGATGTCGGAATCGTGGGTGTTGACTTGTTCGGCCATGTTGTCGTTTGGAAAATACGCACACACGGTCTGCCACGCAACTGGCACAAAAAAACCCTGACTCCGAGGGAATCAGGGTTGATGAGATGTAGCTCCGCTAGGAATCGAACCTAGATTTTGGGTACCGGAAACCCACGCACTATCCATTGTACTACGGAGCCAAATCAGATTCCCGTAGCGGGCTTTTGGTGGAGATACGGGGATTCGAACCCCGGACCTCTTGCATGCCATGCAAGCGCTCTAGCCAGCTGAGCTATACCCCCATTGAGTGTTCCGCGTGTCATCAGCCGCTGCTGAAACGGACGGCAAAGATAGGCGGTTTGATTGCATCCTTCCAAGAAGTGCGCCAACAAAGCGATTCCGCGGTTTGCTCTTCTGTTCACCAGGCTGATTCAGGAGACTTTACGCAAACGAAGCTCGGCTGGTGAGTATGTAATGAACTGGAGCAAATATGGCCGAAAACAGACTCATTTTGGCACCCTCTGCCGTACTTCTGCCGTACTTTTTTTGGATTCCTTCAGCACAATCTCTGAGAACGTAGACGCAAACTCCCTGCATGTGTACACCACCCCCTCTTCAGATTTGGTTTTGGAATCCTTTCTCTGCTGACTGTAGGTATATATAATCCCGAGGGTGAGTATGACTCCTAACTTTTCCCAAAGCGTACACATACATGGTGGGGGTGAAAGCTTTCCCTTTGGAACAAAGTTGAAGCTTGATTGCGCCACATCCGCGTAACTTTCAACATGCCTTCAACACAAGAAGAAGAATGATCTCACCTCAAACATCAGTTCGCGCTGTCTTGCCAATCGTTATGATGGTGGTGACTGCAATAATTCCTTGGAATTCTCTCTCTGCCCAACTCACGAACGAAACGATTGTCGTGGCAGGCGTTGCACGCAGCTTCCTTAAGTATCTCCCAGAAGGTTACAATGAAGGCGATGTCTTGCCACTTGTTCTTTGTTTTCATGGTGGGTCAGACACCGCTTACGATCAATTGGCTTTAGGAGACTTAAGAGCGAAGGCCGATGAAGAGGAATTCATCCTGGTTTACCCTCAGGCATTGCCCGACCCCAACGATGGGGGATCAACAAATTGGCAATTGGTGATTAGTGGTCAACTGCCCTTCACCACGCCCAATCCTCACAGCGACATTGACTTCGTTTCTTCTTTGATTGACTACATGGGAGTGAACCATGGTGTGGACCTGTCACGGGTTTATGCGATGGGTTATTCCAACGGGGGGGGCTTTGTCTATGATTTGGCATGCAGACTCAATGACCAAATCACTGGGGTTGGAGCTGTTTCGCGCACGATGTATGCCGAAACTTATGCGGCATGCCAGACGTCGCACCCTACACCCGTTGTCACCATCCTGGGGACGAACGATTTTATCTCGAACTATGACGGCATTAGCTATCAAGGGACCTTGTATTATCACAGCAATGATGAAGGCAATCAGCTCTGGATTGAAAAGAATGATCTCTTAGTCACACCTGATGTCACACAGATGCCAAATCTTGATCCCAGCGATGGATCAAGCGTTGAGCGCTATCGCTGGACCAGTGAAGACGAGTGCATTGAGTTGACACACTACAAGGTTGTTGGAGGAGATCATGACTGGCCAGGAACCTTTGGCAACATGGACATTGTGAGCCATGAACTCATCTGGGATGCCCTGAGTGCACATGACATGAATGGAAAAATCATCTGCAGTGATGAATCTGAAGGCTGTCCTGAAGACGTAAATGCCGACGGAGCCGTGAATGTGGCAGACGTGTTGTCCGTACTGTCTGACTTTGGCTGCTCCTCAAATTGCACCGACGACGTGAATGGTGACAGCGCTGTAAATGTAACAGACATTTTGATGTTGTTGGCGGCCTTTGGCAACGATTGTTGAGGCCAAATCGTATGCGCACACCCTAAAACATAGAGGGGGTGGAAGCACTCCATTAGGGCCTCAGGAAGGCAAAAAAAAAGGGGCCCTTACGTTAAAGGACCCCTTCCAAACCAAAACTCTGATTCATGATGCTGTTCAAAGCATTTAACCAAAACCACACCCCTATACTGTGGCAGGTTCTAAAAGGTTTCACAAAGACCTTTAAACTCTCTGAAAGACGGGACTTACGCAGCGAATAACTCTGTTACAGACTTCTTGAAATTATACGGTCTGATATCTAAATCAGCGAAAAAATTTCCAAGCATTGATTTCTTCAGCGCTGAATCGCTGTTTTTCGAGCTCCTTCCTATTTAACCAATCAAAAAATGTTTGAAGCCTTGAGCCATCGATTGAACCCCAGGTTTCTTCTGTCCCAAATGCTGCAGAAGATAAATCTAACGCACGCTCTAAATTGATATTCAAATCAGTCGAAGGTACTTGGCGCCTCAGTATGTCAACAGCTTCCTCATGATTGTTTTGACAAAAAAGGAAGCCTTTCTTAGTTGCCGCTAAAAACCTTTGGTACGTACCTCGATTGATCTTTACCCCAGACTCGCTCGCAGCGATGACTGGGGAGTATGAGTAAGGTATGCCAAAGTCCCCTAGCTTGAAGTACTTCAATTTAATTCCTTGGCCTTCTGCCTCCACACCTTCCCAATTCAAAAAAATCCAAGTTGCGTCTGAGTTCCCCGAAAGTAGGGTGCTCCAGATTCCTAGTTTTTTGGGATAAGAGCAAAGAAGGTTGTCTTCTCCGCCATCATTTTTGATCATTTCCCTTACGATGCGGTCTTCATATCTAGCATTATAGGACCCGTAAATTTTATTGCTTAAATCCCTCGGCCGTTTGATGTTGGAATCCTCGAGGCAGACTATTGCACTCAAATCGTCCTGCAGTAATGTTGCAATGGCGACCATGGAAAAAGGTGATCTCTTTGTTCTAAAGCTGATAAGGCTTTCAATCGGACAAAGGGCAAAATCAACTTTGCCTTGTTCTAATTTTTTTGCTGGGGTCGAAGCATAGTCGTCCGAAATCGGTGAAACGATATTTAAGTCAATGCCCTCATCCCGATAGAAACTCTTGTTTTGAGCTACAAAAAATCCAATATGATTGACATTTGGAGTCCAATCCAAGGCAAGCGATAAGAAATCCATCGAGGTTAAAAATTCAGAGTTTATTACTTGAGGACCAAGACGGACAGGCTTATTTCCGCACTACAATAGGCGAGAACTGTAGGTGGCTCAGTTGGCCTTTTCCGCCCCCAGGATGAGGTACTTGTACGTGTCGGTCTGATCTGGTTGATTAAGCTCCACCTCAAACCTCTCGAACTCCCCTGCTCGGCAGGTTTTGTAAATGGTGAATGTCTCGCGTGAAATCTCCGATCCATTGGAGGCTTGTAGTAGCGCTTTCGTCCTTTTTTCTTCTCTACCTCGACGGTCGGGCCATAGGTGCCCTGCTGACCTTCGTGAGAAGGCTTCCAATGGTAGATCCTTGACAATGGATGGTCTTCGGGCAAGTCGTACCGCATGTCGTTTGCCCTGAACATGAGATGAACTGGCCTCGAAGTGGCTTCATCGTAGGAATCATAACTCAACGATCCGCAGTAGATGTAAGGCTGTGTTTTCGATTTGAGCTTCGGGTAGATGCGTGCAAACAAATGCACCTCTTTGTCCCCGTTCACCATCGCTTGAATCGATGGAACACCGAATGATTGCTTCGGCTGGGAGTCCCAGTGAAACACCTCCCCTTGGAAGTAGTCATCGAACTTCAAACTCTCCTTGGCGCTGTCTTTGTTGAGGTTGACAAACAACAAGCAGCGGTTGGACTTTTTGCAGTTGTAGATCCCTTCTCGGCTCTGAGCCAGATGCTCTTCCCCCAACAAGTCCTGCAGCTCTTTTCGAGTCGTCGATGATCCTATTTCAATCATTCTGTGTCTTTGATGCAGCGGACGGAGAACGTCAAGTCCATCCTTCCAAGAAGTGCGCCTTCGTCAGTCGCACTTGCAATCTGCAAGCAACTTTCTTGCCGAACCAACCTCTTGAAGCTCATCCACAGCATCCATGAGCCGCTTCATGTTCATTCTATCTCGTCTCACCTTTTTCTTGTCACCTTCTGCTCTAGACAATTGCATGGTGCACTTCAAGTTGCATAGCTCCTGGGCTGCGGTTTCAAAATTCAACGACTCAGCAGGTGCATTGCTCTCGGCTGGTTGATCGGAATTGCACGCTGTCATGGATGCAAAAACCAGAAGGGGAATCAAGTATTTTCTCATGCACGAATAATACGGAGATCCTCCACATTTTGACACACCTCAAATGTCCTCGCTTGTTCCAAGAACGTTTTAAGGTCGACATGCCCCATGGCCTTGCGCGAGCGCATCACCCCAACTTCAAGTTTGGCTTTGGAGTCGTTTCTATGCTGGCTGCAGATGCATGCAGTCTCGAAGGTGGGTGCTGAACAGCTTTATCCTGCCAATCCCTTCAGTTCAGGAGCTCCATAGAGCTGGTGGATCCATCCATCGAACCTCCAGCGATCATTGAAAAAGTGCTGTCTCCCTTTGAATCAAACAACGTAATGTTGATCGAGGTGTCTGAAATCCAGAAATATCTCGCACCATCGTACAGCAAATCAGACCCAAGAAAAACCTTCGCATTTCTGATTGTGTCGTCACCCTGAAAATTCAAGTTTACGAGATAACCGTCACCTCCAAAGCCTTCCCAATAAGTGCTCACAACAGCCACATCCTGGAACTGAAAAGCGGAGTCATACTCACTGATTTCCGTGATTTCAATGACCTCAACATCCTGCTCTAAACCAGAGTTGCAGCAACAGATCAACGCAAGCACGACTGGCGAACAGCATTTCATCATCCAGTGTCTTTGATGGAGAGCCCATCCTCGGGGATTGGAGCCTTGAGTGCTCACTTCTCGCGTTTGAAGTAAAACCGAGTGATGAAAATGCCGTTGCCATCATCTGCGCCCCCGTCAGATTCAACTCCAGAATTGATGCTTATCAATTCCCATCCATCGGCCATCATTGCATTGACTTTGCTGTTGATTATGGCATCATTGGAAGCGATGTTCTGAAAACGCAAACCAGCAATGCTGTAGAAATTCAGCAGCTTTATCTCTTCAAAGGTTTCCATTCGAATGTCACCTCGCTTCGATTTGTTCCGACCATCCCTTCCATTGATTGAGATGTAATCCTCATGATTTCGTTCCTCACTGGCCGTTATGATTCGGGAACGACCGACTCCGCCAGGCACAATCGACTCGACCACTGTAAAGGACGTGAATTCATTTTGAGCCTGCACTTGCGCATCAGTAAGCGCGAGCAAAGCAATGGCAAGGAAACTTGCACAGAGGCAAGGGGTGACTTTGTTGTAAAACATGAGGATGGAGTTGATTTTCCTCAAGGTACAAAACCCACATACAATGAGCACTTTAAACAAGTGACAGGGGCTCTGGTTTCCGAGAACGCAGCGCGTTCTCCGGTTGCATTCAACTCGCCTTGCGACGATGCAGTTTCAGTTGACGCTTGTACTCGCGCTCGGCCAAATTGAATTCAATGGCCCTTTTTGAGCCGAGCAATTCAACAAGGAACAACATGAAGTCTCGCTCCAAAGAAACCATCTCAACCTTCAAGTCAGCGATGTCTTCGATCGTTGTGACCACGACTTGGCCAGAGGCAATGAAAGGATTTAACAAAGACGCTTCTTTCACCCGCTTCTTTTTCTTCAAGTCAGAGACCCGCAATTTCATCGCCTTGTGTTGTTTCCAAAACGGCTGACTCTCCTCATCGCTGAAATCCATGGTATCGTTGCAATAGGTCACCCACGCCACGTCTTCGCCTTGGGAAAAGTCAACCTCGATTTGAGCAGATGCTGTGAAGCAAGCAGCCGCGAGAAGCAGGATAAAGAGCTTTTTCATCATTTGGGGATTTTGCCAACGTGGACCCTACCTCAAAGGCCTCAATTTAGCTGATACAGAGTGTCGGGGTGGGAGAAATTCAACGGCTCGCCATCCGCAAGTGTGGCAAGGTTGAAGCACAGCTCGTGCTCCAATATTTCTGCAAAGCAATTGTCATCATTTGCGTCGTGACTGAGAACCAAAACACTCCCTTTCACCCCAGCTTCATCGATCGTGTCCGCACCAAGAACCTCAAAGGAATGTTGCTCACAACCACCGCCATAGCTGACATTGACGCTCAGCTCATCGCCCATCAATGCAACTTCATTGATTGCGTATGCGTCCATTGGGAAATCTGATGTCGAAGCGTGAGGGATCACGTCAGGGCAGACGTTGGTTTGCTTGTTGCAAGCAACTGTGCTGACCAGAATAAATAGACAGGTTTTCTCCAGAATGCTTGAGGACGACATCACAACGAAAGGTACGGAGTTCATGACCGTGAGTTATTCATCGGATTTCATCCTCTTGCGACGTCAAAAGACATCTCAAGGTGCCCGGCGACCTTGGACCCGCTCAAAAATTGGGGGCTTCGTTGGTGTGAGTGCACTCTCGTCAAGGCCCCTATTCCTTGACCAAATCGGCGCTTTTTCGTCCAAGAGACAGTTTCAGGGCGGTGACTTCATTGTTTGCTCCACGGACAATGTGACCAAACATGTCGCCAAAAATGAACTCCTCGGGAGACTCCGGGTAGATCCGCAGTTCTTCAATGGCTGAGGCATCACCATTGTCTTTTCTCACCCCCATCAGCTGTCCATTTGAATACGACACTGTCAAGTCAAATTCAGAGCCCGTGTATTCCCCGACGAGGTGCGGACACAACCGTGCGTCGAACAACAGTGTAGAGTCCAATTCCAACTGCATTTCATCCGCAAGACGTTCATGAATGTCCAGCGCTCTGCGTCGAAAATTCAAGGCATACCGAACGTGATTCCTCAAGTTGATGAACTGGAAATGAACCACTGAGTTGAAATAAAACGAATCCTGCAAACAATAGTCAATCATGTCTTCGGGCATCTCCTGATTCAGAAAGAGATCTCCATACCATGTTTGTTCTTCCTTGTATTGTCGGTGGTAGCTCAGTGTGTTGCTCGTTGCAATCTCGTTGACCAAATCCAAATATCTCTTGTCGCTCCCATAAAGTGCTTTGAGCTCCAACAAAATGGTCTTTTGGCCCTTGGACAAGGCGTCCTGACTGTTGACAAGGTTCAAAAATGCTTCCACACTGACTTCTGCCTCTTGTTGCGTGAGCAACACAAGACCATACTCCCAGTGGTCACGGTAATCTTGTCTTGTGACACGTCGGTATAAAATGTCGTGAACCAAAGTGTCTTTCCCCCTGTATTGCCCCAACAAGAGGTTGCAATTCAGGATGTTCATGGCCAACTCACTCTGAACTTGATCGAACAGATAATGCGTGTGTTCCTTGGCGCTTCGGCGCTCGCTCCAAGTGTCGATTTGGAATGCCAAGAGAATCCCGACCACCACAAAAACAACTTCGCCAAAAGCGTACTTCAAATAAGCCGAATGGTTGTTCTCTTCGAGACTCGCCACGCGCATTTTCCGAAACAACTTCATTTCTTGTCAAGCGTGGGTTTGGCGCCACGCGTGGAGGCTGGCCAGGGTGGTAAGCAGGCCCTCGAGCTGGTCGAGCGGCAACATGTTGGCCCCGTCGCTCAGCGCGTTGGCGGGGTCGGGATGCGTCTCGATGAACACGCCGTCGACGCCAGCCGCCACAGCTGCCCGTGCCATGGTGGCGATGAGTTCAGGCCGTCCGCCTGTCACGCCGCTGGCCTGGTTCGGTTGCTGAAGGCTGTGGGTCAAATCCATGATGGTCGGTGCAAAAGCACGCATCTCCGCCAGGCCCCGCATGTCCACCACGAGGTCCCCGTATCCGTGCATCGTGCCACGCTCCGTGAGCCACACCTTGTCGTTGCCGGATTCCCGGACCTTGGTGACGGCATGGGCCATGGAGGCGGGCGCCATAAATTGGCCCTTCTTGATGTTCACCGTTTTGCCTGTGTGGGCCGCCGCGACAAGGAGGTCGGTTTGTCGGCACAGGAAGGCAGGGATTTGGAGCACATCGGCCACTTCCGCAGCCATGGCGGCTTCTTCAGGGTGGTGGATGTCCGTCACGATGCCCACCCCCAATTCCGACTTGACCTTGGCGAGGACGTCCAACGCCTCCTTGTCGCCAATCCCGGAAAAGGAGTCGATCCGTGTGCGGTTGGCCTTGCGGTAACTCGCTTTCACGTGAAATGGGAGTCCGAGTTTGTCGCAAACGCGCCGGACCTCCCGGGCCACGGCCATCGTCGACTCAAGGCCTTCGACGGCGCAAGGGCCAGCCAGCACATGCAAGGGCGAATGGGAAGCGTGGGCCATTGTCACATGTTTCTGGTGGAAGGTCCAGACCGACGGCCGGATTGCCCAAAAGCACGCGACCGGTCCAACCCCATCAGCCGCGTCCACTTGTCCTCGCCAGGAATGCGACGAAGGGTGAGGTGAAAGCCTCGCCCGTAGGTGTAGGCGGCCACATCCTCTCGCCACATGAACCCCAATGGATCGTCGATGTCCAGGGACAAGATGCGCTTCTTGGTGATGCGCAAGTCCAGCCACAACGCAGGGCGTGACTGCCCCCATCCCCCGGTCCTGAAATCGAGGCCAAAGGCGAATCGGCCGTCGGGCATCCACCCCACCCCCATGGTGAGTTCAGGCTGAGGCATCCAGTTGCCTGCCCTGACCGCGGCCTTGATCATGAACTCGTCGTGGGGCCAGTAGGACAGTTTGGCATTCAAGCGCGACGGAAGCATCAGCACCCGTCCCACCGCACTGTCGGTGTGAAACACCGCGTCCTCATAGCCGGTGTTTCCGTCCAGCACGTTTTGGATGGTGAGTCCGGGTTCCGCAACGTAGTTGTCATCCAAGTAGGACGCAATCGGAAAGGGCAAGCCCGTGGTGAACAAGCTTGTGTCCACCATGGCAAATTGCCCCCCAGGGGGCTCCCAAAGCACGCCGACGTCCCGGAATTCAAATTCCAACTGAAAAGGGCGATTGTCGGAAATCAAAGGCAGCGATCCGCTCACCCCAAATCCATACGCCGGCATGATTTGGCCCACGATTTGGCCCACGTTGAAGTCCCAGTCTTCCGGAAGGTTGTCGATGCTGGCCGACGCGTACGTCTGCGCAACGACCTCCATGCTATCCGCACCTTCCGACACCAAGAACGTGCCGTACGGAATGCCCCATTCGGCGCCGGCCACACGTTGCACCAAGGACAGTTCAATGCGCTGGCGTGATTTGGCCTGCTCGAGGCCCACCGACACCCGGTTGAACGCCCCCAGGCGCACCCCAGTGCCGCTCAACACCATCTGACGGCCTACGCTGGGGCCGTTGCCGATGAACGTCAAGGCAAACAAGTCTTGCCTCCACTGGGCCCGAGTCAGAATGTCGCTGCCCACCGACCAGGTCAAGCTCCATTGGTCCTTGATGAACGGCCGGGTGGACCAGCGCTTGGACCAACCCACTTCCAATCCTGCGGTGGCCATCTCCGGATGGTCCGCCAAAATCCGATTCAAAAAGTCGGACGTCAAAAAACCGCCCGTGTAGAAAGCGTCGAGCGTGGCCGACGTCAGCGCGTTGCTGCGCTGGTGAGCCCAAACCTCGAACGAAGCTGGCCCACGGTCAGTCAGCACGCGCGCCCTGTCCACAAGCCCTTGGGCAGAAGCATGCATCGACCCCAACGCCATCAACGCGACCAAGACCATCGCCAAGCGCCACGCGCTCTGTGTCTTGTCAATCTTCGCCATTGTCAATCACGATGGTTTGGGTTCCTTCCAACCTGCCCTGGATTCGGACGTATTCAAGACCAGTGAATGGCTGGGCACCGAAGGTGTTGATGGCAAAATCCACAAACATGGTGCCCCCGGTGGTGGCGTTTTCTTCGTTGAGCGGAATGCTCAACGTCGAGGCACCCACAGTGCTGTTCGGTACGCTGCCCGCCGGCACGAGCAACGTGTCCTGAACGACGGTGCCGTTCAGCAACTCCGCCCGCAAATGCGCCTCCACCTCGATTGGAAAATTGTGGGTGAAATCCAGGTGCAAGAACCCTTCGAAACCTGGCCATTCGTCCAAAACCTCCAAGTCAAACGACTCGCTGAAGAGCAGCCCATTGGCCCCCACTCGAATCGGCACACTCAATTCGAGCCACGCCGTGGGCAGGAACTGCGCATCCCAACGGTCCATCAACAAATCCGACGTGTCGAAGGGGTTCAACTCGACGCGACCTTTCACGACGACAGTGTCCGGGAACGTCTCCAACCCCTGTACGAAAGTCGACGTCGGCGACGCCAAATCCAAGGACCACGGCGTCGTCTGAGGCACCCCTGTGGTCCAAATCGCACGTGGGATGTCGTGACCCGCCATCAGGTCGCCTTCCACCAACAGCTCGCCAAAGGCAATGGTGTCCAGGTAGAGACGCAGGTCTGCCCCCATGGTGTTGTCCAAGTGCAAGCGCAACTCCATCCCCTCGAAATCCGCCACAGGCTCCGGCAACGGAATGGTGTCGAACAACCCCACCCCCAGGTTCATGGGCAGCTCCCAATTCCCGAAGTAGCCTTCCAACTTCTCCATCACCAACGACTGGAAGGTCAATTCCAACCGGATGCTGTCAGACGCTTGCACCAAATACCCGTTGGGGTTGGCAAATTCACTGGCCACCGCCACAAGTGTGATGTCGAGCATGTTGGTGTCGAAATTCAACCCCGTCTCGCTGTCCACTGCCTGGGTGAAATCAAACTGCGCACCACTCAGGTCCACGGTGGTTGTAGCCGACCCCGGCACCCCTCCTTCAGCGGAAGGCAAGTTGAACTCAAACAACAAGGGTTGGCCGTCCAAAGTGATGTGGGGGAATTCGTACACCATGTCCATCTCAAGCCCCAACGTGTGGGAAGCTTCAATTGCGATGGCGCCCGACGAAATTTCGGCAAACTCAAGTTCCACCCCTCGAGACGGGTCCACGTTGAACTCGAACACGTCCGACACCGCAATGAAATTGGCACCAGGCAAAATGGGAAACCCTTCAGGAAGCCCTTCTTCTTCCCCGCCGTATTGGATGGCCCAGGTCGTGTCGGGAATCTCCAATACAGCCCCCCAATTCACCACGTCGACAGTGTCTTGCAGTGCAAATCGGACAGCCTCCGTGGGCTCGCCTTCTTGAAACAACGAATCGGGCACGATGTCGCCCCATGACAAGCGGTCGTCAAACACGGGCACATGGACGTCGTTGTCCCAGGACAGCTCGTTTTGGCAACTGCCGAGCCCAAGCACCGCAATCGTCCAGGCAAACGCCCGAAGCACATGCGGCCTGAAAGAGAAGGATGTCTTCATGAATTGATCCAAAACTACGGGTCAAAGGGCCCGCTTGGTGGCCCCCAACCCCAGAGTTTGCCAACAAGCCAACACGGAGGCCAACGCCAACCCTGCGCTGGCCCAAACCACGGTTTCTCCCCAAGGCAAGGCGCTTCGGGTCATGGGCCAAACCCACGTCGACCCCAACGCCACGGCAGACCACGTCCCCAGAAGAACTCGGGAGCGGAAGCCCAAGGCGCCCGCCTTGCCTCGGCGCAACTGGATGCGCCGAAACAACGTCCACACGCCGAGCGACGTCCAACACAAGTCGGCATTCCACCACGTGTCGTTGTGGTCGGTAAAGAGCATCATGGACGTGAACAACACCGTCATCAGTGTGGTCAGCGACGCCAAAACCCCCACAGTCAAATCCAACAACACCTCCCAAGCCCGCCCCAGCCTCGACGCCAGTCCCCACAGCAAGGCAAGCCAAGCGACCAACCCCCAGGTGAACTTCACCGGGGCACTTCGGCCAGGCGTCTCTGGGGCCAATCCAGCATGCCAACGACCTTCTGAAGGAAACACCACTTCGCGCGGGAACGCCAATGGCTGGCCGTCCAGCATCATGTTTTCCAATTGGGCCGCCAGTACGTCAGGCAAAAAGGCGTGACCGCATGCCGGCATGGGCGAACTGGCGTCTGCCCCGAGGATCAATTCCATGCCCCACCCCGTCCAAGGCAACCCGGCCATAAATGGACGAAGGGCCTCGAGGTAGGTGCTGTCCGTGGGCACACATCGCGCGTCGAAGCGGCCTGGCCCCAACACGTCCTCCAGGACGTCGACGACTTTGGACGCGCAGTTGTCCCGGAAAAAATCGTAAGCGTAGGTGGCGTGTCCAGGCAAGGCGTTGCGCTCCAAAAAATCCGCGAGCGCCCGCACGTCTTGTTCCGACAGATGCAACACATGCTCGTGCAACGCGCGCCCCTGACGCAAGTACAGTTGTTGGAATCGCGGGTAGCGTTCGACCCCGAGGCGATAATCCATCCTCCCCCGCACGAAGCGCACGTAAAAGCCTTCGTCCACCACGAATGTTCCGTAATTGAAGACCAAATCCAAGGCCTGCACCGGGTCGTGGAGTCGAAACGCCGTGTGCCCAAAGGCAGCGTACAAATCTTGTCCGGGGCTCGCCGTCAGCACGGAAAACTGGGCCTGAGAAGACAACGTTTCGCCGAGTGATTGCCCGTCTGCCTGCGCGTACAATGGCGACGTCAACGCCATGCCCAGGCCCCACAAGCACGCCGCCATCCAAAGCCATGTGCCCTGGAACACCCGCCGAGCCGAGCCCCACAACCACACGGAGCTGAACCTGCCGTCGGCACGAAGCTCTGCCTCGACGGTGAGCACGCCACCTCGGGCGTTCACGGTTCGCGAGGAGGCACCTTGGTCGCCGGATTTGACCATGTCGCACAAGGCAGAAGCCACCACCCCGGTGCCGCACGACAACGTCTCGCCTTCCACCCCGCGCTCAAAGGTGCGGATCTGCAAGGCGCCATCCTCACCAGGTGCCACAACATTGACGTTGCACCCCTCGGGGGCGTGGTCAGCGTGGTGGCGCACAGGCGAGGCCACGCCCTCCAAATCCAAGTCAACAAGCGCTTCAGGGTTGTCCAACCACATCACGTGGTGCGGCGACCCGGTGTCCAAAAACGCCGAGGTCGATGCAGCCTGGCCCGCGATGCCGAATCTCGGGGTGCCGTCCACCAGGAGGGAAATGCCTGGCGTGCCGTTGACGCGCACGAGGCCATGGTGCACCCCATCAACGGCCTTGATGGTCACCGACACATCGTGCGCGGAAATCAGGCCTGCGCCGTGGGCCCAAGCCAAGGCCGCACGGGTTCCGTTGCCGCAAAACGAGCGGCTGCCATCGGGGTTGCGGAAATCGACGACCAGAAGTCCCTCGTCATTTACGGAAACCACGACCACGCCATCGGAGCCGACGCCGAGACGGCGGTCGCAGAGACGCTGGATTTCGTCTGGGGTCCACGAGGAAGGCAATTCGCCGGCCTGACGGCCGTCCACCAGGACAAAATCGTTGCCCGTGCCCTCCCACTTCTCGAACTGCAGACCCATGAAGCGAAGGTAGGGTGCCCCTATCTTTGACACATGCCCCAACCTGCGCAATCCACCGCATCCACAGGGCTGCTCGAGGCTTACACCTTGGCCCGCACCGCGCGTGCCATGTCCGACCTTTACGAAGAGCACGCTCGGCTGACCGCCAAATACGTCCACGCATGCTCGCGTGGTCACGAGGTCATTCAAATCGCAGCCGGACTGAAGCTCTTGCCGCAAGACTACGTGAGCTGCTACTACCGAGACGACAGCCTGTTGCTGGCCATGGGCGTGACCCCAAAGGAGCTGATGCTGCAGCTTTTTGCGAAGAAGGACGACCCGTTTTCAGGAGGACGGACCTATTACAGCCACCCTAGCCTGAATCGCCCGGACCAGCCCAAAATCCCGCACCAAAGCTCTGCCACAGGCATGCAAGCCATCCCTGCGGCGGGCGCAGCCATGGGGCTGAAGTACTTGACCGAGATGGGACTCCACTCCCAAGCCGTGAAGGACGGCCGTCAAGCCGGCGTGGAAGTTGTGGACGAGGCGCCGGGCGTGGCGCTTTGCAGCATCGGCGACGCGGCGATGACCGAGGGCGAGGTGGCCGAGGCCTTCCACATGACGGCGCTGAAGCAATTGCCCATGGTTTGGCTTGTGCAGGACAACGAATGGGACATCAGCGCGCACAGCTCTGAAGTCCGCTTCGGCGACGCCACCACCTTCGCAAAGGCCTTTCCAGGCATCGAGGTGTTGTCGGTCGACGGCACAGACTGGGACGCCTGCCAGCAGGCCATGTCCCACGCCATCGACACGGCCCGCAGGGAACAACGCCCCTTCATGGTGCACGCCAGCGTGCCCCTTCTGGGCCACCACACCAGCGGCGTGCGCCGTGAATTCTACCGGGACGACTTGGAAGAAGCCGCCCAACGGGACCCCTTGCCGCGCTTGCACACCGCGCTGTTGGACAGTGGTTTGGCCCAAGAAGAAATCGACGTACTTCACGCCGAAATCGACGGCGCGGTGCAAGAGGCTTTTGACGCAGCCCGTGCAGCCGAGGACCCCTCGGTGGACGACTTGTTGCCCCACCGGTTTGCCCCCACTTCAGTCAAGGAAGAACGTGGCGATCGGCACGCGACAGATGGCGAGTTGACACTGATGGTCGATTGCGCCTTGCACGCCATGCAGGAAATCATGGAGGACCATCCGGAGGCCCTGCTCTACGGACAGGACGTGGGCGCACGTCTCGGCGGGGTGTTCCGCGAGGCCGCAACGTTGGGCCAAAAGTTTGGCGACCACCGCGTCTTCAACACCCCTATCCAAGAGGCGTTCATCATTGGTTCCACCGCAGGCATGAGTGCCACAGGGTGCCGTCCGATCGTGGAAGTCCAATTTGCAGACTACCTCTGGCCTGGGCTGAACCAACTCTTCACCGAACTCAGCCGAAGTTATCTTTTGAGCAACGGTCAATGGCCCATCCACAGTCTGATTCGCGCGCCCATTGGGGCTTACGGCAGCGGAGGCCCGTACCACAGCTCGAGCATCGAATCCGTGCTCGCCAACATCCGCGGCGTCAAGGTGGCCTACCCTTCCAACGGCGCCGACCTCAAGGGCCTCCTCAAAGCGGCGTACGAGGACCCCAACCCCGTGGTCATGTTGGAGCACAAAGGGCTGTATTGGTCCAAAATCCCCGGCACCGAGTCGGCCAAGGTGATTGAGCCCGACCGCGAATACCGCGTGCCGCTGGGCAAAGCTCGCACGGTTCAGGGCATCGCCCTTGAATTGGCCGGCGAAGACAGCACAGCCACCGTGGTCACCTACGGCCGAGGCGTTCATTGGGCCATGGAAGCCGCCCAAGCGTTTCCGGGCCGCATTGAAGTCCTTGACCTGCGCACCATCCAACCCGTGGACCACCCCGCCATTGAGGCGAGTGTCGCCAACACCAACCGATGCCTTGTGCTGACGGAGGAACCCGTGGCGCACAGCTTTGCACAAGCCTTGGCCGGGCACATCGCCACCCGATGCTTCCGCGACTTGGACGTGGCGCCCGCCGTGGTGGGAAGCTTAGATCTGCCTGCCATCCCCCTGAACGAACACCTCGAAGCAGCTGTGTTGCCGAGCGCCCCCAAAGTGGAAGCCGCCCTGGCATCGTTGTTGCGCACATGAAGCCATGAGCCGACGTTCCCTGCACGTGATTCTGGGCCTTGCCCTGATTTCAACCCTCGCACTGGAGATGCACGGCCAAGCGGGCATCTGGGTCTTTGATGGTTGGCCCCACGAGAAGAATGGCTTTTTCGCAGGACAAACCGAAGTGGTGGTCGACGGAGCCAGGATGCGCATCACCGAATGGCCCGAAGACGAAGAGGACCTGTCGCGGACCCTGGTGACCTACCACCTGGGCACCAGCGTGGTGAAGGTCTTTCCTTGGAATGGCGAGCGCGTGGCCTTGGTGTTTGAAGCCGACGCCCCCATGCCTGCTCCCCAAACAAACGAGGCCGGACAGCTCTTGCCGCCCGAACCCTTCCCTGCTCCAGGTCAGGAGGGCGAGTTGCCATGTGGCGACGGGTGCGTCTATCACGTTCGGAACGCGTCATTCACAGCACTTGATCCGGCGATCCTGGCTCCTGGTGGCGCGATGGCCGACGCCTTCGTTCCAGACCCCAAGCTGGAGTTGCTGACCCAACAAGAATTCATGGACAGGCACAATTTGACGCCTGGCCAATTGGAATTGTGGGGCGTCGCCAATCGTCCCTGAAACCCCTTTCATGCACCCCGATGGTCGCCCTGGCGTCGTTGGCGGCCATGGTCTGAACCTGTTTTCGAATTTTTTGTTCCATGGTCAGCGCTCCCATGGGAACACCAACGTACATCACTGTCAAGCACGTGCACCGGCTCAGCCCCAAAGCTGTGCGTGTCACCCTCGACCCCGGGGAAAACCTCGACGATTGGCGTAACATTCCTGGGGGGTTCATCACGTTTTGTCTGCCTTGTGGCAACCCTGTATTGACGAGGTCTTATTCGTTGGTTCAAGGACCCGAGTCCACTTACCCTGAAGTCATCGTAAAAGAAACGGGAAGCACCCGTGGCAGTGCCTTCGTGAATCGCAAGTTCGAGGCCGGCTTGAAATTGATGGCGTACCCGCCGCAAGGACGTTTGTTGCCGACGTCCTGGACATTGACCCCCACCCACTTTGTGCTGTTTGCCGCTGGTGTGGGCATCACCCCGCTGTACCACGTCATGCAACACCTATTGACCGGGCCGGTCGACCACGAGTTCACGTTGTTTTACGGAAACTCAGGATACCATGACATCTTGTTGCGCGAGGAGCTGGAAGAGTTCAGTCGAGATCCACGTGTGAACGTCGTTCACATCCTAAGCGACGGCAGCCTGGAAGACGACTTGCACAACGGCCGCATCAACGCCAGCAAGACCATGCTGCTGATGCAAACTGTGGACACAGCACTGCCCAAAAAGGTGTTGTTGTCAGGCCCCAAGTCCATGAAGACTGAAGTCCGACGTGGCTTGGATCTGGGTCGTGTGCCTGAGGCGGACATCCGAGCGGAAGATTTTCACCACCCCCCTCACCTCGAAGTGTCCGTGGTACCCACCTGCGAAGTGACCGCGGAATACAAAGGCAAAACTGTGTCGTTCACCTATGAGCCTGGCGAAGAAACTTTGATGGACGCCGTGATCCAACACGGCCTGGACGCCCCACAATCTTGCCGAGGAGGCGTGTGCGGAAGCTGCCGCGCCGTCGTGCTGAAAGGAGAGGTGTCGGAAGAGCACAACTACGCGCTCACCTCGGAAGAGCGGGCCCAAGGCATGGTATTGTGTTGCCAGTCACGGCCTGCAGGAAACCAGATCTCCTTGTCCTTCAAGGAAGGCCAATGAACTTGTGCGTCTGCAAGGACAGACGCCAACCGGGTGCGTGTTGGATGCGCTGAATGACCCGGTCCACCACCTTGTCTCGACGGTCCCACTCTGGCTGCAAGAACTTGAGGGCACCAGGGGCCAATTGGGCAGCATGCTCTTCTGCCCAAGTCAAGTCGTGGTCGTTGACCACCACCACCTTCAATTCGTCGGCTTCGAGATACCACTCCGGGCGGCACGCCTTGAACTTTTTGGGGCTGAGCGTCACCCAATCCCAGGTTCCCGACATGGGATGGGCCCCACTGGTCTCCAAATGAACTTTCAAACCGGCTTCGGACAACCCCGCCGTTAGCGCGTCCAGGTTGTGCATGCAGGGCTCCCCGCCCGTCACCACCACCATAGGCAGTCCGGACTCGACCGCTTCTTTCACCAAGATGCTCACGGTCACTTGGGGGTGGGCCTCCACAGGCCAGCTCTCTTTCACGTCGCACCAAGAACATCCCACGTCGCACCCGCCCAAACGGATGAACCACGCCGGGTGGCCTGTCCACGCCCCTTCCCCTTGCAGGGTTGGAAAGCGTTCCATCACGGGATATGTGGAGGCGGTGCTCATGCAAGCTTGGCGTCCAAATCAAACGCCGAGGCGCCGACGATCTGGGCGGTCACGAAATCTCCAATCCGGAGGTGGCCGTCGTGGGCGGTGCGCACCTCGTTGTCCACGTCAGGGCTGTCGTACTGGGTGCGGCCCACCCAAAGTCCGTCCTCAAAGCGGTCGACGAGCACGCGCTCCGTGCTGCCAATCCGCGCAACGTTCAATTCCTCGCTGATGCCGGCCTGGATGTCCATGATCCGCTCCACCCGGGCACGCTTAACCTCCTCGGGCACGTCGTCAGTCATGGTGTACGCATGGGTGTTCTCCTCGTGGCTGTATGTGAAGCACCCCAAACGGTCGAACCGCATGCGCTCCACCCACCCCTGAAGGTGCTCGAAGTGGGCCTCTGTTTCTCCCGGGAAACCACAAATGAGCGTGGTACGGATGGCGATGTCTGGCACGCGCTGACGGATGGCGTCGATGAGTGCATCTGTCTTGGCCTCGGTGATTCCCCGACGCATGGCCTTGAGCATGGCGTCAGTGCCGTGCTGCAGCGGCATGTCCAAGTAATTGCACACGTTGCTCCGCTCCGCCATGACGTCCAAGACGTCCATCGGAAACCCACTTGGGAAGGCGTAGTGCAGGCGGATCCATTCAATGCCCTCCACGTCGCTCAACCGACGCACGAGCTCGGCAAGTTTGCGCTCGCGGTACAAGTCCAGCCCGTAGTACGTGAGGTCCTGGGCAATGAGGATGATCTCCGACACCCCTTGTTTGGCGAGGCTCTTGGCCTCCTTCACCAAATCCTCCATCGGCGTCGAGCGGTGCTTGCCGCGCATCAACGGGATGGCACAAAAGGCGCAGGGACGGTCGCAACCCTCCGCAATTTTGAGGTAGGCGTAGTGCGCGGGCGTCGTAAGCAAACGCTCCCCCACCAACTCTTTCTTGTAATCGGCGCGCAAGGTTTTCAGCAACCTCGGAAGCTCCCGGGTGCCAAACCAAGCATCCACCTCTGGGATGCCCTCGGCCAATTCGTCCTTGTAACGCTCGGACAAGCAGCCCGTCACGTACACCCGCTCGACCTGGCCTTCTTCTTTCGCCTGGGCCCAACGGCAGATTGTGTCGATGCTCTCCTGTTTGGCCGCCTCGATGAAGCCGCAGGTGTTCACCACGACAATGCCAGCATCGTCCTTCTTGGACTCGTGCTCGACTTCGTAGTCGTTGGCGCGCAACTGGGCCATCATGACCTCGCTGTCGAAGATGTTCTTCGCACAGCCCAAAGTCACCACGTTCACCTTGCGGGGTTTGAAGGATCGTGCTCTCATGCGCTGGGGTCTATAGATTGAGGCAACAAGCTGTCGACAAATTCCATGGGATGGAACTCCTGCAGGTCCTCCATCTTCTCCCCCACACCCACGAACCGCACCGGCACTTGCAACTGGTCTGAAATCGCCAGCACCACTCCGCCTTTGGCCGTGCCGTCCAGCTTCGTCAGCACCAATCCTGTGACGTCGGTGACTTCTGTGAACCGCTTGGCCTGCTCCAAGGCGTTTTGGCCCGTGGACCCATCCAGCACCAACCACACTTCGTGCGGGGCGGCGGGCACCACTTTGGACATCACGCGCTTGATCTTGCCAAGCTCGTTCATCAAGTTGACTTTGTTGTGAAGGCGCCCTGCGGTGTCAATGAAGACCAAATCCGCGTTCCGAGCCACCGCAGCCTGCAACGTGTCGAAGGCCACCGCCGCCGGGTCGGAGCCCATGCCTTGGGCCACAACCTCCACGCCGACGCGCTCTCCCCAAACCTTCAATTGGTCGACCGCCGCCGCACGGAACGTATCGGCCGCGCCCAACATGACGCTAAGTCCCTCGGACTTGTACCGGTGCGCCAACTTGGCGATTGACGTGGTCTTCCCCACGCCGTTCACACCAACGATCATAACCACGTGCGGATGGCTGCCGCC
>CAJWII010000011.1 GCA_913041065.1 uncultured Flavobacteriales bacterium
GGCTGGAAGGACTGGCTGCCTTCACACCACTCAGCGATCACGCCGTACGTGTTTTTCAAATTGCTGCACGTGGTCTCGGCCCCGAGGTTGCACCACGACCCGAGCACCGCGTTGCCCAAAAAGCCGCCGTGGGCCTTGTTGGACCAATCGTGGACCACCACGTTGCTCAACTCGCCGCCGATTTTGCAGCCTCGGCCCACGGTGGTCGCACCGTACACCAAAGTGCCCATGCGCAGCTGAGAACCTTCCCCCAGCGCAAAGGGGCCGCGGACGCGACACCCCTCCATGATTTCTGCGTCGGGCCCCACCACAACAGGGCCTTGTTCGGTGTTCAAGCTGACATCGCGCAACACAGCCCCAGGGGCCAGCCACACATTTGTCATCGGGCCATGGACCCTCACGCCTTGGGCTTGCCAAGCGTCGCGTTCCTCTTCTTGGAGCGAACGAAGTCGCCACGCGAGTTGAAGCCTCGACAAGTCCTCATCCAACCCCAATCCACAGAGCTCAAAGAGGTGGGCGGCGTCCTTCAGCCAGAGGGCGTCCTTCGGCAATTCAGTCACATCCACAGCCTCGCTGCCGCACAAGGCGACCAACTGCCCGTCTCGGGTCCAACCTTCTCCGTCGGACAGCTCCAAGACGGCCAACACATTTTGCCGGGTGGGCATCAGCCTGGTGTGAATTCGGATGTGGGGGTTGTCCCGCAAGACTTCTTGCCATTGTTTTGCAATGGTCCGTACTCCGAAATGAAGCTCTTGCACCCCTTTGAGGGCGTTCAGAGGATAGAAATCGGCCGAATCACCGTTGTCCAAGAACCTGGAATGTGTCATGGAACAAAATTATGATTTGAACCAAATGCCCACGAAGGATGTTCATTTTTTAGCACCACACCACACGGTGCAGGAGGACCGCGTGAAGCAAGAATTTTCAATCAAAGACTTGGAGAACCTCTCGGGGGTTAAGGCGCACACCATTCGCGCCTGGGAACAGAGGTATGCGCTGTTGAATCCCAACAGGTCGTCCACAAACATCCGCACCTACGGCGGGGAGGACTTGAAGAAGCTTCTCAACGTCGCACTTCTTCTTGAACGCGGCCTTAAAATCTCCAAGATTGCGGGGTTGTCGCCCAAGCAGTTGGGTCAAATGGTGGCGGAAGGCCCGAATGTGTCGGACGAAGGGGGAGAGGCGCTGGCCAAGCAGCGGTTGAAACTCGCCATGATGACTTTCGACGAAGTGCTGTTTCGAGGCACAATGGAAGAGTGCGTGGACCGGTTGACTTTCGATGGCGCAGTCTTGAGTTTGGCGCTGCCGTTTCTGGCCGAGGTGGGGGTGCTGTGGTTGACAGATACCATTTGTCCCGCCCACGAGCATTTCATAAGCAACCTCCTGAGGCAGATGCTCTTTGCGGAAATCCACAACGCCCCGATCCCTCAGCCCGAAGAAAAGGGCAAGGTGATCGTGCTGTATTTGCCCGAACGAGAGATCCACGACATCTCATTGTTGTTCTTGCACCATCTGTGCCGTTCAGCACAACGCCAAAGCGTGTTCCTGGGCCAAAGCGTGCCTTTCGACGACTTGGTGAATGTGGCCAGTCAATTCGAGGACGTGTGTTTCGTATCCTATTGCACCACCTCTCCTGCGGCAGACCAAGCCCAGGAGTACGTCGAACGCATTGACCGAACCTTCGCCGGCTCGGAGGTCACCTTCCACCTCGGGGGTGGGGTGTTCAAGCAAGCAACTGCAGGGTCCAACACCACCGTCCACACCGACGGAGCCAGGCTTGTGCAAAAGATTTTGCACTGAACCGTCATTTTTGAGCTACGTTTAACGCGTTGATTTTCAGTATTCCCTGAAAAATTGTTGAACGTTTTTTGAAAAACATTCAACAAAAAGTTGGCGTGAGGAGAGTTTTGTTTAATCTTTGCTTCAGTTCGTTAAACAAAAAAACCAGTTTGTGATGAGCACCCTCGAATTCAATCAACTCCTGGTCAGCCAGTCTGACTTCCTGCGTGGTTTCGCACTCGGTTTCACCCGGAATGGGGCGGATGCGGATGACTTGGTTCAAGACACCATGGTGAAAGCCCTGCGCTACAAGAACAACTTCAAAGAGGGGACCAACATGAAGGGGTGGTTGTACACCATCATGCGGAACATCTTCATCAATAACTACAAGCGCAAGAAGTTCCAAAACACCGTGCTTGACAGCACCGAGAACCAATATTTCATCAACGCTAGTCAGGACTACCGTGTGGACACCGTGACCACCGAGATCAACCAATCGGACATCTTGGGAGCGATCAACGAATTGAAGCCTGACTTCCGCAAGCCGTTCACCATGTTCCTTGACGGGTACCACTACGATGAGATTGCCGCGGAGATGGAAATCCCCATGGGCACGGTGAAATCGCGAATTTTCCACGCCCGAAAGAAACTGTCAGCCTCCCTCGTGGACTACCAAAACTAAGGCGCGCCCCACGTCGCTTCTTCTCGTATCTTGTCGGCAGAGTTGACCCCCTGCCATGCTTGAACATTCCACCCGCCTCTCAGGGACATGCTGGAACACCTTGGTGTTGTGTCTTTTGGCCAAGCTGCCGTTGGGCGCTTGTGCCCAGGTGGATGTGGATCAAAGCTTGACCATCGAACAATACGTCAACGACGTGTTGCTTGGAGAAGGGGTCAACGCCACCAACATCAACTTCATTGGTTCCACTGAGCAAATCGGCTACATGACCGGAGGCGGCGACGTGGGTTTTCCGATCGACGGCGGTCTGGTTCTGAGCTCGGGCAATGCAGCAGACGCCTTTTGTGCCGGAGCGGGTTGTTTGAATTGTTCAGGCGGAAACCCGACTGACAACGATTTGCTCGACATCGCCAACAGCGTACCTCCTTTGATTGGGCAAGCTTTTTCGGTGACCAGCGTGAACGACTTGTGCGTGTTGGAATTCGACTTTGACCCAGCTGGGGATTACGTCTCATTCAACTACATCTTTGGATCAAGCGAGTACGAAGCCTGGGAAAACTCCCAGTACAACGACATTTTTGCATTCTTCTTGTCGGGGGCGGGCATCAACGGTCCTTACGACGCACCTGGGGCGTTTCCCGGACAAGCCATCAACATCGCCAGCGTTCCCGATTCAGACCCTGAATTGCCCATCACCATCAGTTCTGTCAACGGGGCCCTGAATGCGGAGTACTACATATTGAACGAAGCGCCAGATGACGTGTGCATGAACGGCTACACGACCGTGTTGACCGCGGTGTACCCCGTCATTTGTGGGGAGACCTACCACATCAAGTTGGCCATCGGCGATGGCACGGACACCATTTTGGACTCCGTGGTGATTTTGGAGGAAGGCAGCTTCGGATCGCCGATTCCGACGACGTACGAGTCGCAAGCGGCTCCGGAATGCGATCCTGATCCCAACGACGACCAAATCATTTACTGCGCCTGGGAGGACTGTGGTCCCGCCACCATCACCATCAGCCGGCCTTGCGCAGTGTCGTCGCTCTTCCCATTTCCATTTGATTTGACGGCGGCGCCAGGATCCGAAGCCACCTTGGACGAAGACTTGCTCGGGTTGCCTTCCTCGGCGGCCATTCCCGTGGGGGAATACGGCATTTCATTGACCTTCGAGGTGCCCCAAGACGACATCGACGAAGGCATAGAGACCCTGTATTTGAAAGTGACAAACGGGACGATTGAAAGCGAGATCACCATCATCATCTACGATACGCCTCCATTCGAGGCGACCATGCCTGAGCTTGTCACGGTGCCATGCGACCAATCGGAAGAGGTGTGCATCGAGTTGATTCAGGATCCAGCTTACGCCTACCCCCCTGTGGATTACTACTGGACGATCAACGGTGTGGATTTCGGTTCAGACCAATGTGTCACTTACCAATCCTTGACCAGTTCGCTGATGGAGGTGTACATGGAAGATGGGTGCGGCCGGGAGGTCTACTTGCAGGGGTTGTTTGAAGTGCCTT
This sequence comes from uncultured Flavobacteriales bacterium, assembly GCA_913041065.1. Classification (GTDB taxonomy): domain Bacteria; phylum Bacteroidota; class Bacteroidia; order Flavobacteriales_D; family Sanyastnellaceae; genus UBA11663. The sequence continues at coordinate 3,985 of CAJWII010000011.1, forward strand.
ACGACGCCCTGGAGTTGACCATGCCCAACGACACCTTGTTGTGCAACGGCGCGGCGGCGGTCATGGAGCTCGAGATTGAGGGCGGCCAACCGCCTTACCAAATTCAATGGGACGACTTCAACGACGAGGAACTGGTCCATGTGGTAGATCCCGAGGAGAGCACGGAGTTTGAAGTCGTGGTGGTCGACAATTGCGATTACTCAGAGTTTGCGTCCACCAAGGTGGACGTGCAGACGGTGAAAACCACCATCGTGCGAGAGAGCCTCGGCGACGACACCTACGCGTTTGACGTCTTGACGGATCCTTTGGAGCTCTTCGAAGGGGCGTATTTCTACGTGTGGGAGTTTGGGGATGGCAATGTGGCTTACGAGCGCGCGCCCACCCACACCTACGATGGACTGTCACAGTATGAGGCCAAAGTCTACGTCACCACCAACATCGGTTGTTCTGACGACGCTGTGATGGACATCTATGGGGACGTGCTGTTTTACATTCCCACGGCGTTCACCCCCGACAACGACGGGTTGAACGATGCCATGGAAATCACAGGACGTCAGGTGCGGTTGTTTGAGATTTGGATCTACAACCGCTGGGGCGAGGAGGTTTACCACAGCACCGACATGGACGCGGCGTGGTTGGGCGACGTGGATGGGGGCACACACTTCGCACCCAATGGGGTTTACCATTGGGTGATCAATGCTGCCGGCTTTGACACAGACGCCCAGGAATTCCGTGGCTTTGTGCATTTAATGCGATAACACCTTAACAGTTTCTTATGACCCATTCCATTGCTGGCCGCAACCTGCGCGGCGCCTTTGTGGCAGTCACCTCCCTGTTTTTCATGTGGGGATTCATCACCGTCCTGGTGGATGCGTTGATTCCTCGCTTGAAGGACGTCTTCGAATTGACCTTTCTTCAAGCAGGGCTCGTCCAATTCGCCTGGTTCGCAGCGTACGGGTTGCTCTCCATCCCGGGCGGAAATTTGATTTCCAAGATTGGATACCAAAAGGGGATTTTGGTCGGGTTGGCCACGGCAGGCGCCGGATGTTTGTTGTTTTACCCCGCGGCGGCCACACGGCTGTACCCCTTGTTTTTGTTGGCGTTATTTGTGGTGGCAGGCGGCATCACAGTGCTTCAGGTTGCAGCGAATCCGTACATCAGCGTGCTCGGCCCAGAGGAATCCGCGTCTGCCAGGCTCAACCTGTCCCAAGCGTTCAATTCCTTCGGCACGACCATCGCGCCTGTGGTGGCGGCAAGCTTCCTTCTGGGGGACCAAATCTTAAGCGGCGAGGCCATCGACGCCTTGGCCGACACCAAACGCCAAGCGTATTTCGCTGCGGAGGCTTTGGCTGTGCAAGTGCCATTTGTGTTGCTGGCGTTGGCTTTTTTCTTGCTGGCCGGTGTCGTGGGGGTGATCAAACTTCCCAAGATCTTGGGCAACCAAGATGAAGGCGCCAAGACAACCTACGGTCAGGTGTTCCAAAACAGAAAGTTGCGCTTCGGGGCCTTGGCGATTTTCGTATACGTCGGGGCCGAGGTGGCCTTGGGCTCGTACATGGTGAGCTATGGCCTGTCGCTGGACATTCTGGAAGAGATTCAATCGAGCGGGGTGCTCAACGCCATGGCTGGTGTGGCCGCATTGATCAAAGGGATTGACGTGTCGGGGTTGGATGCCAAAGGGGTGTTGGGCGCGTTGTTGACGTTTTACTGGGGAGGGGCCATGTTGGGTCGATTCACCGGTTCCGGACTGATGGGGTGGGTGTCTCCATCTCGTCTGTTGACGTGCGCGGGCTTGTGCGCAGTGGCGTTGATTGGCGTGTCGATCTTGTCGTCCGGGGTGCCCGCGTTGTTGTACTTGCTGGGGGTCGGCTTCTTCAACAGCATCATGTTTCCGACCATTTTCACGTTGGCCATTGAAGACCTTGGTGAAGGCAAGCCTCAAGGCTCGGGTCTGCTCTGCACCGCCATTGTAGGTGGTGCCTTCATTCCGCCTGCGGTTGGAGCCTTGGTCGACGGAGGCAGTTTCGAAGTGGCGTTTCTGTTGCCTATGATTTGTTATGCGTACATCGCGTGGTTCGCAGGTCGGTTGGTGCCCCAAGCAACTTGACGGAGAGACAGGACAACGTCAAGATTCCTTAACGACTTTGTCGAGTTTTTGAACAGAACGCAACTTTTTTGGCTCAAAAGGAGTTATCTAGCAGCATCCCATACGGGAAAAGACCTACCAAACATGGCCAGAAGAAAAAAGTCCGCCAAGGAATTGCAGCCCAACATCAAGGTTCGCTTGGACCGCCGCACCGTGATCACCGTACGCGACGAGAGCAAGTTGGCCTACTGGAAGGAGAAATTTCCAGGCCTCGAGATCTTGGAAGAGTCTTGAGTTGGGCCCGCGTTAGGGCATCAAAAAAGGCGATCCTACGGGATCGCCTTTTTTGATTGGAGTTGTCGGGGTTCAGCCTTGTGCAGCCTCTTGCTTCCAAGGGGCGAGCGCCAATTGCTCACGGCCCTTCTTGGTCAACGCATAACCATCTTTGTTTTGGATGAGCCCGTCGAGGTACAAGTTGGTGATGCGTTCGCCAATGCGGGCTTTGCCCACGTGCAAGTCGGTGTCTTCTTCGATGCGCTTCCAAAAGTTGCGTTCCAGCACGGCCAAACGGATGTGAGATTGGTTCTCAACCTTATGCATGTGAATGATGTCGAGAATCATGTGGTCGTATTTGTCCAAGGATTTCATGGGTTCAGGCGTTTGGTCGATGAGAGAATTGAACAGCAAGAAAGGACTTTTCCTCTGGAGCTGTAGAAAATCTTACGCCCTCGTTGTTCACGGGTTTTCCACGGGTTTTCTGAGATTGTGAACAACCTGTGTACAGCTTTCTCAACTCACTCATAATCAGAGAGATTTTGCAAGAAATACTTGAAGTACCTGGACATGTAATGCACGTCTCGCTCTTCGTGCTTCGAGGGTTTGAAGGGCGCATGGACGTGGAAGAACTGCCGTTTGGATTCCCACGCGCACAAGGTCACGCGCGCCCCGCATGACTTCGCCCAAGCTTGGGCCTGCCCCAATTGGGTTGGACTGCCGTCGGTCTGAAAAACAACACATTTCCCGGCAGACCACGCCTCCATGAGGACAGGCTCGTCACAATGTTGGTCGACCCGGATGGATTCTACAGGGTACAACCACTTGGCCCACGAGACTTGCCATGGGTGTGGGGCGTGCATCACCACAAGGGTGCGCCAAAACGGTTTTGGGAACCGTCCGCGCATCCGCCATCCTCGCAATTCCAGTGCGCGAAACACAAGCCATTTGGTCCACCCTGCGCGGTGACGTGGCTGAATGGCCTCTCTGGTCTTGTTTGCGGTCATGCGTTCAAGTGGTGTTCGTGGGGTGTCCACGGCCCGTTCATGGTGGGGGCGGCGTGAAGAAACAGGTTCAACTGGGTTTGAAACTGCGCCCTGGGCCATGGCACGGCACCCAGGGAGGCGAGGTGTGGATTCATGATTTGGCAATCCACAGGCCCAAACCCATTCAAGGCCAGCCAGCGCACCAATTGAATGAATGCCACTTTGCTCGCGTTGGATTGGGTTGAAAACATGCTCTCGCCAAAAAACATCCGTCCCAAGGAAACCCCATAAAGGCCGCCCACCAGCTCGTCGTCTCGCCATGCTTCCACCGAGTGTGCGACCCCGAGTTTGTGCAGCTCCGCGTACGCCTCCACGATGTCGTCGGTGATCCAAGTGCCTTCGCCGTCACGTGGGGCCTTCTGGCATTGCCTCACCACATCGTCAAAGCAACGGTCCATGGTGATGTAGAAGGGCCGGCGGTTGAGGACGTTTCGCATGCTTTTGGTCACCTTCAAGCCCTGGGCAGGCAACACCGCACGCTCGGGTGGGGCCCACCACATGATAGGCTCGTCTTCCATGAACCACGGAAAGGTGCCGTGTTCGTAGGCCGCCATCAAACGTGCAGGGGAAAGATCCCCTCCAACCGCAAGCAATCCGTGTTTGCCTGCGGCGGACACGGGAGGGAAGTGGAGGTCTGCCTCGAGCAGGTGAATCTTCATGCGGTAAAGAAACGGCCTTCATCCGTGCGTTCCTTTGCATCATGTCTCGGGATTTTGAACGACCGGTAGGGGCCATCACCGAGCTTCTTCGTAGCCACATGGCCTCCCACGGGTTGCCCGGGTGGTCGGCCCAGAAATTGGCGTGTCCTCCAGGGCGGCCCAAGGAGGGGATGACGGAAGACCGCGCAGAACGGCGTGCCGGGGTGGTGGCCTTGTTGTGTCCCAATGCCGAAGGCCAGTGGTCCTTGGTGTTCATGCGCCGCACCCAAGACGGCTCACCCCACAGCGGCCAACTTTCGTTCCCTGGCGGGGCAGAAGAGACTGTGGATAAGGGAGATTTGATTCGAACGGCCTTCCGAGAATGTGAGGAGGAGGTGGGGGTGGCCTTGAACGAGTCCCACTTGGTGGGAGCCATGACCCCGTTGTACATCCCTCCAAGTTCGTTCTGGGTGCAACCTGTGTTGGCGGTGGCGGACGAGTTGCCTCAGTTTGTCAAAGAGCCGACCGAGGTGGCCGACATTTTGGTCACGCCCCTGTCGGGGCTTCCTGCTCCCGGAGAAACCTGGCCCACAAAGCGCTTTGAAGCCCGAAGCGACACGTTCGTGTCACCGGGTTGGGACGTTGGGGGGACTGTCCTTTGGGGCGCCACCGCCATGATGGCGGCGGAGGTGGTGAGCCTTTGCGATGAAGCGGGTTTTCCCCCTTCCTTTGCAACCTGAATTTTTCAGACATGAGCAAGCACATTTTGGGGTTGACCAGCAAGGAGGAAGGGGTGGTGTCCAAAGCCCTGAAGACCATCCATGACAAAGGGACCCAAGCGTCCATTCGTCCCTTGCTTGAGGCTTTTGCGGCGCGCAAGGACGACGACTTGCGTGAAGAAATGCTGGGCATGCTGTCCTCCATGAAGCTGTCGGCGGCAGAAGACATCTTCTTGGAGGCCCTCACCGACCCCAAGCTGGCGCATGTGGCTGGAGACATCCTTCAATGCCTTTGGAGCTGCGGATTCATGTGCGACGGCCGACTGGCGTTGGTGGTGGAAGTGGCCTGTCAAGGGGATTTCAAGCAAGCCATGGAAGGCGCCACGCTGTTGGAGCAAGTGGAAACCGTGCAGGACGAGAAGGATCTGCTCGAGGCCCAGGTGATCGTGGGCGAAGCCATGGGAGACGCCTCCAAGACGGGCATTGCCCCGTTTTTGGAAGGCATGAAGGCCCACTTGGCCATGCTTCAGGACACGTTGATGTGAGGCTCAGCGCCGTTCGGATGCGCCGCTTGCAACCCGTCGCTTTTCAATCCGTTCCAATGGGCCTGGGCACGTGCCCAAGTGACAACTTTTGCAGGCGTCCACCACTTGGTTGAACGCTTCCGCACTTGGCGACGTGTTGAATTGGGTGATGGCCTGGCGGTACAGACGAGCGTGGACCTCAAAATGGCCGTTGACCATGGCCTCGTCGGTGGGGTGACGGTCCATCAAGTTGTGCATATCCAAGGACTGTCCTTCCCAGGAAAACCCTTTTGCGTCTATGTTCTTTTGGATGCGTGTCAGTTGGTCGTCCATGGCGACCATGGTGCCCGCCAATTCAGACAGGCCGTTGGGCTGACTTGGGGCCAACCGAGGTTGCAAGGTCGACGGTGCAGGTTCGGAGGCACATCCGAACGCCAGGATCAAGCCCACGCAGCAGGAGAACATCACCAAGGATTTCATGTTAGCCCTCAATCATGACGCCGGTCGCGGTGAACGCCAGGCGCAATTCCGGTTCTGTGATGGCGTCGATTTCCGCCTGGCTCTTGCCAGCGTCTTCGGCGTAGTGCTTCAACATGGGCACAGTGAGGGTGTCGTAAAACGCTTCACCTTGGACCACGGTCCGTTTGCCCTCTGCGCCTTCGGTGGGCACAAAGAAGCTGTAGTCCAGGAACCGGACAAACACCGTGTCGCTCCCCGAGGCCACGTCCATCCAGCATCCTTTCTTGGCGCAGGTGGCGGTCACTTCGCCCTCGAACGTCAAGGACGCCCGTCCGTCTTTTGTGAGGGCTTCACGAACGCCTTGGGCTTGGAGGGCACCGTCGGTCTCGATGACCGATCCGTAAAATGTTTGAGGCACGCCTGCAACGTCGGTTTGGCCTGCAGGCGGGGGCGGAGCGCAACCCGCGGCAAGGGAAACAATGGCAAGGACAGCGAAGAAGCGAACAGAATTCATGGTCAAGGGTTCAGAAGGATTGTGACATCAATGGGTGCGGGTCATGTGCGCCTGGGTTAGCAGCAGGAAGTCGGCCCTGTTCAAGGCTGTGCTGTCCGGGGTCCACACGTCGACCTGGGTGTCGCCATGGATGGTGAGAACGTTCAAGTCGGGATGGACCTGGCGGAGGTACCAGACGATGCCTTCCCAATCTTGGCTGTGGTAAGACCCGTTGACATGCAGGAAAGGCTGTTCTTCAGAGCGGGTCTGCAGAATCCAGTGCGCCATGGTGGCGTCTTTGATGGCCTGTGCCATGGGCAGGGTTTCCCCACCGTGTCCTCCGGCCATGGTCAACATCGCGTCGTACCCGGGCAGCGTGGGGTCGTAGGCCACGGGCAACGATGGCAGGTAGGCCTGGGCATCCGCCGACAAGTCTCCCAGACCGCCGAGGCCGTGCTTGTAGACCCACGAGGCATACCGCCGAGGCACGTTGGTGGCGGTCATGGTCAGCCCATGTTCTTTGGCCAAGTCCAAAAGAGGCTGGTAGTCGGTGGCGTGATTGGGCCAAAGGTTGGCCGCCGCCTCGAGCTTGTCCAGGTTGACGACTCCTGCGAGGTATTCATTCACCACGAGCTGGTCGTCCGCTTCCAACATCTCGGCCCCCAAGCTGGGGTGTGCCCCTCGGGCCAACAAGCTGCGAACGAGTTCCTGCTGCAACCAGTGCATGACGGCGTCATCGTGCAATTCTCCGAAGCACACCACATCGGCCTCTGAAGCTTCGGTCACCAAATCGGCCCAAGTGGCCGGAGTGCCGTCGCCATGATACAAGGCGTAGGCTGCAGGGTTGTCCCTCATGGACTTGGCCTGGGCTTTGGTCTGGCACCATGCCATGCCATAGGACAGGACCCAAAAGAGGAGAAGCAAGAAGAGATGTTTCATGGGTGTTTCAGTCATGTTTGCATGACCCCAGGACGGAATGCAGCATCGGCCGGCGCGTGGTTCGCAGCTTCAATGCCCATTGAAATCCAAGACCGCGTGTGGTCAGGGTCGATGATGGCGTCCACCCACAGGCGTGCTGCGGCGTGGACGGGTTCAGTTTGCTCGTCGTAGCGGTTGGTGATGGTGTCGAGAAGGGCTTGCTCCTCCGCTTCAGAGGGGGCTTGACCTTGTTTCTTCAACGAGGCCTTTTCGATTTGCAACAGAACCTTGGCCGCTTGGGTGCCGCCCATTACCGCCATGCGCGCGGTGGGCCAAGCGACGATGAGCCTAGGGTCGTAGGCTTTGCCGCACATGGCGTAATTGCCCGCGCCGTAGCTGTTGCCCACCACGACGGTGAACTTGGGCACCACGCTGTTGGCGACCGCGTTGACCATTTTGGCGCCGTCTTTGATGATGCCGCCGTGTTCCGATTTGGACCCAACCATGAAGCCCGTGACATCTTGCAAAAACACCAATGGCACGTTTCGTTGGTTGCATGTCATGATGAAGCGGGCGGCCTTGTCGGCGCTGTCGGAGTAGATCACCCCGCCAAACTGAAGCCCGTCCTTCTTGCTTTTCACCACGGTGCGCTGGTTGGCCACGATGCCCACGCTCCAGCCATCGATGCGTGCGTACCCGCACACCAGGGTTTTGCCGTACCCTGATTTGTACTCTGTGAAACTGTCTTGATCCACGAGCGCTTCGAGAAGGTCACGCGTGTCATAAGCCTCCGTCCGGGAGTCGGGCACGACCCCGCAAATGGACTGGGAAGCAGGCAACAAGGCTGGGTCTCGTTGAAACCCAGCCTTGGGACCCAGGTCGCCCCAGTGCGAGGCGAGCTTGCGGATGTGTGCCAGCGCTTCTTCTTCGTTGGCGCACCTGTAATCGGTCACGCCAGAAATCTCGTCGTGAGTTTGGGCCCCGCCGAGGGTTTCGTTGTCGATGTCTTCACCGATGGCGGCCTTCACGAGGTAACTCCCCGCCAGGAAAATGGAGCCGGTGCCTTCCACGATGATGCTTTCGTCGCTCATGATGGGGAGGTAGGCCCCTCCGGCCACACAGCTGCCCATCACGGCGGCAATTTGTGGGATGCCCGCAGACGACAGTTTGGCGTTGTTTCTGAACATCCGCCCAAAGTGCTCTTTGTCCGGGAAGATTTCGTCTTGCATGGGCAAGTACACCCCGGCGCTGTCCACCAAGTAGATGATCGGCAACCGGTTCTCCAGGGCGATTTCCTGGGCACGAAGGTTCTTTTTTCCTGTGATGGGGAACCACGCGCCGGCCTTGACCGTGGCGTCGTTGGCCACGACCAGGCACAGTTTGCCGTGGATGCGTCCGAGCTCCACCACCACACCGCCTGAAGGGCATCCACCTTCCTCCTCGTACATCCCATGGCCTGCCAGCGCGCCAATCTCCAGGCGCTCGCAACCGGGGTCAAACAGCTTGTTGAGCCGCTCACGCGCCGTCCATTTTCCCTTGGCGTGCTCTTTGTCGATGCGGACTTGCCCACCGCCTAGGCGAACACGGGCCAGCAACCGCCCCAAGTCGGCCACGCGCATTCGCATTCGGTCTTCGTTGAGGTTCCGCGCCAAGTCGTTTTCGGATGCCATGACTCGAAGGTACTTCAAGGCTCCTACCTTTGGTCTTGTGAGAAGGCAAACCTTGATGGCCCTGACGTGGGGCGCCGCTCTGATTTGTTTGGGTGTTTTGGGGTGCCAAACCTCGGCCTCCACAACGCCCCGCAGCGCTTGGGTAACCCTCGATTCCCCCCAACACGCCGAAGGTCATTCCTGGCACGTGAATGACGCAGGGCAAGTGACCTTGGTGTTGTCCAACCCGCGTTCTGGACAGGCCCTGGGTGCAGTGGTGCACGGGCAGTGGAGGGGTGGAATTCTGGACATACCCTGCGTGGAGCTGGCCCCTGATCCGGAGGTGGTCACCTCCAGCACAACCCATGCCCACCTGCTTCATGCTGGCGCGGGCCTGGGCCGTTGGGCCGGATGCAATTCCCTGAATTACCTCGCAGAAGGCCCTGTGCTTCATCACGCAAGGCAACACGGGGTGGTGGATGTGGCTGGCGACGGTGGATGGAACGTGGAGCGCATGGAGGCGCTGTCTCCAGGATTGGTGTTGGGCAGTCCAGCTTACGATTTGTCCACCCGCGGCTGGCCCATGGTTCCCATCACGGAGTACCTTGAGGCCCACCCGTTGGGACGTGCGGAGTGGATGGTTCCGCTGGCTTGGATGATGGGAGATTCGTTGGCCGGGGCTCAGGCATTCGCTGACATCCGAGACCGGTACGAGGCCCTCAAGGGTCAGGGCATGACGGGTGCGCAAGTGCCCATAGTCCTCATGGGCAGTGTGGCAGATGGGGTTTGGCATGCCCCAGGCCAAAACACCTTCGTCTCCCGTTGGGTCGAAGACGCAGGGGGGCAATATGCCCTGACTGAAGAGGACCACGACAGCAACGTGGCACTCGGGTTGGAACAAGTCTTGGAGCACGCCGCACAGTGCGACCTGTGGATGATGGTGGTTCAAGATCCCGATTCGTTCACCGTGTCGGACTTGCTGGCCCAAGATCCCAAGCACCGCGCACTGTTGGAGGCGACGGACGAGGTTTGGGTGTGCAACACCGCCAAGCACGACTACTTCGGGGCGTTGGTGGTGCAACCTGATTTCATCCTTGAAGATCTTCAGTCAGCCATGCAATTGGGCCTGGTGGGACCACATGGCACCTTCAAACCTCTGTCATCGCCATGAACCTTCGTTCCCCCGTGGCCATGATGTGTGCTTGCGCCATGTTGGTGTGCTTGGCCTTTCTTCACCTGAGGTGGGGAGAGGTGCCGATGGACAAGTTCGACTGGTGGGATGCGGTTTGGGGGACTGGTGAACCGTCGTCTATCCACACCACCATCCTGTGGGAGGTGCGCATGCCTCGGACTTTCACGGCCATGGCGGCAGGGGTGTTGCTGGGGTGGCTTGGCATGTTGCTCCAAACGTGGTTTAGGAATCCCCTTGCTGGACCAGGGGTGCTCGGCATCACATCTGGCGGGTCGTTGGGGGTGGCGCTGGCGGTGCTTGCAGGTCTGACCGTGCCGACTTGGGTCGCTGCCTCTGCAGGGTGTTTGGTGGTGCTGGTTTTGATTGCCGCCGCGTCCAAGCGGTTTGTGTCCCCGGTGACCACGTTGGTCTTCGGGTTGATGGTGAGCTACGCCGTGGGCTCGGCAGTGACGTTGCTGCAAGCTTCGGCGTCTGTTGAATCTTTGCAATCCTTCATTTTCTGGGGCATGGGCACGTTTGGCAAATCCAACATGTGGCAGGCTGGATCGCTCGGCGCCCTTGTGCTTGTGTGTGCCATCTGGATTGTGCGCCGTTCTGGCTGGTTGGACACGTGGACGCTCGGGGAAGACATGGCCCAAACCATGGGCGTTACACCCGCTCAATTTCAAGGCGAACTGCTTCTGTTGTCTGGGGTTGTGGTGGGGTGGGTCACCTCGTTGTGTGGCCCCCTCGCGTTCCTCGGATTGGCGACCCCCCACGTGCACAAGTTTTTCAGCAAAGCCAGAAGCCACCGCGCCATGATGGGGGGCGTGGCCATGTGGGGGGCGGTCCTTGCCCTGTTGTCAGACGGTGTGGTGCGTGTCACCGACGCGGGAGGCTCCCATTGGCCCCTCAACGCTGTGTTGGCCTTGTTTGGGGCGCCCGTGGTTGTGGCTGTGTTATGGAAGCGAACCCACGACTGGTCATGAATTTGAAGGCGTCGAATTTGGTGGTGGGGCACAGCCCGGAACGAGTGTTGCTTGGTCCACTAGACCATGCCTGGAAGGCAGGCGGAATGCACCTGGTGTTGGGTGGCAATGGCTCTGGGAAATCCACCTTGTTGCGCACGCTGGTGCAAGCCCATCCCGCCTTGTCGGGAGAGGTCTCGATGTCCGATGGCAAGCAAAAGCTCCGACCAAAGGAGAGAGCCACTTGGACCAAGGCGATCGCCTTCGTATCGTCGCGCCCGCCTCAGCAAGTCGGTTTGACGGTGAAGGAGGTTTGGGCGTTGTCAGGAAATCCGTCGGAAGTCGAGGACTGGCATCCCGACCTCATGGGGTTGGCTGCGTTCAGGTTGTCCGAATTGAGCGACGGGCAAGCCCAACAGGTGATGGTCGCCCGCGCCATGTTGCAGTCGAACCGGTGGTTGGTGTTGGACGAGCCGACGGCGTTCCTGGATGTGCAGGCCCAACGTCGGCTTTGGAGCATGCTGGACGGTCATGTGGCCCGCGGAGGGGGGGTGTTGATGGCCACCCACGATTTGTGGGGTGTGGAGCGCTGGTCGGAAGCCCAGTTTGAGGCCACGTTGGCCTTGAGTTCCCTGACCATGATTCGACGAGGGAACCTGCGCGCATTGCCGTTGAATTCCTCGAAGGAAGACCTTTCGGAATTGTTGGCCTGAGGGGTGAACAAACCGGTCTGAACGCGGGTACTTTTGCACATGCTTGAACGCCTTCTCATCGGCCTCACTTTCGTGGCGGGTTTTTTCTTCGTGATTGAGTTCCTCACGTACCGTGCCCTTTGGAAGGCGCACAAGGCCAAAACGTGGTGGAAGACTGCTCGGATAGGTTGGTGGGGCGTCCACGTGGTCGTTTGGGTGGCGTTTTTGGCGGCCTTTTTCATGTGGCCAAAGTGGCGTGGCACGCATCCGGTGCTGTTGAAGACGATCTTGGGGGGCACCTTCGCTTTGACCATTCCCAAGTTTTTCGTCGTGGCCATCCAGTTGGTCGACGAGTTGCGTGCGGCGGGGGTGTGGGCCTGGCTCAAGGTGAGCGACAAGCCCACCGCGGGTGCCATGGCTCGGGGGTCGTTTTTGAATGTCCTCGCCCAGGGCGTGGGCGCCGTGGCGTTCATGGGCATGGGCTACGGCATCACCAAGGGGAAGTACGCGTACAAGGTCCGGGACATCAAGGTGTCGCACCCCAACGTGCCTGAAGCGTTTGATGGCTTGAGGTTGGTTCAATTGAGCGACGCGCACCTCGGGTCGTTTGACGGCACCCCGGAACCGGTGCTGGCCGCCTTGACCAAAGTGCAGTCCCTGCAGCCCGACGCCGTGTTGTTCACAGGAGACCTGGTGAACGAGTTGGCCGACGAGGCCACCCCGTGGGTCGATGCGTTCGCTCAAATCACGGCGCCTTTGGGAAAATTCAGCGTCATGGGCAACCACGACTACGCCGACTACGGACCGTTCACTGACGAGCAACGTGAGGCAAGCATCGCCCAATTGAAGCAACTCCAGCGCGACATGGGCTTCACCATGCTGGACAACGACCACGTGGTGTGGACGAAAGAAGGCGAGTCCATGGTGTTGGCTGGCGTGGAAAATTGGGGCAAGGGCTTCCGCAAAAGCGGCGATTTGGCCAAAGCGTTGGAAAACAGCGGTGCCGACACGCGGTTCACGGTACTGATGAGTCACGATCCGACCCACTACGAGTTGGGCATCATGGAAGACCGCGCCCCAGTTGAGCTGACCCTAAGCGGACACACCCACGGGATGCAAATGGGCATTGAAATTCCATGGCTTGGCATCAAGTGGTCGCCTTCGTCGATTTCCTACAAGCGCTGGGGCGGACTGTACCTGGAGGGAAGCCAGTACCTGCACGTCAACCGGGGCTTCGGGGTGCTGGGCTTTCCTGGTCGGGTCGGGATGCCGCCCGAAATCACGTTGCTCACCTTGGTTCGAGGCGAAGCCAAGGCCTAACTTCGTGCGAGGCTGTTCGGCCCCTTCATTTCTGCAATCTCATCCTACCCATGTCTGACGACAAAAAAGTCATTTTCAGCATGGTGCGGGTCAACAAGACGACCCCCACCGGCAAGCACATCTTGAAAGACATTTACCTGTCTTTCTTCTACGGCGCCAAGATTGGCATCATCGGAAACAACGGGGCGGGAAAGTCCACGGTGATGAAGATCATCGCCGGATTGGACGACGCTTACCAAGGAGAGGTGGTATGGTCGGACGGATACACGGTGGGCTACCTGTCTCAGGAGCCTGAGTTGGACGAGTCCAAGACCGTGCGTGAGGTGGTCGAGGAGGGCACCCAAGACATTGTGGACGTCCTGAAGGAATATGAGGAGATCAACATGAAGTTCATGGACGAAGAAATCCTGAACGACCCAGATAAAATGCAGAAGCTGATGGACCGTCAAGCGGCGGTTCAGGACAAAATTGACGCTTTGGATGCCTGGGAGCTCGACACCAAGTTGAGCATCGCCATGGACGCCTTGCGCTGTCCGCCAGACGACCAGAAGATTGCAGAACTCAGCGGAGGGGAGCGACGTCGTGTGGCCTTGTGCCGGTTGTTGTTGCAGCAGCCTGACGTGCTCCTCCTCGACGAGCCGACCAACCACCTTGACGCTGAATCCATTGATTGGTTGGAGCAGCACTTGGAGCAGTACAAGGGCACGGTGCTGTGTGTGACGCACGACCGCTACTTCTTGGACAACGTGGCCGGATGGATCCTGGAATTGGACCGCGGAGAGGGCATTCCTTACGAGGGCAACTACGCGTCTTGGTTGGAGCAAAAGAGCAAGCGTTTGGCCCAAGAGGAAAAGCACGAGAGCAAGCGAAGAAAGGAGCTCGACCGCGAGTTGGATTGGATCCGCCAAAGCCCCAAGGGAAGGCGCGCGAAGAATAAGGCGCGGATCAACAACTACGAGAGTATGTTGGCTGAGGGCACGAAGGAGAAGGATGCCCGACTCAACATTCCCATCCCCAACGGCCCACGTCTCGGCAACAAGGTGATTGAAGCAAACGGTCTGACCAAAGCGTTTGGGGACAGGCTCCTTGTGGAAGGGCTGAGTTTCCAATTGCCTCCAGCGGGAATCGTGGGCATCATTGGCCCCAATGGGGCAGGAAAGACCACCTTGTTCCGCATGATGATGGGGGAGGAGACGCCAGATGGCGGCGTCATCGACATGGGGGAGACCGTGAAGATTGGCTATGTCGACCAGCGTCACCAAGACATCGACCCCAACAAAACCGTGTGGGAGGTCGTGTCAGGGGGCAACGAGCAAATTGAAATCGGTGGCCAGCTCTTCAACAGCCGGGCTTACGTGAGCAAATTCAACTTCAATGGCTCGGACCAGCAGAAGAAATGTGGGGTGTTGTCTGGCGGGGAACGCAACCGCTTGCACCTCGCCATGACCCTGAAGACCGAGGCCAACGTGCTCTTGCTTGACGAGCCGACCAATGACATCGACGTGAACACCCTGCGTGCGTTGGAAGAAGGCATTGAAGGCTTCGCAGGTTGCGCCGTGGTCATCAGCCACGACCGTTACTTCTTGGACCGCATCTGCACGCACATTTTGGCTTTCGAAGGTGACAGCCAGGCATATTGGTTTGAGGGAACCTACAGCGAGTACGAAGAGAACCGCAAGAAGCGCCTCGGCGACGAAGGTCCCAAGCGCATCAAGTACCGCAAACTCGTGCGGGGATGACAACCCGTCGGCCGTACGTCGGGCGCTTTGCGCCATCACCGACGGGGCGGTTGCATATGGGGTCCATGGTGGCGGCGCTGGCCAGTTGGCTGGACGCCAGGTCCCAGGGTGGGACGTGGTTGCTACGAATGGAAGACCTGGATCCACCCAGGGAAATGCCCGGCGCCGCGGACGACATCCTTCGCACACTGGAGGCGTTCGGCTTGACGTGGGATGGTGAAGTGATTTACCAAAGCCACAGGCACGCATTGTACGCCGAAGCCTTGGACGCGCTGAAGCGCGAGGGGCATGCATTTGGTTGCATCTGCACCCGTAAAGATTTGGCCTCCACCTCTGTGAATGGCCTGTACCCAGGGACGTGCAAAGCGGGTTTGCCTCAAGGCGAGTCGCCACGGTCCTGGAGGTTCGACATGCCGTTGGAGGCGCAGAGCTGGTTGGACCATGGACGAGGGCCTTCGACCGTGGCTGGCGAGGAGTTGGGTGATTTTGTCCTCAAACGTGCAGACGGCCATTGGGCGTACCATTTGGCAGTGGTGGTCGACGATGCCGCCCAAGATGTCACACATGTGGTTCGAGGTGCAGACCTTTGGACGTCGACGGCTGCGCACATGGCGTTGCAACACGCGCTGAATTTGCGGACGCCAGAGTATGTTCATGTTCCTTTGGTCACCAACGACCTGGGCCAAAAACTGTCCAAACAGACCCATGCCCGACCGGTGTTGCCGAGCGACGCGGCCCACGTGTTGGTCATGGCACTGCGCGCCCTCGGACAGTCCGTTCCGGATTTGGACGAGCCTCAGGCCATGTTGCAGGAAGCCGTGGCGTCCTGGGATGTGTCGAAACTTAGAGGGGAATCAGGTCAGTTGACCTCTTGATTCTGGGCAGTGGCCTCGGCCATGTTGTCTTCGGCCTTGTCGCTCCGGGGATGGAATTTGGTCACCTGGTCTTTGAGGAACCTGCTGTCCAGGTGAGTGTAAATCTCTGTGGTGCTGATTTGGGCGTGCCCTAGCATTTCTTGCACAGCACGGAGGTCTGCCCCTGACTCGATCAGGTGGGTGGCGAAGCTGTGTCGGAAGGTGTGCGGGCTCACGTTCTTGCGGATGCCTGCGGAAATGACGCTACGCTTGAGCATCGTGAACGCCATTTGACGCGTCATGCCGCGCCCTTGGCGACCCAGGAACAAGGTGTCTTCATGCCCTTTCAAAGGGATGACATCTGCCCGATAATGACTCAAGTAGTCGTCGATGGCATCGCACGCCTGCTGCCCAATGGGGATGACGCGCTCTTTGTTGCCTTTGCCGACCACTTTGACCACACCGTCAATGAGGTCTACCCGAGACATTTTCAATTCAATCAATTCAGACACCCGGAGTCCGCAGGAATACAACACCTCGAGCATGGCCTTGTTGCGCACGCCTTCCCGACGGCTCATGCTCACGGCGCCAATAATGCTTTCAATCTCCTCCACAGAGAGCACATCAGGGAGCTTGCGCTCCGGCTTGGGTGCCTGGATGAGCTGAACGGGGTCTGAGTCCATCACCCCTTCAATGCGCAGGTACTTGCAGAAGCTGCGCACCCCACTGAGCATGCGAGCTTGGCTGTTTCGTGCAAGCCCTTTGTCGTAGAGGTGGCCCAAGAAGCGCTCCACGTGGGGAAGCTCGATGTCCGTGGGGCGCTTGACATTTTCTTCGTTTGTTGCGAAATCCCGGAACTGATGAATGTCGCGCGTGTATGCCAACACCGAGTTTTTACTCAATCCGCGCTCGAGCACGAGATAGTCTTTGTAGCCTTGGACGGAGGAATTCCAGTCTGTCGTTTTGGTCGCCATGGTGTTCAAGGAATCCAGGTTTGGTTAGAGAGGAGGAGGGCTTCTTGCACAGGGATGCGTTGTCCCTCCAATTGCGCTGTCACAAACGCGTCTTGCGCCTGGGTGGTGGCCCAAATGTGGTTCCTTGAGGAACGCGCCTGGGCGTAGGAGTCGTGGCTGTCGGTCACGTATTTGTGCCATCCGTCCAGCCGCTCCATGTGCAGCGGTTTGGTGTAACCAAGGAAGTCCACGAGTTCTTCGTGGGTCAAATCACGGTGGTTGGCCAACAACTGAACGGCGAACTCCAGACCTGACGAGGTCTGGGGGCGCGCCGATGGGGTTGGGGCTTCCGGTGCAGCAGGGGCTGCCGCCATCTTGCTTGCCGTAATCTGCGGGGATTCCATGATTTCATTGCGCTCCGTAGGTGGAACATTCCATTCAACTCCCGCAATATGGTAAGTATTTGAGCCCATTCCAAATGCCACCTCCGCCATTCCGTCAAAAGTCAAGCTGCGGATATCCACATTGTCTGGGCAACGCAGGCTGTACCTGGGATTCAAAACCCGAGAAACCGGAACTTCAAACCACAGAAAAATCAATTCAGTGGCGGTTTGTCGAGACGAACTGCCGTCTGCATCCAGAACGGTGCAAGTGCATCCCTCGGGGATGAACTCGCGCCATTTCACAAACGATCCTTGTGGCACTGCCGGCATGTGCAAAAACACCGTGGCAGTGCCGTTGGCTGCAGATGTGGCTTGGCGAGATCCGTGTGGATCGGACGCGACTGAGGAAAAAGGAGAGGGGAAGTCTGACAGGATCACGGAGCCCAGGTTCCAAGACTGTCTTGCTGTGGAGGCCACTTGTTCCCATGCCAATTCGACTGATGGTATCGTTCCAGGTTCACAAGCTTCCCACGTCAAATCGAAATCTAGCGTCATGGGAGGCACGACGTCGTTCCACATCCAATTCCACGTGTTGTGGCGTTTCCATTGGTCTGATGGCTTGGCCGACGCCCGACTGGACACCGCAAGGCCACGAAGATGACTTGGTGCGATGAGGGACAACTTGGCCACATCCACACCGCGTGCCCCACCCACCAGGTCGAGGTGAACCGTGCACGAGTGTTTGGAAGTGTGGACCACAGACCATTCTGCCACGGGGTTGCCAGTGTGAAACAGGGCGTGGACAAACATAAAGAGGGGCAAGAGGACTGGCGCCAGCATGGTTGCAAGGTCGAACGCATTTCCGAAGCCCTCATGGCTTCGGAGGATTCAGTATCCCCAGGCGCTCGTGGGAAAATCCGAAAAAGAAAAATCCCGCTCCGACGTTTCGGAGCGGGACCAACTTAACCAAATTATCACTTGATGCTTAGCTTGCGCTAAACTCACTTTAACATCTGCAATATAATCGAGCCAGGCTTCATAAGCGCCCGTAAGAAGGCTTTTTTTCAATTCTTGGATTCTGTGACTAGGCCACGACAATTTCACGGCTCAGAACAGAGTTGTCTGTTTGAGCGAAGTGGACTACATTTGCACCCCCAATTACGCGACATGAAAGACGGCATCCACCCAGACAACTACCGCATGGTGGTCTTCAAGGACATGAGCAACGATTATGCATTCGTGAGCAAGTCCGCGGCTGAAACCAAAGAAACCATCCAGTGGGAAGACGGCAACGAATACCCCCTGGTGAAGATTGAGGTTAGCCACAAGAGCCACCCTTTCTACACAGGCAAGGCTCAGTTTGTGGACACGGCTGGCCGAATCGACAAATTCCGTCAGAAATATGCCAAGTTCAACAAAGGCGACAAGGCCGAGGGCTGAAACTCCATCTGGACCACAAAAAGCTTGCCCACTCGGCAGGCTTTTTTGTTGCCCGATTGTGCAGGTTGGCGAAGTCAGTCCACACTCAGAGGCAAGACCTCCAAAATCGAGAGTCCATAGCCAACGTCACCCAAGGCGTGAGATGAGTTGCTGAGCAGCGTCATGTTTTGGACCCCAACTTTCCGAAGAATTTGCGCACCGATTCCGCGGTCCTTGGAGTCAAGTTTGTTGAAGTACTGCTGGCCGTCGTGTTGGTTGGTCTTGGCGTATGCTGCCAATTCGGCGGCCATGCCGTCGTTGGGCAAGCTCTTGTTGAGGTAAACGACCACCCCTTTGCCGACGTGTTCCATGTGCTTCATTGCAGCATGGAGCAGGGGACCTTTGCCAAAGTCGTTCACCTGGAAAATGTCACCGACCATCGTGGAGGCGTGCACCCTGACGGGCACAGGTTCACCTTCTGTCCACGAGCCCTTCACCAGGGCAATGTGGTCCACGTCGTTGGTGGTTTGGTTGAAGCTGATGGCTTGAAAGTTGCCGAAGCTGGTGTTCAAGGTCACCTCGCCCGTTGGTTCCACCAGGCTTTCATGTTCCAAGCGGTGGGCAATCAAATCGGAGATGGACACCAACTTCATGTTGTGCTCTTTAGCCAGTTCAATCAGTTCGGGCAAGCGCGCCATAGAGCCATCCTCGTTCATGATCTCCACAATCACGCCGGCAGGCTCAAATCCCGCCAGACGCGAGAAATCGACCGCCGCTTCGGTGTGGCCTGGGCGGCGCAACACGCCGCCGGCTTTGGCCCGCAAGGGGAAGATGTGTCCAGGTCGGCCCAATTCCTCGGGCCGCGTAAGCGGGTTGATCAGGGCTTGGATTGTTTTGGCACGGTCGCTGGCTGAAATGCCAGTGGTGCAACCATGGCCAATCAGATCCACAGACACGGTGAAGGGTGTCTCGAAGGTTGCGTTGTTGCGTTCGACCATCAAGTGCAGGTCCAATTCGTCGCAACGGGCCTCGAGGAGGGGCGCGCAAATGAGGCCTCGACCATGGGTGGCCATGAAATTGACCACATCTGGCGTGGCATGCCTGGCAGCGATCAAAAAGTCCCCTTCATTCTCTCGGTCCTCGTCGTCGACCACGATGATGATTTCACCTTGACGAATGGCTTCAATGGCTGCCGGAATGCTGTGGAGTTCGGACATGCCTCAAAGGTACTCGTACTGGTGCCTGTGCTGCGCCCCAAACCTATCTTTGTAACATCATGATTCGAGCC
>CAJWII010000012.1 GCA_913041065.1 uncultured Flavobacteriales bacterium
CCCGCGGCGACGTCACGGAAGCGCTCGCCGCAGCCACAACCACCGCCGACGGTGCAATTCGCCCAGACGTGGTGTGGGTGGTGGAAACCCAACACGTCCACGCCATGGTCGACCTCCGGACCACCGTATTGGCGCTCGATCAACTCGGCCTGCGCGCCCCAGTTGTGCTCCGTCGGACGTGGCAAGGGTTGGACGAAGAACGCCTCACGCTGCAATCGGCCACCGACCTCGGCGGACCGATGATCGACGGTTTGGGCGACGGCATTTGGCTTGACGCAGCAGACGCTCCGTTGCAAAAGAGAAATGCCCTTTCATTTGGCATCCTGCAAGCGGCGCGCACCCGGATCTCCAAGACGGAGTACATCAGCTGTCCAAGTTGCGGGCGGACGTTGTTTGACCTTCAGGATACGACGGCCAAAATCCGCGAAGTCACCAACCACCTCAAAGGCGTGAAGATTGGCATCATGGGATGCATCGTCAACGGCCCTGGTGAAATGGCGGACGCGGATTACGGCTACGTCGGCACCGGGCCCGGGAAAATCACCCTGTACAAAGAGAAGGAAGTGGTGCGGCGAAATGTCCCTGAGGACGAGGCCGTGCAAGCCCTCATCGAGCTCATCCAAGAACACGGGGACTGGGTCGATGCCAAGGCCACGGCGTGATTCAGCGCACCGAAGGGAAGTACGAACGCTGGTTCAAAAGCATCCAAATCACACTGACTGAAATGGCCGCGTCGGCCAAGTTCCAGATTGGCGGGAAGACCTCGCGTCCTGCCAACGACTCAATGGGAAACCAAGAGGGCCAGGTGACAATGAAGTGGAACATGTCGACCACGTTGCCCTGAAACCATGGCGCGTAGCCCCCGTCCGCAGGCAACACGTCGGCCAACGTGCCCCAACCTGAGCGACTGAAAATGCGGCCGTAGACCGCGCTGTCGATGATGTTTCCAAGCGCGCCGGCCCACACGAAGGTCAAGCTGTAAAGCACGCCCTTGGACGCGCGCTCCGTGATGCGGCGCTGGATGTAAAACCCGATGACCACCGCGGCCACCAACCGGAAACCGGTCAACAGCAATTTTCCGGCCACGCCGGGGAGGGCCCAACCGAAGGCCATGCCTTCGTTCTCGATGAATTGCAACTCAAGGATGCCCGGCACGAACGACATGCGCTCGCCCACCGTGAAGGAGGTCTTGACCCAAAACTTCACCAAATGGTCCAGCACCAACACAGGCACCAGCACCCGCCACACAAGCTGTCGAAGCGTGGGCCTCACTGGCGCTGCTTGGCCTCGATGGAAAGGGTCGCGTGGGGCACCAAACGCAGGCGCTCCTTGGGAATCAACTTGCCGGTCACGCGGCACACGCCGTAGGTCTTGTTCTTGATCCGCAACAACGCGTTCTGCAAGCTCTGGATGAACTTCTGCTGCCGCGCCGCCAATTGGGCCGTTTCCTCGCGGCTCATGGTTTCCGACCCGTCTTCCATCATTTTGAAGGTGGGGGCGGTGTCCTCGGTGCTGTTGTCGTCGCTGTGCGACAAGGAGCGTTGCAACTGGTCCAAGTCTTCTTGCGCGCTGGCAATCTTTTCATGAATCAGCGCCTCAAACTCTTTCAAGTCGCTGTCGGAGTATCTCAATTCAGCCATAAGGTGTGGCGTTGTGGGTGTGCGTGCGGATCAAAACTTGGTCACTTGAGCCCAAACCGACGCACCGTCTTCAAGCTGCAAGTTCTCGCCGGCTTCCTCCTCTGTCCAAGTCACTTCCGTCGCCAACGTTTCCGTTCGAATATAGTCCAAATTGGACTCGAGTGCACGACGCACCTCACCTTCTGCCGTGACCGCCAACGAAATGCGGTCGGTGATCTCCAACCCCGCGTCTTTCCTCAGGTTTTGCACGCGGTTCACCAACTCGCGCGACAACCCTTCCGCTTTCAGCGCGTCGTCCAGCACCACGTCCAACGCCACCGTCACGCCGCCCTCGCTTGACACCAAGCAACCTGGGATGTCCTGGGTTTGGACGGTCACGTGCTCCGTGGTCAACTCGATGGGGCCCTGGCCATCCCCTGGATCCAGGGCAAAGGTTCCGTGCTGCTCCAAAGCGGACACGTCCGCAGACGACATGTCGCCAATGGCCGCCGCCACCGTCTTCATGCGGGGCCCCATCGCCCGACCCAGAGCCTTGAAATCCGCTTTGGCACGTTTGACGAAGGCGCTGTCGTCGCGCAACACCTCCACCTCTTTCACGTTCACCTCGCTCTTGACCAACTCGGAAATGGCCGTGAGGTGAATGGCGGTCGCCTCGTCCAAGGCAGGAACCATGATGCGCTTGAGCGGCTGGCGCACTCGGATTTTCTCGCGCTTGCGCAGGCTCAACACCTGAGACGACAATTGACGCGCCAACGACATGCGGACTTCGAGGGCCTCGTCGCGCTGGGCAGCGGCGCTCGTGGGGAAATCCGCCAAGTGCACCGACACGTTTTTTCCCGTCACGTCCCGGTACAGCCGGTCCATGTAAAACGGCGCGATGGGTGAGGCCATCACGGCCACGGTGCGGAGGCAGGTGGTGA
The DNA here is from genome assembly GCA_913041065.1 of uncultured Flavobacteriales bacterium. Lineage (GTDB taxonomy): Bacteria > Bacteroidota > Bacteroidia > Flavobacteriales_D > Sanyastnellaceae > UBA11663. The sequence goes on from CAJWII010000012.1 coordinate 2,561, forward strand.
GGGTTTGGTAGGCGCTCTGCTTGTCGGCGTTCATGTCCCCTTTCCAGAACCGGCGCCGGCTCAAGCGCACATGCCAATTGCTCAATTCATCCACCACGAAGTCCTGGATGGCGCGACCCGCACGCGTAGGCTCCAATGCCTCAAACGCCGTGTCCACTTCCTCCACCAGTCCTTGCAACCGGCTCAAAATCCAGCGGTCGATCTCCGGCCGATCCGCGTACACCACCTCCGCTTCCCCGCCTTGGTAACCGTCGGCCCCAGCGTACAGCGCCAAAAAGTTATAGGTGTTGTGCAAGGTTCCGAAGAACTTTCGCTGCACCTCCCCGATGCCTGCCACATCAAACTTGAGGTTGTCCCAAGGCTGGGCGTTGGTGATCATGTACCACCGGGTGGCGTCCGGCCCGTATTTGGCCAGCGTCTCGAAGGGGTCAACGGCGTTGCCTAGGCGCTTGGACATCTTCTGCCCGTTTTTGTCCAACACCAAGCCGTTGGAGACCACGCGCTTGTAGGCAACCTGGTCAAACACCATGGTTGAAATCGCGTGCAAGGTGTAGAACCAGCCGCGGGTTTGGTCGACGCCCTCGGCGATGAAGTCCGCAGGATAGGCCTGGGCACCATCCACCTTGTCCTTGTTCTCAAAAGGGTAATGCCATTGGGCGTAGGGCATGCTTCCGCTGTCGAACCAGACGTCAATGAGGTCCGCCTCGCGCTTCATGGGGCGGCCATCTTGAGCCACCAGCACCACCTCGTCCACGACATGCTTGTGGAGATCGATGGCGTTGTAGTTCTCGTCGGACATGTCGCCGGCCGTGAAGCCCTCAAACAGGTTGGAAGCCATGACCCCTGCGCGCACAGACTCATCACACGCCAACTTCAGCTCCTCCACCGATCCGATGCAACGCTCTTCCAAGCCGTCCTCTGTCCGCCAAATGGGCAGCGGGATGCCCCAAAAACGCGACCTGCTTAGGTTCCAATCGTTCACGTTTTCAAGCCACTTTCCGAAACGGCCGGTGCCTGTGCTCTCCGGCTTCCAGGTGATGGTGTCGTTCAACTCTTGCATCCGCGCCTTCGCCTCCGTGGCACGGATGAACCACGAGTCAAGGGGGTAGTACAAAATGGGCTTGTCGGTTCGCCAACAATGCGGGTAGCTGTGCTCGTACTTCTCCACCTTGAACGCCTGACCGCGCTCCTTGAGCAGGATGGCGATTTCGACGTCGAGGGGTTTGGCGTCTTCTGGGGCGTCCGTGTCGAATTCCGCTTTAACGTGGCGGCCGGCAAACGGCCCCACCCTGAATCGTCCTTGCAAATCCACAAGCGGCACGCCGTGGCCATGCCCATCGTTAACCAACATGGCAGGCACGCCGGCATCTTTGGCCACCCGAGCGTCGTCCGCACCAAACGTGGGGGCGGTGTGAACGATGCCTGTGCCGTCCTCCGTGGTGACGAAATCGCCGGGGATGACCTGGAACGCCGACTCCGGGTTGTCCATGGGCTGGGCCCAATCCAAGAGTGCGTCGTACCTAAACCCCACCAAATCAGCGCCTTTGACGACCGCCAACACCTCGTGTGCTGGGTCTTTCTTCCCGCCGAATTGCTTGCCCAAGAGAGCCTCGGCCAACACCACCAAGCCCTCCTCGTCTGTGTATCGGTTCGCGGTTTTCACCACGGCGTACTCGATGGCCGGTCCAACCGTCAAGGCCGTGTTGGACGGCAACGTCCAAGGGGTCGTCGTCCACGCCAAAAAGTCAAGGCACAAGCCCTTATCCTCCAAGCCGCATTTCGCCAACAACTGGGCCTTCGAAGCCTCGGTCGCCCTGAATTGGGCGACGACTGTCGTGTCCTTGACGTCGCGGTACGTGCCCGGTTGGTTCAATTCATGGGAACTCAACCCCGTCCCCGCCATGGGACTGTAGGGCTGGATGGTGTAGCCTTTGTAAAGCAACCCTTTCTTGTGCATTTGGGCCAACAACCACCACACCGACTCCATGTACTTGGTGTGGTACGTGACGTAGGGCGCCTCCATGTCCACCCAGTACCCCATCTGACGGGTCAGCTCGTTCCACTCAGAGGTGTACCGCATCACCGTCTTGCGGCAGGCGTCGTTGTACTCCTCCACCGTCAACTTCGTGCCAATGTCCTCTTTGGTGATGCCGAGCTCCTTCTCCACACCGAGCTCCACGGGGAGTCCATGCGTGTCCCACCCTGCCTTGCGTTCCACACGGTGGCCTTTCAAAGTTTGAAACCGGCAGAAGATGTCTTTGATGGCCCGCGCCATCACGTGGTGGATGCCCGGCTTGCCGTTGGCGCTTGGGGGACCCTCAAAGAACACGTATGGCTTGTCGGCCGGACGCGACGTCACGCTCTGCTCAAAGGTCTTTTCGTCGTCCCAAATGGCCAGCCACTCCTCGCTGAGTGCAGGCAAATTCAAAGGGCCACGTTCCGGAAATTTCAACGCCATCGGGGGTCGGTTGGGAGGTTCTCAAAAATGCCTCCCACGTGTCGCCGCGGGCTGCGCCCGCGAAGATAAACCACGCCCGTTTGGCGCCTGGCCGTGAAGCGATCAGACGCGGCTGAGTTTCACCATGTTGGTCATGCCGGCATCGGAAATCGGCATCGACGCCAGGTGAATCACAAAATCGCCATCCTTCACCTTGCACTCTTTCAACAGAAGCGCCTTGATGTCCGCGATGGTGTGGTCCGTGCTGACCATTTTGGTGTAAGGGATGGCGTACACCCCCCAAACCAAACTCATTTGGCTCAGCACCTTGGGGTTGGCGGTGAACATATAGATTGTGGCGGAGGGCCGTTGGCTGCTCACCTGAACGGCGGTGTAGCCTGAAAATGTCATGGTCACAATCGCCGCTGCATTCACCCGTCGAGCCAAACGGCATGCGTTGTAGCAAATGCTGTCCGAGATGAAGCGTTCGTCGTCCGGGTGCAAGGGAGGGCGCTCAAAGCGGTCCACCGACCCCTTCGACTCGATGTTTTCAATGACGTGCCGCATGGCGCGAACGGCGTGCACGGGGTACTTACCGACACTCGTTTCGCCGCTGAGCATAACCGCATCTGCGCCGTCCAACACAGCGTTGGCCACGTCGTTCACCTCCGCCCTTGTGGGCGTGGCCGACTCAATCATGCTCTCCAGCATTTGCGTGGCCACGATGACAGGCTTGCCCTTGGCCATGCACTTGCGCACAATGTCTTTCTGCAACAGCGGCACCTCTTGCATGGGCATTTCCACCCCCAAGTCTCCACGGGCCACCATCACAGCATCCGTCGCCTCAAGAATCGCGTCGAAATCCTCAATGGCCTCGGGCTTCTCGATTTTGGCCACGATGCGGGCGTGCTTGCCTGACGCGTTGATTTGATCGCGGAGTTCCTGGATGTCCGACGCTTGACGCACAAAGGAGAGCCCAATCCAATCGACGTCTTTAGACAAGGCGAATTCAAGGTCGGCTTGGTCCTTCGGCGTGATGCAAGGCAAGGACACCTTGGTTTCAGGCAAGTTCAATCCCTTGCGGGGGCGCAACGGTCCACCGTGCACCACCTCGCACTTCACCTCGTCCTTGCCGTTGGTCCCTGTCACACGCAAGGCGAGCTTGCCGTCGTCCATGAGCACGCGTTCCCCGGGCTGCACATCAGCCGCGAAGGCCTCGTAGTCGGTGTACACAACCCCATCGCGTCCCACGCCCTTGCCCACACGAACCACCAACGTCTCTCCTTCCACCAAGGGCATTTCGCCCCCTTCAATGTCGCCGACCCTCAATTTGGGGCCTTGCAAGTCGGCCAACACGGAGGTGTACGTTCCGAGCTCGTCGTCCAAGCGACGCACGGTGTTGATGGTGACGCCGTGCACGTCGTGAGATCCGTGAGAAAAGTTGATTCGCGCCACGTTAAGGCCTTCGTGAATCAACGTCCTCAAGACGTCTTCAGGAGACGAGGCAGGGCCGAGTGTGGCCACAATTTTGGTGCTCTTGGCGTGGGCTGCAGGTTGCGTCATAAGGTGGGCGCGTAAGGTGGGCGAGGGCGTTTCCTCTGCGAAATGCAAAAATGGGGGCAGTTCTGACTTCCGCAAGTTGTACTGCGGTTAATTCTTCAATCTGGGGGTGTCAATCGAACACCGAGAGGGGTTCAATGGCGCCGGAGGCCTCAGGGTCCAAAGCCATGGCGTACGAGACTTCTCGGAGTTGCCGGAGTTGGTCCAAGAATTCATGGGCGGCCAGCTCATGGTGGTTGAGCAAGACCAAATAATCCAGCCCAGACACCCCCTCCAAGAGCATGCCAGCCGCCAGACGATTCAACACCAAGGTCACCGCGATGCCGTCGGCTTCGTTCACATACCTCATCGAAGGGTGGACCGTCTCGGTTTCGCGTCCATGGGTCGAAACCACGTCCTGGTCGCAAGACATAGACCAACCAAACGCTTTGTTCATCGACCACGCCAAACGGTGACACCCGAAGGTTGAACTCAGCCCAAACAACTCATAGTCCGGCTCGCATTCCCATTCCAGCGTGTGGATCATGGTCAATCCTTGGAGGTCGGTTTCCGGCTACTTCTCCGGCGCTGCGGCTTGGGCTTGGACTGCTCCTCGGAGGTGGCCTCCCCGCGCTTGGACGTCCCTTGGCGGCGCTCAAACACTTTTTTCCACGCCCGTCGCGCAGCTTCTTGCTCCGCCAACTTCTTGCTTCGGCCCACCCCGATGCCAAGCATCTCCCCGTTCACCTTGGCGGCGATTTCATAACGCTCCTCTCCCCCGTTGCTGTCGTCGCGAATCACCTCGAACGTCAACTTCTTTTTACGCTTGGACGCCCAATGGTGCAGTTTGCTCTTGAAGTCGCGTGTTTCGTTGACTTGGTCCTCCAAGCCGTGCCGCTTCAGCATGGCCAGCAGCGCGTTTCGAGTTTTGTCGAAGCCGTGGTCGAGGTAGACTGCACCGATCAAGGCTTCCAGCGCGTTCCCCACCATGGTGTCGTGGATGTCCTCGCGGCGCATTTTGGCCTTGATGAGGTGGTGCAGGCCCATTTTCTTGCCCAGCAAATTGAGGTTCTTGCGGTTGACGATGCGGCTTTTCCGCTTGGTCAACTCGCCCTCCTGGGCTTCAGGAAAATTTCGGTAGAGGTAGTGGGCCATCGTCATGTCCAGCACCACGTCTCCCAAAAACTCGAGGCGCTCGTTGCTCTTCAAGCCCGTCTTGTCCCCGTCGAGCATGGAACTGTGCGTGCACGCGTCGTCGTAGGCACTGCGGTTCCTCGCCCTGGCGCGCAGGCCAAATTCTCGGCGCACGAGGGTCGTGATGTCTTGGTCCGGCCCCGACTGGGAAACCTGTCCCAACCGCTGCAAGACCACACGAATCATGAAAGGGCTTTGAAGACCACTGAAGCGTTGTGACCTCCGAAGCCAAACGTGTTGCTCAACGCCGCGCGCACCTCGCGCTTCTCGGCTTGATTCAGGGTTAAGTTCAGCTTGGCGTCGAGGTTTTCGTCCTCGTGCGCGTGGTTGATGGTGGGGGGCACCACTTGGTCCACGATGGACATGATGCACGCCATGGCTTCCACAGCACCCGCCGCGCCAAGCAAATGGCCTGTCATGCTCTTGGTGGAGCTGATGTTCAACTTGTACGCATCGTCGCCGAACACCTGCTGGATGGCCTTGACCTCGGCCACATCTCCCAACGGGGTGGACGTGCCGTGCACGTTGACGTAGTCGATGTCTGCAGGAGATAAACCGGCGTCGTCAAGGGCGTTTTTCATCACGTTGCGCGCCCCAAATCCTTCCGGATGTGGCGCCGTGATGTGGTGGGCGTCTGCGGTCATGCCGCCACCGACCATTTCGCAGTAAATCTTGGCGCCGCGGGCACGGGCGTGCTCGAGGTCTTCCAAAATGATGCCACCGCCGCCTTCACCAAGGACAAATCCGTCGCGTGTGGCGTCGAAGGGACGCGAGGCGCGAGCGGGGTCGTCGTTGCGCGTGGACAGGGCTTTCAAAGCGCTGAAACCGCCGATGCCACCTTCGGTCACCGCCGCCTCTGACCCGCCCGTCACCACCACGTCGGCTTTGCCGAGTCGGATGGTGTTGAACGCGTCAATCAACGCGTGGGTGGAACTCGCACATGCCGACACCGTGGCGTAGTTGGGCCCTCGAAGGTTGTTGCGGATGCTGATGTGACCAGGGGCGATATCCGTGATCATCATCGGAATGAAGAACGGTGAAAACCGGGGCGTGCCGTCTCCAGTGTAGAAGTTCTTGGCTTCGTTCATGAAGGTTTGGAACCCTCCAATGCCTGAACCCCAGATGACCCCTGCACGGTCGGGGTCGAGGTTGCCACCTTCTTCCGCAGATAGACCGGCGTCTTTCAACGCCATCTCCGCAGTGACCACGGCGTACTGCGTGAACAAATCCATCTTCCGTGAATCCTTGCGGTGGATCCACTCCGAGGGGTCAAAATCCTTGACCTCGCACGCAAATTGCGTCTTGAAATTCGCCGCGTCGAATCGCGTGATCGGCGCGGCGCCGCTCTGCCCTTGGACCAGGTTGGCCCAAAAAGACTGGACGTCATTGCCGAGGGGCGTCAAGGCCCCCAAACCCGTGACTGCGACGCGACGAAGTTCCAAGACTAGAAATGGTTGAGCTGAGTCCGAAAGGTGGACTTAGCCGACGTTCTTCGAAATGTAATCGACCGCCTGGCCCACCGTGCTGATCTTCTCAGCTTGGTCGTCCGGGATGGCGATGTTGAATTCCTTCTCGAACTCCATGATCAATTCCACGGTGTCCAAAGAGTCCGCGCCCAAATCGTTGGTGAATGACGCCTCCGTGGAAACTTCGCCCGCATCGACGCCCAACTTGTCCACGATGATCGCGGTGACTTTTTCTTGAATATCAGACATGGTAAGAGTTTGTGCTGTTTGAATTCGGGCGCAAATTAACGGCGCGTTTCGAGGCCTTCGCAAGCCCATGTGAAACTTTTGAACGAATTCGCAGGGATAACCGTCACCCGTGGTGTTCTAGGAGGAAGTCCGTCCTGGCTTTGCGGGACAACACCGGCACCTCCACCCCGTCCGCAGCGAACCCGATGGGGATGTTCAAAAACGCCCGCTCGTTGTCCGGGCGGCCCAAAGCCTCCGCCAAAAACCCCATGGGCGAGGGCGTGTGGGTCAAGGCCACCAATCCGATGCGGTGAAGGGCCGTCAACAACATGCCCACGGCAATGCCCACACTTTCGTTCACGTAATAGTTGGGCTTCTTGCCGGTCCTGTCCGCTGTGTCGTGAACCTGTTTGAACACCACAATTAAGGCCGGTGCGTCTTCAATGAAGGGCTTGATGTGGTCGGTGCCAAAGAGCTTGAGGTCCTCCAACCACACCTCACTCATGCGGCCGTGGTAATTCTTGAACTCTTCCTCCTCCGCCGCCTTCCGAATCTCTTTTCTAAGCGCCCGATCAGTGACCAAACAAAACGTCCAGGGCTGCTTGTGCGCCCCCGAAGGCGCCGTGCTCGCTGTGTCGATGCAGTTGCGCACCGCCTCCAGGGGAATGGGGTCTGGAGAAAACACCCGCACACTCCTGCGCGTGTTCATTTCCTCAAAAAACGCCCGGCTCTGGGCGACCATCTCTTCGTCTGTCAACCGCGGGAGCGTGTAGGGTTCAAACTGCTCACTCATGGCTTAGGCCTGGGGTTGGACCGAACTTTCTTCATGAGTTTGGAGGCGAAGATGAAGGCTTCCAGCTCGGGGTGTTCGGCATGAAGCAGGTCGTCCGAGGGACCGTGCCAGGCAATTTGGCCTTGGTGCACAAAGTGAATGAAGTCCGACGCCTCCATGACGCTGTTCATGTCGTGGGACACGACCACGGTCGTCATGTTGAATTCCGCGGTCAAGTCCCCGATGAGGTTGTCGATGACAATGCTTGTTTGAGGATCCAACCCGGAGTTGGGTTCGTCGCAAAACAAGTATTTCGGGTTCATCGCGATGGCCCGGGCGATGCCCACGCGCTTCTGCATGCCCCCACTCAATTCAGACGGGTATTTGACCGCCGCGTGGGGGAGCTCCACACGCTCGAGGCAGAACGCAGCACGGTCCCGCATCTCTGCTTCGCTGTGGTCTGCAAACATGCGCAGTGGAAAGATGACATTCTCCTCCACGGTCATGCTGTCGAAGAGGGCACTGCCCTGGAAAAGCATGCCGATTTCCTGACGCACGGCCTTGCGGCCCATGCGGTCCATGGCGGTGAAATCGCGTCCGTCGTAAGACACGTGCCCTTGGTCCGGCTCGAGCAAGCCCACGGTGCATTTCGTCATCACGCTTTTCCCGGACCCACTTCGGCCAATGATGAAGTTGACCTTGCCGGGATGAAACGTGGCGGAGATGTCGTGGAGGACCTGTTGGTCTCCGAAGGATTTGGACAAGCGATGGATCTCAATCATGGCACCAGAATCAGCCCAAAAGCATTTGGGTCAACAACAAATTGGCGATCATCACAATCACAACCGCGTACACCACCGCTTTGGTGCTGCTCCGCCCCACCTCCAAGGCACCGCCCGACGTGTGATACCCGTGGTAAGCACTGACCGAGCTGATGATCAATGCAAAAACGCAGGTCTTAAGGAGTGCGTAGGTGACGTCGAAGGCGTTGAAGTCAATGCGCATGCCGTACTCGAAATCGGCCATGGAGCTCAGCCCTGCCGACACGGCCACCCAAGCTCCAGCACCGATGCCCAGGCCCATGCTCAAGATGACCAGGAAGGGAATGCAAATGAGTGCGGCCAACATCTTGGGCAACACGAGGTGTCCCGCGCTGTTGACCCCCATGATTTCCAGCGCGTCGATTTGCTCGGTGACTCGCATCGTGCCCAGCTGGGACGCGATGTTGGAACCCACCTTGCCCGCCAAAATCACAGGAATCAACGTTGGGCTGAATTCCAGGATCATGGTCTGACGCACCGTGAAACCGATGGTGTACACCGGGATCCAGCCTCCGATTTGGTGGGCCGTTTGAATGCATATGACGGCGCCCATGAACACGCTGAGCAAGGCCACAATTCCCAAACTTTGGAGTCCAATTGCCGCCATCTCCTCTGCCAGCAGACGCCGGAACACCGACGCCTTTTCAGGGCGCCTCAGCACGCTCCGCAGGAACGACGCGTAACGCCCGATGTGGAAGAAGAGACCCATGCCCCGAAGGTAAGAGTTAACTTCGCGGTCATGAACCTGAACCTCCTTCGAGTTCTCTCTGCCGCTTTGCTCCTCGTTGGTTTGACCTGCACGGGATGCACCACGACCAAAGCGACGAAAGGCAAGTGCCCCACCTGCCCAGAGTGGTCCGTGCCTGCCCAACCCCATCATTGACGCCCATGGCCCACATCCCCAACACCTTCGCCGTCATCATGGCCGGAGGCATCGGCTCACGTTTTTGGCCGATGTCGCGCTCAGAAGAACCCAAGCAGTTCTTGGACATCCTGGGCACGGGGCGGTCCCTCATCCGCATGACCTTCGACCGTTTGGAAAAGCTCGTGCCGGCCGACCACATTTTGGTGGTGACCAACGCGCGCTACAAAGACCAGGTGGCCCAACACTTGCCGCGGTTGCCTGAAGAGAACATCCTGTGTGAGCCGTTCACGCGCAACACCGCGCCCTGCATTGCTTACGCCAACGCCGTCGTCGCGGCGCGCGACCCTGAGGCGGCCATGGTGGTGGCCCCTTCCGACCACTTGATCCTGGACGAGTCGGGGTTCCTCGACGTGTGCGCCACGGCCTTGGACACCACGCGCAACACCGACAGCCTGGTCACCTTGGGCATCCAGCCCACCCGCCCGGACACCGGTTACGGCTACATCCAGCACGAGGAGCCGCACGACACAGAACGCGCCGAGGTGCGTCCAGTAAAGACGTTCACGGAGAAACCCGACTTGGAGACCGCGCAGGCGTTTTTGGCGTCAGGTGATTTTTGCTGGAACAGTGGAATTTTTGTGTGGTCGTTGCGCAACATCCAATCCGCGTTTGAAGACCACTTGCCCGACATGCTTCATGACTTCGCCGAATTGGACCTCCAAGACACCCAAGCCCTCGCGGCGGTGTACGGAAACTGCGAAAACATCAGCATCGACTACGGCATCATGGAGAAGGCCGCCAACGTGCAAGTCGTCTTGTGCGACATCGGGTGGTCTGACCTTGGCACCTGGGGCAGCTTGAAGGAAAAATTGTCCAAGGACGACCAAGGGAATGCGGTCGCCAACGTGGAGCTGCACGCCGTGGACGCCGCCCAAAACTTGGTGGTGGGCAACGCCTCCGAGACCGCCCACAAATTCGTAGCACTGAAAGGGCTGCACGACTACATCGTGGTCGACACCCCGCACGCCTTGTTGGTGTGCCCAGCGTCGGACGAGCAATGGGTAAAGACCCTGGTGGGCGAATTGAAGCGCGAGAAAGGCGAGCCGTTGGTGTGAGCCTCAGCGGCGTCCCACCATGTCTCCTGGCACCACCCACGCGTCGTACTCTTCCTCAGTGAGGTAGCCCGTGGAGAGCGCCGCGGCCTTCAACGTGGTCCCCTCGGCATGCGCCTTGCCTGCGATTTCAGCCGCCTTGTAGTACCCGATCTTGGTGTTGAGTGCCGTCACGAGCATCAAGCTGTTGTCCACCAACTCGGCGATGCGCGATTCGTTCGCCTGGATGCCGTCCACGCAATGCGCTGCAAAAGACTCGCACGCGTCGCCAATTAGGCGTGCTGACTCCAGGATGTTCCGGGCCATCATCGGCTTGAACACATTCAGTTCGTAGTGGCCTTGGGTGCCTCCGACCGTCACCGCCACGTCGTTGCCCATCACCTGGGCGCACACCATGGTCATGGCCTCGCACTGGGTGGGATTGACTTTGCCGGGCATGATGCTGGAGCCAGGTTCGTTGGCAGGCAGCAACAACTCGCCAATGCCTGAGCGCGGGCCGGAACCCATCATACGGATGTCGTTGGCAATTTTATTCAGCGAAACGGCGAGCTGCTTCAATGCCCCGTGCGTCTCCACAATGGCGTCGTGGGCCGCGAGCGCTTCAAATTTGTTCTCGGCGGACACGAAAGGATGGCCGGTGGACTCGGCGATGTGCGCCGCGACCCGGACGTCGTACCCTTCTGGGGTGTTGATGCCGGTGCCTACGGCCGTGCCGCCCAAGGCCAACTGCTCCAAGTGGGGCAGGGTGTTGCGCAAAGCCTTCAGCCCGAACTCCAGCTGCGCCACGTACCCGCCAAACTCCTGTCCCAACGTCAAGGGCGTCGCGTCCATCAAGTGGGTGCGGCCAATCTTGACCACGTCATAGAACGACTCGGCCTTGGTCTGAAGCGCGTCGCGCAAACGTTTCACCCCGGGGAGGGTGGTTTCCACCACAGCCTTGTACGCTGCAATGTGCATGGCCGTGGGGAACGTGTCGTTGGAACTTTGGCTCTTGTTCACGTCGTCGTTGGGGTGCACGGGACGGTCCCCTTGGCCCAAAACACAACCCGCCAAGACGTGGGCGCGATTCGCCACAACCTCGTTCACGTTCATGTTGCTTTGGGTGCCCGACCCTGTTTGCCACACCACCAAAGGAAACTGATCGTCCAGCTTGCCCGCGAGGATTTCCTCGCACGCCGCCACAATCAAGTCCTTCTTGCCGGCGTCCAACACCCCGAGTTCGGTGTTGGTCAGGGCCGCGGCCCGCTTCAAATGCGCGAAGGCGTGCACCACCTCCATGGGCATCGACCCCACCGGGCCAATCTTGAAGTTGTTGCGTGAACGCTCAGTTTGGGCGCCCCAGTATTTGTCCGCGGGCACGTGAACTTCGCCAAGGGTGTCTTTTTCGATGCGGGTCGACATGGTCTGTGGGTTTAGGAAGTGGTCGGGTCTGTCAATGGAACGGCAACGGTCACACGTCGTCGTTGTGGTCGGCTCCGGCGCCTTCCCCCATGAGGTAGGCCCGGAGGAATCCGTCGATTTCGCCGTTCATCACGGCGTCGACGTTGGAGGTCTCGTGTCCGGTACGCACGTCCTTGACCATTTTGTAAGGCTGCATCACGTAAGACCGAATCTGCGAGCCCCATTCGATTTTCTTTTTGCCCGCCTCAATCTCAGCACGGGCCTCGTTGCGCTTGGCAATCTCCATCTCGTACAGCTGCGATTTCAGGAGCTGCATGGCTTTTTCCTTGTTGCCGAGTTGGGAGCGGGTTTCGGTGTTGTCGATGATGATGCCCGTCGGCGCGTGACGCAAGCGAACACCGGTTTCGACCTTGTTCACGTTCTGCCCCCCTGCCCCGCCAGAACGGAAGGTTTCCCAGGTGATGTCGGCCGGGTTGACATGGATGTCGATGGTGTCGTCCACCAAGGGGTACACGTACACCGACACGAAGCTGGTGTGGCGACGTGCGTTGCTGTCGAATGGGCTGATGCGCACGAGGCGGTGCACGCCGTTTTCCCCTTTCAGCATGCCAAATGCAAAGTCCCCCGAGAACTCCATGGTCACCTGCTTGATGCCGGCCACGTCACCGTCTTGAAGGTCGAGTTCCTTGACCTTGAAGCCGTTTTTGTCGCCGTACATGCGGTACATGCGCATGAGCATGGAGGCCCAGTCGCAACTCTCTGTGCCGCCGGCGCCCGACGTGATTTGCATCACGGCGTTCAAACTGTCCTCTTCCGCGCTCAACATGTTCTTGAACTCGAGCTCCTCGATGGCGATTTGGGCCGATTCGAAGGCCGTGTTGACCTCGGATTCTTCGGCCTCGCCGGCCTTCATGAATTCGTGAAGCACCTGGATGTCTTCCACCGCAGAGGCGCAGCTGTCGTAAGACTCCACCCACCCCTGCTTGGTCCGCATGCGCTTCATGACCTTCTCCGCTTCCTTGGGGTCGTTCCAAAACTCAGGGTCCTGGGTGAGCTTCTCGTCCTCGGCAATTTCCATCCTCTTCTGCTCCACACCGAGGTAGTCTTTCAACTCGTCCACGCGCTTGCCCAAGGCCGCGATTTGGTCCATCGTCAACATGGGACAAAAGTACGCGCCCCGGCCCAAGCCCTTGTGCTCAGCCTTGCCCCGCGCGGTCGATGGCGTTGAGCACCATGCGCTGGGGGAATCCACGGCCCAACAACCACCGCGCCACCCGCGGCCGTCGGGTCGCCAACTCGTCCGCCCGGCGCGCCGCCAAGTCGTCTGCTTCTCGCTGCCAGCGGGCCTCGTCGAATTGGGCCAGCGCCTGGTCGATATGGATGCGGGCCACCCCACGGGCGGACAGAGCCGCTTTGATTTTCAAGGGCCCCCACGACTTGTGTTCCAAGTGCACACGCACATAGGAGTCCGCGCAACGGGCGTCGTCCAGGCTTCCTTCCTCCACAAGAAGGTCCATCCAGTCGCACAACCATTGCGCCCTGAGTGTGACCGCAGGCAGGGGTTCCACCTTCGCCAGCAAGCCCTTCAATTTCTGTTCCGCCTCTCGCTCCGACCTGTCCCTCATCCCGCACCACGCCCGCATGCGTTCGAGCACAGCTGCAGGGGGGGTGGGCTCCTTCAATTCGCTTTCCACAAATGGAAGGTGCATCAAAACCCCGTAAATTGCAGCCCTCAACAACCTCAACTTTACCGCCATGCGGTCAGAAATTTTGCAACGTATCCAAACCCTCTTGACCAACGAGGATTTGGAGGCCATCCGCAAGGATGTGCGCACCGAGATCGATTCCTTTCGCAGTCTGATTCAAGAAGACTTCCGCACCCAGCGCGACGCTTGGGAGAAAGAAGAACACGAAGCCGACGAGAAATTCGAATTCAAGCCCAGCCCTGAAGAATTGGCGTTCAACGAATTGGTGACCCACTTCAAAGAACGCGAAAAGGCTTGGCGTCAGCACATTGCCGAGGAGCAGCGGGCCAACCTCGAGGTGAAGACCACCCTCATCGACGAGCTGCGCAAAACGATCCAGGAAGAGGAAAACATCGGGGCAGCTTTCGCGAGGTTCAACGAGGTGCGTGAGAAGTGGGAAGCCACGGGCGAAGTCCCTGGCGACCGCTACAAGGAAATCCACGACGAGTACCACCGTCTCCGGGACGAGTTTTTCTACAACATCAACATCTACAAGCAGCTCCAAGAGCACGACTTGCAGAAAAACTTGGTGTTGAAACAAGGGTTGATTGAGCAAGCGAAAACGCTCGCCACCATCGAAGACCTCAAAGAGCGAGAGACCCTGGCGCGGGGCCTTCAAAAGCAATGGTTCGACGTGGGGCCCTCTCCGCGCGAGACTTACCAAGAAATGGCCGACACCTTCTTTGGCCTGACGCGCGAAACGTTCGACGCTGTGAAGTCCTATTACGACGGCATCCGCGCCCAGTTTGAGGTGCACAAAACCCAGAAGGAGGCACTGATCACCGCCCTTCAAGAAGTCTTGACGCAAGACGTCAACGACCACAAAGGCTGGCAAGTCGCCACCAAGCAGGTGGTCGATTTGCAGGGCCAGTGGAAAGCCGTGGGCTTTGCCGGCAAGGAGCACAACGAGGCGCTTTGGGGCCAGTTCCGGGAGGCGGCCGACGTGTTCTTTGAGCGCAAGCAGGTCTTCTACGACCGCGTCAAGGCGTCGAGCAAAGTGGCCAAAGAGAAGAAGGTCAAATTGATCGACGAAGCCGAGGCGATTCAGTCCAGCACAGAATGGAAAGCCACGTCCGACGCCATGGTCCGATTGCAGCAAGCTTGGAAAGCCGCTGGACCTTGCGCACCAGGCGACGAGCACAAGCTGTGGAAGCGCTTCCGGACCGCCCAAGACGTGTTCTTCAAAGCCAAGAAGGCCCAGTTTGCCGACCGCAACAAAGAGGAGAAGGCAAATTTGGCCTTGAAGCAGGCGTTGCTCGAGAAAATCGAGGCGTTCACCCTTTCCGACAACCGGAATGCGGACCTCGAAACCCTGAAGGCGTTCAGCACCGAATGGCGCGAGATTGGCTTCATCCCCAGAAAGAGCCTCGACAGCATCATGGAGCGGTTCCGCACCGCCATGGACAAGCACTACGACGCCCTGAGCGCCGCCCGTTCGGAGCGCAGCGTGCAGACCTATACCAAGCGCATCGAAAAGCTCGCCTCAGGCGACTCTCGTGACCTGCGTCGCGAGCAAAGCATCCTCCGCGACAAGATTGGCCGCCTGCAGCAGCGCATCACGTCGACCGAGGAGAACATGGAACGCTTCACAGGCAAGGGCGCGGAATCGATTCGCGAACAAGCGCAGAAGACCATCCGCGGTTACCAGCGCGAGATCGACGAGATCAAGGCCAAGCTCAAGCTCCTTCGGGAAGCCGCCTCTTCGGACAAGGGCTGATCGCCCTCATCGGAACACCATTCTGGGACAGCCAGCTGAGGTAGTCTGGAAGCAACGCCTTGAGCCCCTCGGCATGCTTGGCGCTGTCGTGGAACACGACCACGCTGCCAGGCTTGGTGCGCCGTTGAAGCCGGGCTTGGGCCGAGGACACTTCGCTTGCCTTGTGCACGTCCAAGGCAAAATCGCCGCTCAACACGTCCCACATGATGAGGTCCGCTTGCGCCCCGATGCGCTGCGCTTGGGCGGGCGTCATTTTTCCATAGGGCGGACGAAACAAAGGCTGCAACCCGTCGATGGATGTCAGCGCCGACTGCACGTAGGGGGTGGTGTCCGTGCGCCAACCCAACTCGTGACGCATGGTGTGTCCTCCAACCGCGTGACCTGCCGCCTGCACCGCTTCCAGAACCTCAGGATGCTTGGCCGCTTGGTCGCCCACCACAAAAAACGTCGCCTTGGCGCCATGTTGGGCCAGAATGTCCAACACCCATGGGGTGACCTCTGGGTCCGGCCCGTCGTCGAACGTCAGGTGCACCGCATCCGAGCCTGCCACCGACCAAGTTGTGCCTGGCCAAATCACCCGATAGAGCCCCTGCAACAGAGGTGGAACACGGCCTCCCACATCCAGTGATTTCAAGGGGTTCATCGCAAGCGAAGGTCGAGTTTGGGGCGTTAACTTTGCCGCATGGACTACGATTTTCGGGCGATTGAGGCCAAATGGCAACGCACGTGGAAGGATTCAGACGCCTACAAGGTGACCGAAGACACTTCCAAACCCAAGTACTACGTGTTGGACATGTTCCCCTACCCTTCCGGGGCCGGCTTGCACGTGGGGCACCCGCTCGGATACATCGCGTCCGACGTCTACGCCAGGTACAAGCGCCACAAGGGCTTCAACGTCCTTCACCCTATGGGGTACGACAGTTTTGGCCTTCCGGCGGAGCAGTACGCCATCCAAACCGGCCAACACCCCGCCGTCACCACCGAGCAGAACATCGCCCGGTACCGCGACCAATTGGAACAGCTCGGGTTTTGCTTCGATTGGTCCCGGGAAGTCCGCACCAGCGACCCCTCGTACTACAAGTGGACCCAATGGATTTTTGGGGAGCTGTTCGAGAGCTGGTACGACATGAAAGCCCAAAAGGCGCGACCGATCGCTGCCCTCACCGAGGCGTTCGCCGAGAATGGCAATTTCAACGTCCACGCCGCGTGCGACGAACACTGGTGGAAGGGACTGAGCTTCCCCCATTTTGGGACCCATTTCGACGGAACCTTCACGGCAACCGATTGGGACAGCATGTCCGAACAGCAACGCGCCGAAGTCCTCATGTCCTTCCGAATTGCGTACCTCGCGGACAGCGAAGTCAATTGGTGCCCCGCCCTCGGCACCGTGCTCGCCAACGACGAAGTCAAGGACGGGTTGTCCGAACGCGGAGGACACCCCGTCGTGAAGAAGACCATGCGCCAATGGATGATGCGCATCACCGCCTACGCGGACCGCTTGCTCGACAGTTTGGACAATTTGGATTGGACAGACAGCGTGAAAGACGCGCAGCGCCACTGGATTGGACGCTCAGAGGGGGCGTCGGTTCGTTTTGCGGTTGCCGACAACCAAGGGAATCCCGACGCGTCGGGCGCCGAGGTTGAAGTGTTCACCACCCGCCCCGACACCCTGCACGGCGTGTCGTTCATGGTCCTCGCGCCGGAGCACAGCTTGGTCGCCCAGCTGACGACAGACGCACAACGTCAAGAGGTGGACGCCTACGTCGCCGCCGCAGGACTCAAATCCGAACGCGACCGACAAGGCGACAAATCCATCTCCGGGGTCTTCACCGGCGGGCACGTTGTGCACCCTCTTTCTGGCGCGTTGATTCCCGTGTGGATTGCCGATTACGTCTTGGCTGGTTATGGCACAGGCGCCATCATGGCGGTGCCTGCAGGCGACGAGCGAGACTGGAAATTCGCCACGCACTTCGGGCTGGACATCCCAGCGATTTTTGAAGGTGTGGACACGCAAGAAGCAGTTTGCGCCGACAAAGGCGCCATCCTCTGCGACAGCGGCGAATGGAGCGGCATGAAAGCCGCCGACGCCATTCCTTTGGCCATCGACTGGGTGGAAGCCCAAGGCGTAGGGTCACGGACCATCAATCACCGCATCCGGGACGCGGTCTTCAGCCGCCAACGCTACTGGGGTGAACCGTTCCCCATCAAGTACGAGCGAGGCATCGCCCAGCGCATCACCGACGCCACCGTGACCCTTCCGAAAGTGGACGCTTATTTGCCCACAGAAGATGGTGAACCCCCGTTGGCCCGTGCCGCGAAGGAGGATTGGCCTGTGTTCCAAGGCGACGCCATGGAGACGAACACCATGCCTGGCTGGGCGGGAAGCAGCTGGTACTTTTTGCGGTACATGGACCCCCACAACGACAACGCGTTCTGCGCCCTAGACAAGAGCGATTACTGGGGCCAAGTGGACCTCTACGTCGGCGGGGCTGAGCACACCACAGGGCATCTGCTTTACGCGCGTTTTTGGACCAAATTCTTGCACGACCGAGGGCACATTGGCTTTGACGAGCCGTTCAAAGGGATGATCAACCAGGGGATGATCTTGGGCCGTTCAAGCTTCGTTTATCGCATCCAGGGCACGGACACCTTCGTGACGGCAAGCCAGCGCAAAGCCCACGCCACACAGCGGCTCCACGTTGACATCAACCTCGTGGACAACGACAAGCTGGACCTGGAAGGCTTCCGTGCTTGGAGGCCGGAATACGCCCAAGCCGAGTTCATCTTGGAAGACGACGGCTCTTACCTCTGCGGCCACGAAGTCGAGAAGATGTCCAAGTCGAAATACAACGTGCAAACGCCAGACGATTTGGTCGAACGCTATGGCGCCGACACGTTGCGCTGTTACGAAATGTTCTTGGGGCCGCTCACGCAGCACAAACCATGGGACACCCAAGGCATCAGTGGAGTCCACAATTTTTTGCGCAAAACGCAACGTCTGTACACCCAAGCCCTCTCCGACGGCGCGATGCCTGCCGAAGCGTCCGACAAGGCCCTCCGCATCGTCCACAAGGCGATCGCCAAAGTGACGGACGACCTCGACCGCCACGCCTTCAACACCGTGGTCAGTGCACTTATGATTGCAGTCAATGAACTCTCCTCGGCCTCCAATGAGGTGGGACAAAATGCCCTCCAACCCTTGGCCATTTTGTTGAGCCCGTACGCCCCCCACCTGGCCGAAGAGCTTTGGGTTTCAGCGGGTGGAAACGGTTCTGTGCTTGACGCCAAGTGGCCCGTGGCTGACCGCGCGTTTTTGGTGGAAGATTCAGTGACCTACCCGGTGTCGTTCAACGGCAAGGTTCGTTTTAAAGTTGAGCTCGCAGCCTCCATGCCCCCACCCGAGGTGGAGGC
The DNA here is from genome assembly GCA_913041065.1 of uncultured Flavobacteriales bacterium. Taxonomy (GTDB): domain Bacteria; phylum Bacteroidota; class Bacteroidia; order Flavobacteriales_D; family Sanyastnellaceae; genus UBA11663. The sequence goes on from CAJWII010000012.1 coordinate 21,269, forward strand.
CTTCATCCGGACCCATGACAAAACCTTGGAACAACTCGGAGACAAGGCCATTCGCAAGGTCATCGTCGTGCCCGGACGCATTGTGAACGTGGTCGCTTAAGGCCTCCAAATCCAGTCTTCGAAAAGCCTGCAGTCCGGGGGCTTTTTTCTGTGGACAGAATGTCTAAAACTCTGGGCTTGAGCCTGGTGAGGCTGTCGTAAATTCGCGAAACTGACCAAAAAGTGTTTTTGCCCGACGAATCCGCATTTATGTTTGATTTGTTCGGGTTTATGTATTATTTTCGCTTGAGATGGACCTTATGCCGTCGACATCCAACATGAACGACTCACTGAACTCCCCGCGGGACCGCCACGTGCGCATAGCAACCCAACGCACGTCCCGGGAATTGAAGTTGAATGCTTCTTTCACACAATCTCACCAAGTCTTCTCGACAATGAAGAACTCTTTGACTTTCATCCTGTGCTTCGCAGTGTCTTGCCTGACACTCAGCGCTGCGCCGCAATTGTCGGATGGCTTTTCCAACTCCACAAATGTCCCCTTGGGTTATTGGTTGGAGGTGGAGCAAGTCGCCGTCCACACCGAAGGGGAACTGGCTGGCCAAACAACATACCGTTTGGCGATGCACATGCTCAACGACGACGATTTTCTGCTCTCGTGCGGCGGAGACGCGGACAACCCTATGATTCTGGAATCCACGTCCGGTGAATGGTACAACCACCCCGCCAACCCGAGCTGGAATGCCAGCGGTGTCATTCCGGCCGTCTTTGGCTCTTTCCCTGAATTGGCATTCGACAGCTACCTCACACTCGGAGCCACCACGGCCGAGGGCGACCACCCATTGTTAACTTCAGGGAGTGGGGATTGGATAGACGAATTTCTTGGGTCCACAACAGCAGGAACCAACATCAACACTGAAGGTGATGTGCTTGGTTTCGCCTGGTTCCACCTGCCAGTCTCGAATGGGAACGGAACACACAGCGGGTTTGCCGCCAACCACACCGACCTCAAAGTCCCAGTG
>CAJWII010000013.1 GCA_913041065.1 uncultured Flavobacteriales bacterium
GGGGGCAGCCACTTCGGTGGCCCAGGTCTTGGCCCAGTTCGCGACGGCGCCTCGCACAGTGTTGGACACCCCCAAGCCGATGAGCGGGGCTTTGACAGACGTGCTGATGACGTTCACGATGCGGCCCCATCCCGCGGCTTTCATGCCTGGGAAGACCGCTTGCGCCAAGAGCTGGTTGTTCACCAAGTGCTGGCGGAAGGTGTCTTCAAATGCGTCCGCGCGTGCTTCGGTGATGGGGCCTCCAGCAGGACCTCCCGTGTTGTTCACCAAGATGTGAACAGGACGAGCCCTGACCACAGCGTCGACGGTGGCGCGCACAGCCTCGTTGTCCATGAAATCGGCCACCGCGATGTGGTGCCCTTCGCCGGGCATTGCGGTCAGGGCGTCCTTCAACCGCGCTTCGTTCCTGGCGAGCAGCGTCACGGTGGCGCCAAGACCAGCGAGCTGCTGGGCCGCGGCAAAACCAATGCCTTGGGAGGCGCCGCACATCAACGCATGCTTGCCTGTCAAATCAAGCGGGAGAACAGTGGGATCGTACATGCAGCCAAAGGTAGCTCAGGCCTAATTTGGCGGCATGAAGCAACTTGAACACCTGGGCATTGCGGTGGCCGATTTGGCCTCTGCGGAAAAAATTTTTGAGGATGTCTTGAACGTCAAGCCCTACAAGCGAGAAGAAGTCGCGGACGAAGGCGTGATCACGTCCTTTTTCCAGACGGGCGACAGCAAGGTGGAATTGCTCGAATCGACCACCGACGACGGCCCTATTGCCCGTCACATCGCCAAGCGCGGACCCGGATTGCATCACGTGGCGTTCTTGGTGGATGACCTCGAGGCGGAAATGGCGCGTCTGGAGAAGGAGGGATACCGTGTCATTTCAGGACCCAAGGACGGGGCAGACAACAAGCGCATCGCCTTTTTGCATCCCTCGGACACAGCCAAGGTGCTGGTGGAACTGTGCGAGGAACGCAGCTGATCAATCCAGCCAATCTTCCCGCTCTTCAAGGGCTTTTTTGAAGCCTTTGGACTTGGCCTTTTTGCCGCCTTTCATCTTCTTGGGGTCAAACAGCGTCTTGGACGCCTCGCTCCGTGTGGGGTTGGCGCAACTCTCCGCTGGTTTTCTTCGAAACAGGTCGTGGGTCAGGGTCACACGCCAAGGCCGGTAACCTCCTTGCAACCAATTCAGGCCTCGTACATCGGCGTCCACCACCCGAACCACGTCCGGGGTGCGTGCCTGCGCCAATTGCAGCCAGTCGGCTTCCACGCGCAGGCGAAGCATGCGCCCGCGGTACACCTTGAATCCGACGCCCACGCCGGCTGTCCAAGCGACGTGCCAGGCCGGCAAGGTGGCCGACTCAAAGAAGATGGGCGCCAATGTGTCGGACTGTTGCTTGAAGACCCAGGCGCCGCGCACGCCCGCGCTCCATTCCACGAATGCATCCGGTCCAGTGACTGCGGCACTGAGCAAGTGGAGTTGGCCATCCAACACCCAGGATTTCCCCTCATGCAAGAGGAGTTCATCCACCACCACGAGGGAGGAGTTGGTGCCGTTCACGTCCTTGATTCTTCCGAGAAATTGCTCCTGCTTCACCATGCGGGAGACGCCGACGTCCACGTGGAGGCGGTCCGACCACAACATGTCTTCAAGCAGCCACAAGTGGCCGAGGCCCAACCGCCATTGGGTGGACGGCAACGATGTCCAAAGCCCGTCGTGCAAGGTGTCCAATTTGGGCGCTGCCGCGGTTCCGTGGTTGAGCACCCAACTTGAATTCCATGAGGAGGGTCCAGCATGAACATGGCTGGTCCCTGCAGACAGTGTCCATGCCTCAGTGTCGTGCGTCCTGCGCGTGCTCTCAAACGGGTCGTCCCACACGCCTTGACTCCATCCTGTCAGAATGCAGGTGCACGTGATCAGGACAAGCGAAAGCGCCTTCATGCGTGCTGGGCTTCGGTCAATGTGTCAAGCGTTTGCAAGACCGAAGTCATCCAACGGTCGTCCTCGAAATGCCCCCACGCTTCTGGCGCATCCAGGACCGTCTCCATCGCCTGCTGTTGAAGGCGTCCCCGATGCAGCGCCTCGTGGTAAGGGGTGTGGCTGAAGGTGACCAAGGAATACAAGGGCAACCACGCGTCGGGGTGGGCTTGTTGGAGCCGGGCCTCCAGCTTCTTTTGGAGCAAGAACCTGCGGTCGCCCGTGAGGTCACGCATTTCGATGTAATTCTGAAGCGCAAGTTCCATGATGCCGTCGCCTGCGGGTTTCCGAAGACGCGTGTATTCCGACATGATGTCGTCCCAATTCTCATGCGCCTCGAGGAGTCCGTCCAGCACGGTGCAATCTTCCATGCCGCTGTTCATGCCTTGCCCGTAGAACGGCACAATGGCGTGGGAGGCGTCCCCCATCAGGGCCACTTGGTCGCCGTCGTTCCAGGGGTTGCATCGGATCATCACCAGCGACGATGTGGGGTGGGTTTTCCAGTCTTCAGTGAGGTTGGGCAGCAAGGGCACCACGTCTGGGAAATGCGTGTTGAAGAACCGTTGCACGCTGTCGTCGTCTGTCAAGGAGTCCAGCCCGTCGGGGCCTTCGTACGGGCCAAACAACGTGCACGTGAATGTCTTGTCGGGGTTGGGCAGGGCCATCAACATGAAGTGACCTCGGGGCCAGATGTGCAATCCGTCGGCCTCCATTTGGAAGTCTCCGTCGGCGCCTGGCAACATGGGCACCTCCTTGTAGCCGTGGGGCAAGTAACGCTGCTCGAAATCGAACCGGTCGTTCCGCGCCATGCGGCCACGGATGGCGCTGAATGCGCCGTCCGTCCCAAACAGGCGGTCCACCGTCACTTCCAAGGGTTCTCCTTGGCGCTCCAAGTGCAGGGTCACGCCAGCTTCGCCGCGGTTGTAGCCCAGGCTTTTGTGGTCGAATTCAAACCGAACGTTGGGCATGGCCTCGGCGCACTCCACAAGGATGCGGTTCAGTCCGGCGCGCGACACCGAGTAGATGCACTGCCCTTCCATGCCGTAGGGCTGGTAGGTTCGCGTGCCGTCCACCGCATGCATGCGTCGGCCGGTGATCGGCAACGCAATCTCACGCACCGCGTCGGCCACGCCAGCCAATTCCAGGGCTTTCCATCCCCGGTCGCTCAAGGCGAGGTTGATGCTTCGTCCCGCAGACAGCTTGAGGTTGCGCGGGTCTGGTCGGCGTTCGTAGACGACCACGTCGTGCCCACGGTTACCCAGCATACGGGCCCACAAGCTGCCGACGAGTCCGGCGCCGACCACGGCCATGTTAGCCACGGCCTGCAATCGCTGAGGCCAGGGCCTGGTCCAAGTCGGCGAGCAAATCTGTGGCGTCTTCCACCCCCACGCTCAAGCGGATCAGTCCGTCGGTGACGCCTGTTTTTTCGCGCACCCCCTTCGGGATGCTGGCGTGGGTCATGGTGGCAGGGTGTCCGATCAGGCTTTCGACGCCCCCCAAGGATTCGGCCAGGGTGAACAGCTTGGTGCCAGCCACCACAGCTTTTGCCGTCTCGAGGTTGTCGTCGGCCAGGGTGAACGCCACCATGCCGCCAAAGCCGTGCATTTGACGTGCCGCGACATCGTGCCCGGGGTGGTCCTCAAAGCCTGGCCAGTGCACTTTGGAAATGCCAGGATGCTTGGCCAAATGACGGGCCACCACCTCGCCGTTTTCGCAGTGTCGCTGCATGCGCAAGTGCAAGGTTTTGAGTCCGCGCAGGACCAAGAAGCAGTCCATCGGTCCAGACACCGCCCCGCAGGAGTTTTGAAGGGTTCCGATTTGTTCTGCCCAGGCGTCGTCCGACGTCACCAAGCAGCCCATCACCACGTCGGAGTGGCCGCCGAGGTATTTGGTCACGCTGTGCATCACCATGTCCGCCCCCAGGTCCAACGGGTTCTGGAGCATGGGGGAGGCGAACGTGTTGTCCACCACCACACGCGCTTCCGAGCCTTTCACCAAGCTGACGACCGCTGCGATGTCCGTGATTTGCATCATGGGGTTGGTCGGCGTTTCAATCCACACCAAGCGCGTGTGCTCGTTCAAGGCGGCTTGCAGCGCGTCGAGGTCGCTCAAATCCACGAAGTGGAAGGTGATGCCGTAGTGGGCGAAGACCGTGGTGAACAGGCGGTAGCTGCCCCCGTAGAGATCGTTGGTGCTGATCACCTCGTCCCCGGGCTTCAACGTCTTGAGCACCGTGTCCATGGCCGCCAAACCGGAGGCGAAAGAAAACCCGTGCTTGCCGTGCTCGAGGGCGGCAAACGCGTCCTCCAACGCGGAACGGGTCGGGTTGTGGGTGCGGGAATACTCGAAACCTTTGTGGTTGCCCACGCCGTCTTGGACGTAGGTCGAGGTCAAGTAGACGGGGGTCATGATGGCCCCGGTGGTTGGGTCCGGTTCTACGCCTGCGTGCACTGCGAGGGTGCCGCGTCCTGGGGTGTTGGGGTTGTCGCTCATAGGTTTCGAAAGGTACGAGAGGGGGCACCAGTTTGTTTCAACCAAACCGGCAAGGTCATGGCCCCCATCAGCACATACAGGTGGTAGGTGAGCAACCTCCAGACCAAAACCAGCGCCGTCCAGGCCGCCGGAGCCAGCACCAAAGGCAGCACACCCGACAAGAATGCCGGCAAGGCCAATTCAGCGAGTCCGGCTGAGCCTGGCGTGGGGCTGATGAGCATCACCGTCCACAGCGAGAGCTGCCTAGCCCAAACGTCGAATTGCGACACCTCCGTCCAGTCCAACATGGGGGCCACGAACGCCAACAACACCGCATTCAAGGTCAAGAACCGGGCTGTCCAACTGAGCGCGGTGGCGCAAGCGGCCGCGCACCATGTGGTCCACGGCATACCTCGCAAGCCTCGCGAGGCCACCTTCAAATCGCCTGCGAAGGTTTCAATCTTGTCAGCCCACCGCGACATCCAGGGGCGGGAGGCCAGGTGGCAGAGGGCCCGGTGGGTTGGGCCAGGGGCCCAGAACAGGGCAGAAGACAAGAGCACGGCCAGGCTCGCCATGAACGCCACCCCACCGCCAAAAATGACAGGGATGGAGCCCTCAATCCAAGACGCCGACGCCGGAAGGAATACGTTCCAGCCTACGGCCAAGCCCACGATCGGTAAGGCAGTCAAAAAGAACAGCTCGTCCATCAATGCGGTGGCCATGACGGTGGCCAAACTCCTTCCCCAGTTCAACCCGTTCCGGTGCAAGATGAACGTGGCTACGGCGCTTCCACCCACCACCGAAGGGGTGAGGGCGGAGGAGAGCTCCCAGAGCAGGATGCTGGATACGGTGCGTCGCAGGCCCATGACCCCCGCCGAGAGCACGTGGAGGCGCCACATGTAGCCCAGGTCCCGGAGCACGGCGAGCACCATGGCGACGCCCAGCCAGGTGCCGTTCCAGTGCACCTCGGCCAAGGCTGACCAGTCTCCCGTTTGCGAGAGGGTCCATCCGATCCACACGGCCGTCAGCCCCACGGTCCACGAAATGAGCCGAAGGATGCGTGCAGGTTGCAGCCAGTGCTCGGCCTGGACTTGCCCGTCGTCGTGGGATGGGGGGGGAGGTGGTGGCGTCGGGGCCATGTCAGAAAGGTACGTTCACGCTACCTTCGCTTGGATGATTCGGATTGGCAACGCCCTGCTGAGTGAAGATGTCTTTGAGGCCCATTTTGCCTGCGACCTGGCCGCGTGCAAGGGTGCGTGTTGTGTGGAAGGGGACAGCGGCGCTCCACTGACCCAAGCGGAGGTGGGCCAGTTGCAAGAAGCCTGGCCCCATGTGGCACCTCTGTTGCCTGAAGTGGGACGAAAAGCCGTCGAGGAGCAAGGGCTGTCGGTGCGCGACGCAGACGGCGATTTGGTCACCCCTTTGGTGGAGGGCAAGGAGTGCGCGTTCACCGTGTTCGACGCCGACGGCACGGCCAAATGTGGGTTGGAGCGCGCCTACTTCGAGGGCAAGACCCAATGGCGCAAGCCCATGAGCTGTCACTTGTACCCCATTCGCGTCAAGGAACTGCTCGACTTCACCGCCCTCAACTACCACCAATGGCACATCTGCGAGGCGGCGCGTTTGTGCGGCAAAGCGGAGAAAATCACCGTGCTCGATTTTTGCAAAGACGCGCTCTTGAGGCGGTTTGGGGAGGCCTGGTACGAGGAAGCGCAACAAGCCCAAACCTTATGGCAGCAATCTCAGTCTTGAACCGGAGGCTGACGTGGTGCATGGGGTTCGCCATGGCGGCGGGTGTCTCGCTCGGCCAGGGTTGGGACTTGGACGACCACGTGGCCGTGGTGGGCGGCGACGGGGAGCGGGTGTATTTGACCACCCTGGACGGCACCCTGAATTGGGTGAGGTCGTTGGACCAAACCTGGACGTTGCATTCAGCCCCTTTGCTTGGCGGACCGCTGCGCCTTGAATCGCTTGTCCCGTTTCGTGCGCCGTCGTGGTCAGCCTTGGGCCACTTGCAACACGTGGCGATGCATCCAGACCGACCAGTGGCCGTGATGGCGGCGGTCCGCGAAGGTGCCGATCATCTCGATTTGTTCTTGTCCTACCGCAGGCCGGACGACACATGGTCCGAGCCCATGCCTTTGGATGGACTGAACACCGTGGAAGACGAGGTGTTTCCAGGATGGTTGGGGGCAGATTTGGTCTTCGCAAGCCGGGTGGATGGCCGTTTTCACCTCCACCGCGCTGCGGCGGCCAAGCAGTGGCTCCGTGCCGAGCGGGTGAAATTGGAAGAAATGTCCAATGTCCACGCTGTCGGGATGCATGAGGCTGGGCCCAACCTGCGTTGGGTGACGGTCCAGCTAGAGGATGACGGTCCGCTGAAGGTGGTGCAGTGGACGGGGTACAACACGTCAAAGAGCCTCGCGACTGGATGGACGTTGTGCTTGGACGCCCCGCAATGCCAGGGCGCCAACCTTGAAATCCGCACCGCGACAGGGTCGTTGGCCGCCCAGTCCAAGGATGCTTGCCTTGCCCTGGACGCACTGCACATGGAGGACGTGTGGAAAGTGACTTTGGCGGGATGCTTCGACAACAAGGTCATGGCCACGGCGGTGTTGCGCGACCCAGAGGGGGCCGAGGTACGTCGCTACGGGTTGTCTGCCGCAAGCGGGTGGACGTTCACCATCCTCCCCTTGGATCTGCTGGCCGGGTTGCTCAACCGTGGGGCTGCGGACGGTTCGGATTGGCCAACCTCCACATCCATGTGGGTGCACTTCGACCACGCCGCGTCCGATTTGAACCGCGAAGCGTTGGACGCCTTGGACGGTTGGGTGAAGGCGCTTGGCGACGAGGCTCGGCCTGGCATGGGCCGTTGGCAGGTGACGGGGCACACCGATGCGTCCGGGACTCCTGCGACCAACAAGGCGTTGAGTCGAGCACGGGCGGAAGTCGTGGCCGCGTGGTTGCGGTCGCGCATTGGCTTGGCCCCTGCGTCGGTGGGGGTGCGCGGCATGGGCAGCCGAGAGCCTTGTTGCGAGGACGACGGGCTAAACCGGCGGGTGGAGGTCCTTTGGGTCCCCTCCCTGCAGTAATTTCGCGGCATGTTGATCAATGTGATGCGTGCCAAGCTGCACAGGCTGACTGTGACCCAAGCGGATCTGAACTACATCGGGAGCATCTCGCTGGACCCAGATTTGATCGAAGCGGCGGGCCTTGTGGAGGGTGAGAAAGTCCAAATCGTCAACATCAACAACGGAGAGCGCATCGAGACTTACGTGATCACCGGGGAACGCGGGACTGGGCAAGTGTGCCTCAACGGCCCTGCTGCGCGCCGCGTCCAGGCAGGAGATGTGGTCATCGTGATCGCTTACGGCATGATGACAGTGGAAGAAGCCAAGGCGTTCAAGCCCACCGTGTTGTTCCCAGACACCGAAACCAATCGCCTCTCATGAACGCGAAGAAGGCTTTGACGTATTTGGCCTTCTTTGGCATTGGCATCGGCTTGTTTTGGCTTGCGATGCAAGGCGTCGAGGACCCCGAAGCGCTGAAGCGTGACATGTCGTCTGCCTCCTGGTGGGGCATCGCCGGGTCGTTCGTGATGGGCTACCTGGCGATCGTGTCCAGGGGCCTGCGTTGGAACTTGCTTCTCGCCCCCAACGGGCACAAGGCTTCCCCTGCGCGCAGTGTGCACGCAGTGGCCTTTTCTTATTTCTCCAACGCCTTCGTTCCAAGGTCGGGGGAGTTGGCGCGCTGTGCGGCCTTGAACCAAACCGACGACATCCCCGTGGATTTGCTCTTTGGGACGGTCATCACCGAGCGCGTGGTCGACTTCATCATGTTGTTTGGCCTGGTGTCGTTTGCCCTGGTGACCAACCTTGACGCGTTTCTGGAATTGATGCGCGAGGCGCAATTGCCCGCCACAGCCTCCTTTACCGGCTTGGCTTTGGCCGGCCTCGCGGGACTTGGAGGCGTGTATTGGGTGTCCCAGCAAACCAACCGGTCTGGGGTGTTGGGCAAGGCTGCGGCCTTCTTGCAAGGCATCGGCAAGGGCATTCGAAGCGTCATGAACATGGAGCGTCGCGGGTTGTTCATGGCGCACACCTTGTTCATTTGGTGCATGTACTTCTTGATGTCTTACGTGCTCTTCAAAGCCATCCCGGCGGTGGCCTCGATTGGTTGGACCGACGCGGTGCTGGTCATGGTGGCCGGAGGATTTGGCATGGTGTTGCCGGCCCCAGGAGGGATTGGTTCTTACCACTGGGCGGTGTCCCTGGGCTTCGCAGCCGTCGGTTTTTCTGGCGACGTGGGCTTCGCCGTGGCCAACGTGATTTGGTTGACCCAAACCGCCATGATTGTCCTCACCGGAGGCCTGGGCTACGTCTTGTTGTTTTTGCACAGGATGCGCCGTGGCTGACCTGTCCGCCATGTCCTTGGAGGCCGTCGCCTCCGTCGTGGGCCGGTGGCAGTCGGAGGGCCAAAAGGTGGTGCTCACCAACGGGGTGTTTGACATCCTGCATGTGGGTCACGTGGCGGTGTTGGAGACTGCGGCTGCCCAAGGAGACAAATTGGTGGTGGCGGTGAATGCCGACGCGAGCGTCAAGCGCTTGGGCAAGGGAGACGCCCGACCTTACAACCATGAAGAGGACCGGGCACAGATGTTGGCTGCCCTTCGCTGCGTGGACGCGGTCGTTTTGTTTGCACAAGACACCCCCTTGAAGGTGGTGCAAGCCCTGCAGCCTGACGTGTTGGTCAAAGGCGGCGACTACGACCCTCAAGTCACGGATCCGACAGACGCCAAATACATCGTGGGAAGCGCCGAGGTGCGCGCGTCAGGAGGCTCGGTGGTGGCGGTGCCTTTGGTGCCCGGGCGGAGCACGACCACGCTTGTCGAACGGATCCAAGGCCAGGCCTAAGAACACAACGCCCGGCTCGTGGCCAGGCGATGTAGGTTCAGACGTTTTCTTCTTCCAAGAACTTCGTGGTGAAGTCACCGTCTCGGAAGCGCTGATTGCGCATCAGCCTCTGGTGGAACGGGATGGTTGTTTTCACCCCTTCAATGATGTACTCGTCCAAGGCGCGCTGCATCTTGGTGATCGCCTCTTCTCGGGTTTGGGCCACCACAATCAGCTTGCTGATCATGCTGTCGTAGTGCGGAGGAATCACGTATCCTGCATAAGCGTGGGTGTCCACACGGACCCCATGTCCGCCAGGGGCATGGTAATCCGTAATGCGGCCGGGGCTCGGCGCGAAGTTGCGGTCCGGGTCCTCTGCGTTGATGCGGCACTGGATGCTGTGGAGCTTCGGGAAGTGGTTGCGGCCTGTGATTTTCTCGCCAGCCGCCAACTTGATTTGCTCTTTGATCAAATCGTAGTCGATCACTTCCTCCGTGATGGTGTGCTCCACCTGAATCCGGGTGTTCATCTCCATGAAGTAGAAGTTCCGGTCGGCGTCGACCAGGAATTCCACGGTGCCTACGCCTTCGTACTTCACCGCTTCGGCAGCCTTGATGGCCGCTTCTCCCATGTCTTCACGGAGCTTGTCCGTCATGTAGGGAGAAGGGGTTTCCTCCACCAACTTTTGGTGGCGGCGTTGGATGGAGCAGTCGCGCTCGCTCAGGTGGCAAGCTTTGCCGCGCTGGTCGGAGGCGATTTGGATCTCAATGTGGCGAGGTTCCACCACGAACTTCTCCATGTACATGCCATCGTTGCCAAACGCCGCACCGGCTTCGCGACGGGTGGATTCCCACCCCTCTGCCAATTCTTCGTCGTTGTGGCACACCTGCATGCCCTTTCCGCCTCCGCCGGCTGTGGCCTTCAGCATGATCGGGTAACCGATTTCGTGGGCGCAGGCTTTGGCTTCGTCGAAGTCGGCCAAAATGCCTTCGCTGCCTGGAATGGCAGGCACGCCTGCTTTCTTCATGGTGGCCTTCGCAGAAGCCTTGTCCCCCATGGCGTCAATCATCTCGGGGCTTGCACCGATGAACTTGATGTCGTTCTCAGCGCAGATGCGAGAGAAATTCGCGTTCTCTGAAAGGAAGCCGTACCCGGGGTGGATGGCGTCCGAATTGGTGATTTCCGCGGCGGCAATGATGTTGGGGATGTTGAGGTAGCTCTGCGCGCTGGGGGCGGGGCCGATGCACACCGCTTCGTCCGCAAAGCGCACGTGAAGGCTGTCGCGGTCCGCGGTGGAATAGACCGCCACGGTGGAGATGCCCATTTCGCGGCAAGTGCGGATCACGCGAAGCGCAATCTCGCCGCGGTTGGCAATCAGAATCTTGTTGAACATGCGTTCAGGATTTGATTCAACGGATCAAGAAGGGTCCACCAAGAAGAGTGGCTGATCGAACTCCACGGGGGAGTTGTCGTCGACCAAGATCTTGACAATCTTGCCTGAGACTTCAGATTCAATCTCGTTGAAGAGCTTCATGGCCTCCACCACACACACCGTGTCGCCGGGCTTCAGCACGTCTCCAATTTCGCAAAACACGTCTTTGTCTGGGGAAGGACGGCGGTAGAAGGTGCCGATCATGGGCGACTTGATTTCAATCAAGTTGGACACTTCCTCCGCGTCTGGAGCTGCGGGGGCAGTAGGGGCAGCAGGAGCGGGTGCCGCGGTCACAGGGGCCGCCACCATGGCTTGCGGCACGGCTGCAGGCACCTGGATGGTTTGCACCATGGCTTCGTCCTTCTTGCCCCGTCCTTTCGGCATTTCCGACTTGATGGTGATCTTGAATTCTTTCTGTTCGATTTCAACTTCGGTCACGCCGGCGCGTGCAATGAACTTGATGAGGTCCTGGATTTCCGTCAGTTTCATGTCGGAGATTTTTGGTTTTTCAGGGGGGAAAGGTAGAGAGGACTGGCTTGTCAGGCGAATTTGCTGCCATCGTAAGCCCATTTCAGGTAGACAGAGCCCCAAGTGAACCCACCGCCAAACGCGGCGAGGATGAGGTTGTCGCCGTGCTTGAGTTGGGATTCCCAGTCGTGGAGGCACAGCGGGATGGTCGCTGCGGTGGTGTTGCCGTACTTCTGAATGTTGATCATGACCTTTTCGTGAGGCAGGCCAGTACGACGCTGCGTGGCGTCGATGATGCGGAGGTTCGCTTGGTGCGGCACCAGCCAGGCCACGTCGTCCGCGGTCAGGTTGTTGCGTTCCATCACCTCGTAGCTCACGTCGGCCATGTTGGTCACCGCAGCCTTGAACACGGGTTGACCGTCCTGGAAAATGAAGTGCTGCTTGGCGTCCACCGTTTCGTGGCTGGCCGGACGGAGGGATCCGCCGGCTTTCATGCACAAGAAGTCACCCCCGGAGCCATCCGAGTACAGTTGGCTGTCGATGACCCCGCAATCGCCTTCGTCTTGCTGCAACAACACGGCGGCCGCACCGTCTCCAAACAAGACGCACGTGGTTCGGTCGGTGTAATCGATGATGGAACTCATTTTGTCGGCCCCCACGACCACCACGTTTTTGGCGCTCCCGTTTTCTACGAATTGGGCGCCCGTGGTCAATGCGAACAAAAATCCACTGCAGGCCGCAGACAAGTCAAATCCCCATGCCTTGGTCGCCCCTGCCTTGTGGGCGATGAGGTTGGCGGTGGACGGGAACAACATGTCGGGCGTCACCGTGGCGCATATGACAATGTCAATGTCCTCAGGGGCCAAACCGGACTTGGCGCACAAGGACTTCACCGCTTCTGCGCCCATGTCGGAGGTGGCCTTGTTGGGGTCTTTCAGAATCCGACGTTCTTGGATGCCCGTGCGGGTCCGAATCCATTCGTCGGTGGTGTCGACCATTTTTTCCAGGTCGGAGTTGGTGAGCTTGTCTTCGGGCAAATATCCCGAGACGCATGTGATGGCTGCAGGCATCGGAGTCGTATTCAGAGTTGGCCAAAGGTAGAAGGCTCCTTTAAGGGGGGAAGTCCGTGAAGGCGTGAGTCTTCAACGGGTTCCGTGGAAAAGTTGCGGCATGAAAAAAGGACTCCATTTGGAATCCTTTTTCGTGTCACCCATAGGTGACGGGTCGGTTTTGTGCGGTTACGCTTCCTCGCGCTCCATCACCACCTTGCCCTTGTAGTAGAGCTTGCCTTCGTGCCAGTGGGCTCGGTGAGACAGGTGTGCTTGACCTGTGGTTGGACAGGTGCTCACGTTGGGAGGAGTCAAAGCATCGTGGGTGCGGCGCTTGCGCGTACGCGTTTTGCTCTGCCGTCTTTTCGGATGTGCCATGGTGCGTTAGTTGTCGAGTCTTTTCAATGCTGCCCAGCGTGGGTCGATGTCGTTGCCGTCTTCTCCATCTTCCGCGGAATCGTCTTGCCACTCAGTCATGCTGAGGTCGCAATCGGTTTCCTGTTCGTGGATGACTCGGGAGGGTTTGGCCAGGTGCACCAATTGAAAAATGGCATGTGCCACATCCAATTCGTACTCCTTGGTGCCAAGAATCCACAAGTCGTCTTCCAACATCGTGTCGTCTCCAAAGCGAATCGAAATTCGGTCGCTGGCGGTGAGCGGGATGTTGACGTCGTCCAAGCATCGGTCGCAAGGGGCCGTGAGCTGGGCGTCGAGGTCCAGACGGAGGGTCATGGTGGTGTCGAGTTTGTCCAACTCCACATGCACATCTCCATGGACCTGGTCCACGTCGGAATGGGGAAAACAAGCAAAGAACTCCGGGTCCACACGCATTTGGAATTCATGTTTTCCAGGCTTCAAACCCACAAATGGGATGCGGTAGTCGGCCATCAAATCCATGTCCTCCAAATTTTTGGGGAGTGCAAAGGTAGCCAAAGGGGGTGGATTTGGCAACCCTTCCGGGCGTCAACCCCGACCGCGGCCCCTGTATTCGGGTTTCGGTGGGGCGATCTCAAGCGGATTTCCAGCAAAATCGCGGTGTTCGAGGCGGTGTTTCCGCACGTCGCACGCCAGGCGAATGGCTTCCCGAATGGACGCGCCATGGGCTTTTCCTTGCCCGGCAATGTCAAAACCTGTGCCGTGGTCCGGGCTGGTCCGTACGACGGGCAGGCCGGCGGTGAAGTTCACCCCCCGCCCAAAGCTCAGGGCCTTGAATGGTGCGAGGCCTTGGTCGTGGTACATGGCAAGCACCCCGTCGAAGTGCTTGAATGCGCCAGACCCGAAGAAGCCGTCGGCGGCGTAAGGCCCCATGGCTTCGATGCCTTCGGCCTTGCCCTTGTCCAACGCCGGGGCCAAAATGCGTTTTTCCTCGTCGCCCATCATGCCGTTGTCGCCGGCGTGGGGGTTCAGTCCCAACACGGCGATGCGTGGGGTGGGGATGCCAAAGTCGCGGATGAGGCTGTCGTTCATCAACCGCAACTTGGCCATGATGCGGTCGGGGGTCAACTGGGCACTCACGTCTTTCAACGCGACGTGGCCCGTGACCATGCCGATCCGAAGTCCGTCGCAACACAGCAACATGAGCACCTCGTCCACGCCGGCCTCGCTGGCCAGGTATTCGGTGTGGCCAGGGAAGGAGAATCCCGCCTGGCGGATGGTGTCTTTGTTGATCGGCGCCGTCACAAGCACGTCCACGGCGGTCTTGGCCAAGTGGCCCACCGCGCGTTGAAGGCTTTCCATGGCCACGGCTCCGGCTTGCTCGGTCGCTTCACCCGGCTCCTGCGTGAACTCGGGCGCGTCGAAGTCGAGCACGTTGATTTGGCCTGGGCGTGCCTCCGACGCATCCCCGACCTCGCCCCAAGCGATGTTTTCAAAGGCACGCTCTGCAAGGACACGCGGCGCAAAGACCACAGGCACAATGCTTGCGAGGGTGCGCCCGTCGCGAAACGCGTCAGCCAACGCTTCCAACCCGATGCCGTTGGGGTCACCGCAGGAAATGCCGACCCTGATTTTTGAATTCTTGGAGCTCATGGAGGTTGGTCAAAGGTAGCGACGAGTACCTTGGTCTTTCCATGACTTCACGCCAAAATCCCATCCCCCACGTCCCCCCACTCTCGAGGTGGCGCACCTGGGTGGCGGTGGTGTGGGCCATGGTCGTTCACGCCACGATGGGATGGGCGACCCACAACCGCGCGGGCGAAATCACTTACACCCACGTCCAGGGTTTGACCTACGAAGTGGTCATCACGACCTACACGAAGTCCGACGCCTTGGCGGACCGGCCCTTTTTGTTCTTGAGGTGGGGCGACGAAACGGGAAACGACCTCGACAGCCTGGCGCGTGAACTTCCGGTGGGCCAACTTGGCGGAAACGTGCAAGTGAACACCTATCGGGGTACACACACCTATGGGGGGCCGGGGGTGTATGAACTTTCCGTGGAAGACCCCAACCGCAACGAAGGCGTGCTCAACATGGTGGGCTCGGTGGACACGCCGTTCGCCATTCGATCCTTGCTCATCATCGACCCGCAAGCGGGCCACAACAACAGTGCGCAGTTGTTGAATCCGGCCACCGAGAATGCGTGCTTGAACCAGCCGTGGATTCACAACCCAGCCGCGCACGACCCAGACGGCGATGTGTTGACTTACAGTTTGGTGCCTTGCCGTGGCTTCAACGGCGACCCCATTCCAACCTACGTTTTTCCGGACGAGGTGAGCCCAGGGGAGGATGAGTTCACGATTGACCAGGAGACGGGCGACCTTACCTGGACCACGCCGCAGTTGGTGGGAGAATACAATGTGGCCATCCGCATTGAGGAATGGCGGCTCTTGAATGGGATGCTTCGCAAGGTGGGTGAGGTGGTTCGCGACATCCAAATTGACGTCCAACTCTGCGCCAACCAGCCTCCTGAGGTGGTGCCCATGGCGGACACGTGTGTGTTGGCCGGGACCAATTTGACCTTCGACGTGCTGGCCTCGGACCCTGACAGCCATCCTGTGACCATGACGGCGGTGGGCGGGGCGCTCACAGAAGTAGACCATCCCGGGGATTTCACGTATTGGGGGAACGGGCTGGGCACCTTCACATGGTCGCCGACCTGCGCCGAGGTCCGCGCAGAGCCCCACCAAGTGGTCTTTAAAGCCAAAGACTTGGCTAGCCCGATTCCCCTGTCCGACCTCGAAACTCGACAAATCACCGTGGTGTCACCCCCCGTGTCGGAAGTCGCCGTGAGCCCGGAAGGGTACACCTTGCAAATCACGTGGACGCCCACCCCGTGTTTGGATGCGTTGCCGATGTCCCAAGTGTCAGGAGGGGCCTACGAAGTGCACCGACGCAGATCCCTGGACGAGACAGATTGGGAACCCGCATTGTGCGAGACCGGCATCCCAAATGGGGTGGGGTACACCTTGGTGGGCACGGTGGACGAGTTGGCGTCCATGGGGTGGGTGGACGAGGTGGACCTCAGTTTTGGGGTCACCTATTGCTACCGCGTCGTGACCCGGTATGCGGACGGCGCGATGTCGTTGGCCAGCGAGGAAGCGTGCGGCCGGATCAAAAAAGATGTCCCCGTCATGACCCGGGCCTCCGTGACGAGCACGGGTCCATCGGATTCTGTGCTTGTGGGTTGGTCGCCCCCCACCGAATTGGACACGGCTGCCTTTTCCGGCCCCTACACCTACACGTTGCAAGGTGCCGCCGTGGATGGCACGGGCGATCCTAAGGAGGTGCTTTGGTCCTCCGAGGCATCGGCGGCCCTTTATGATTTGGACACCCTCGTGACGTTGGACGGGTTGGACACCGAGTCCTCGGCGTGGGAATTCGACGTGACGTTGGCCAGTGCCGGCACCTCGGTGGGATTGCCACCCGCCGCGTCCACGCCGTGGCTGGCCTTCACCCCAGACGACAACGAATTGAGGCTGGATGTTTTTCAAAACGCGCCGTGGGCGGTGGGGCATTACGTGGTCGAGCGTGAGGTGCCCACTGGGGGGGATTACGTGGTGCTGGACACGGTGGCGACCTCCTTTTTTGTGGACACCAATTTGGTCAACGGTGAGACGTATTGCTACCGCGTCACCACCCTGGGCCGTTACGACGACCCCTCGACAGAATCCCCGCTGGTGAACGTGAGTCAGGAAGCGTGCGGGACCCCGTATGACTACACCCCGCCTTGTGCGTTGAACTTGGACGTTCAGCCCTCATGCGAGCAAGAGCGCGACACCCTCACTTGGTCTCGGCCGGAAGGTTGTGAATCCGACGACATCGTGGTGTATCGTATTCGATGGGCCCCGTTTTTGGGCGACTCTCTGGAGGTGTGGAAAGACATCAAAGACGTCGAAACCCTCACAGACGTGTTCAACGAGGACAACGCCTTGGGCACCATTGCCGGGTGCTTCACCGTGACCGCCCTCGACAGTTTGATGCCTGGCCCCGACGGCAACCTCAGGCGCAATGAAGGGCCTGCGTTGGACACGGTCTGCGTCGACAACTGTCCCTTCTACTTTCTCCCCAACGTGTTCTCGCCCAACCAAGACGGCACCAACGACGCATTTCAAGCGTTCCCCTGGAAATTCATCGACAGCGTGGACCTGCGCATCCACAGCCGTTGGGGGGAGCTGGTCTTCCAAACGGGCGACCCCGACGTGGGTTGGGACGGCACGCACATGGCGACAGGCGAGGCCGTGGCCGACGGGGTGTACACCTGCACTGTCACGGCTTTCACAAGGAGGTTGGAAGGCATTGTTCCTGAGCGATTCGTCCAGGAACTTCATGTGGTCAGTGGGACAGGGGTGACCACCGATTGACCCCCGCCGCCCGTAGCTTTGTTTCATGTTCACAGGCATCATTGAAGCGCAGGGAGAATTGGTGGGGCTCCGCAAGGAGGGCACCAACGTTCATTTGGACGTGAAGGCGCCGTTCACCTCCGAGTTGCAAATCGACCAAAGCGTGGCCCACGATGGTGTCTGCCTCACGGTGGTGCACCTGGACGGGGACGTCTACACGGTCACTGCGATCGACGAGACGTTGAAGAAGACGCACCTCGGTCAAGTGGAGGTGGGGCATGTGTTCAATTTGGAGCGCTGTGCCAAGGTGGGGGACCGCATTGACGGTCATGTGGTCCAGGGACACGTCGACACCACAGGCTCGCTGAAGGTGGTCGAGGAACAAGGTGGGAGCTGGATTTTGCGGATTGCCCACCCCGTGGCGCCGGAATGGATCACCGTGCCCAAGGGCAGCATTGCGCTTGCAGGCATCAGCCTCACCGTGGTAGACAGCGCCCCGGGGGAATTTTCAGTGGCTATCATCCCGTACACCTGGGAACACACCAACTTGCACAGGACGCCGTTGGGTGCGCCCATGAATTTGGAGTTTGACGTGATGGGCAAGTACGTGGCCCGGTTGCTGGACGCGCAACTCAGCGCGCGGGGCGTGGCCTGAGGGTGAAGTTTTGACCGAGGTACACGCGGCGCACGGTGTCGTCGGCCGCCAGTTCTTCGGCACTCCCCTCCTTCAAGATCTTGCCCTCGAACAAGAGGTAGGCCCGGTCCGTGATGTGCAAGGTCTCTTGCACGTTGTGGTCGGTGATGAGCACGCCGATGCCCTTGTGCCTCAACTGATCGACGATGCGCTGAATGTCCTCCACGGCGATGGGATCCACGCCGGCGAAGGGCTCGTCGAGCAAGATGAATGCGGGATTGGACGCGAGGGCCCGGGCGATTTCAGTGCGACGGCGTTCGCCTCCTGACAGCACGTCGCCCATGCTTTTTCGGACCTTTTGAAGGTTGAATTCGTCCAGAAGCGCTTCCAGTTTGTCGGCCGCTTCGCCCTTGTCCAGCCCTTGCAGCTCTAGGATGGCCGCGATGTTGTCTTCCACGCTGAGCTTGCGGAAGACGCTGGGCTCTTGGGGCAAGTACCCCACGCCCTTACGTGCGCGGACGTGCATGGGGTCTCGGGTCAATTCGTCGTTCCCGAGGGTGACTTTGCCACGGTCCGGACGAACCAACCCCACCACCGCGTAAAAGCTCGTGGTTTTGCCGGCGCCATTGGGCCCCAGCAGCCCCACCACCTCACCGGGCGCGACCCGGAACGACACGTGATCCACGACGGTGCGTTTCCCGTAAATCTTCACTAGGTTGTGGGCGACGAGGTCTGAAGCCATGGTCCAAAGGTCGGGGAGCGCCGTTACAATTCGAACCCAAGGCCCACGCGCCACCCCCATGGGTTGAGCATGCCTTGGGCACTCGGCGTGATCCTGCGGTGCAGGTCGAGGCGCAAGACTTTGAAGATGTTTTCCACCCCAAACACAGCCTCTCCGTACCAGCCGTCCAACCCCGTGGTGGTGGAAGGCATGGCGGTGACGGTTTCATGGCGTGCGTCCCATGCGCTTCTCACGGCTTTGACACCCACCACCTCACGAAGTCCCAACCCACGAATCAAGGGCACCCGCCCCAGCACGACGCCTTCCCCGTGCCACTCGGCATACGACCGCCACCATCGGTCGCTGGCAAATTCCATGAAGCGGAGGAGGTTGAAGGCTTCTTTGATGCTCAAGGCGGTTTCGTTCGCCGGTTGCAATTCGGTCAAGAGCACGGGGGCCTTGCCGGTGTACATGCCCCCTTGGGTCCACCACTCAACCCTGCCCAAGGGTCCAAGTCGACGGGTGCCCTCTGCGTCGAGGGTCCAGCGGTGGTAGTTGAATTCGCTGCGTGCGATGTTGGGCAGGCCCAACGTCACTGTGGCTGTGAGGATGGGCCACCGCGACCCCAAGCTCATGCGCTCGAACGCCCCGGAGAGGAATTTTTCGTTCCGCGCGTACCGCGTTTGCAACGTCAGCTCCGCCGTCACCAAGGGGGACAACCCCGTGGGGTCGCTCTGCCGGATGAACCGCACCGTATCGGTCGCGGCCACCGAGCGATGGCGAAGTTCCACCGACTGGGTCCACCCGGAACCGAACTCGTGGAGCAAGCTCATTTCCGTCCGGGTCACTTGGGTGAGTCGCGTTTGGTCGTTGAGCTGGAGGGCGCTGTTCAACCCGTTCCCTTGGTCGAAGAACCCCATCATGCCGAGCTGGTCCATGTCTCGGATGTGCTCCACAAACACTTCGGTGCGCGGGGTCTTTCGCAACACCCACTCGGCAAACCCGCCGTACTTCCATTGTTGGTCCAACGTGCCGTAGGCCAAGAACGACCTCAGCCAAACTTTGCGGGAGAAGTCGTCGCTGGTTTGCACGCCCAAGCTGTAACGCTCCCCTTCGATGGGGTTGGTGCTGTAGGTGTCGTAAAAGGGACCAAACTCCACCGGACCTGTGATGATGTGCCCCGTGCCGACCAGCATGGCAAACCCCTCGAGGAACTTGTACTGCAACATGGTTTGAATGGAGTCGACCATCCAGTACGTGCGTTTGGCCCGGGCAGGAATCGGCTCAGGCCGCAAGTCCTGCCACGTGGATTCGAGGACTTCGTTGGAGCCTTTGGCGAAGCTCATGTCGCGTCCGCTCGTCCACACCGAGTCGGGCCAACTTGTGGCCTGTTCGAAGTTGCGGTTGACGATGGCTTGGTGGCTGTAAATCCCCATCCCACCCTCGCGCAGGCTGATGTCCGCCAGGTTTTCTTCACGGGCCAACACCCAACGGCCCGCGTCGAGTTCGTAGGTCTGGCTCCACGCGTAATTCCGGACGAAGTTGATGTTGGCGCCTTCGCTGATTTTGGCCTCCACATGCCTCAATCCTAGACTCAAGGTGTCGATCCACATCTCCCCTTCGAAGGTCAATTCGCCGCGACGCCGCGGCACAAAAGCCATGTGGAAACACGGCCGACCCCCACGGTCCAAGGTGTCCAGGATGTAATAGCGGTAGTGCACGTTGCCGCGGTCGTGCAAGGGGCTTGTGAAGGCCCGGTCCAACAGCAACAGTTGGTTCTCGTAGAGGTTGATGTTCAGGAATTCGGACTGCACACTGGCCGTGTTCTCCCCGTCTTGGAGCCAGGTGGCTCGGGCGGCTTCGATGCGCTTTTCCCGTCGGCGCTTGGAGGTGCGCATGGTCCCGGACATTTCGGTGGCGAACATGGGCAGCGCCACCCGGTGTTCGCTGGAGTCCAATTGGTCCCAAACCCAAGTGAATGGGCCCCACACGTTGCGCTCTGGCCACTTCTCTGGATAGTCGTTCACGGCCACTTCCATCAACTCGTAGAAGTCGTACTTCAAGGCGGGGATGGACGAAGGGTCGTTCTCTTTCTTGGCTTCCGCCACGCGCTGCATCAATGGTTTGGCGGGGTTCTTGGCCTTTCGGTTGGGCCGCACCACCGCCGCTTCGAGGTCCACACTGCGCGCCTCCAGGGCCACGTTGATCACTTGGGGCACCCCGCGCTGAATGGGGATGGTCTGACTTTGGTAGCCGAGGGTGGAGACCACCATTTTGGTGACGCGTTCCGCGCCAGCCTCCAGGCTGTAGAGCCCTTCCACGTCGGTCATGGTGCCGAGGTTGGAGCCGGCGAAGCTGACGTTGACGAACGGCAGGGGCAGGCCCGATTCGCCGTCAAAGACCCGGCCGGAGACCGCGGTTTGGCCCCACAAGGGCGAGGCGAGCAAAAGGGCGAGGCAAGAGGCCAGGAATCGGGATATCACCGCGTGCGTCGTTGGTCTTGGCGGCGGGCAATCCAAATGCCCAGCTCGTACAACAGCAGCACCGGAAGCGACACCAAGATTTGGCTCGTCACGTCGGGCGGCGTGATGACTGCCGACAACGCCAAAATGCCCACCAAAGCATGGCGACGGAACGATTTCAGCGTGGCGGCCGTCACCAGGCCGGCTTTGCTCAGGAAGTAGACCAACACGGGGAGTTGGAAGACGATGCCCGCAGCGAGGGTGATGCTCGCCACCGTCTTGACGTAGCTCATGACCGCGATGCGGGAGGCCACATCGCCAAGTTCGTAGTTGCCCAGGAATTGCAAACTAAGCGGGGCGATGCCGAAATACCCAAACGCCACCCCCATCATGAACAGCAAGGAGGAGGCGAGTCCGGCGCCGCGCGCGGCGTTTCGCTCCTGGGCCTTCATGGCCGGCTTCACAAACGCCCAAACTTGGTGGATGAGGATGGGAAACGCCACAATCAACCCGCCCACGGCGCTGACAATCAAATGCGCCGAGAAGTTGCCCAGCATCGTGGTGTTGATCAATTCGTAGGAGATGCGTTCCACGCAAAGGGCGTCCCCTGAGCCGACGGCATGGGACAAGGCGCACCAACCGCGGTAGCTCACGAAGTCTAAGTTCCGCGGACCAAACAGGATGCGGTCAAACACCCAGTCTTTCGCCACAAATACCCCAATGCCTGCGGCCAAAACCGCCGCAGCAGACACAAACAGGCGCCGCCTCAGCTCTTCGAGGTGGTCGAGGAACCCCATTTGGGCTTCGTCGTGGGCTTGGTCCAGGGCCATGGCGCAAATGTCGGTCAACCGAGGCCTTCACGCAGGCAATCGTGGAGGTGAACCATCCCTGCGTAGCGTTCGCCTTCCATCACCACAACCTGGCTGATGCTGTGCCTCTTCATCCACCCCACCGCCTGGGCCGCCAATTCACGGGCCTGCATGGTGTGGGGGTCTGGGCTGGCCAGAGCTCCTGCTGTGGTGTCCGCCAGGGCGCCTTGGGCCAGCGCCCGCCTCAGGTCGCCGTCGGTCACGATGCCGCTGATTTGGCCCGGGTTGTCTTGTGCCCAAACCACCGTGGCGCCGTACCGCGCCTCAGACATCGCTTCCAGGACGTCGGCCAAAGACGCGTCCCACGGTACCGCAGGCCGTCGCGCAGGGTCCACCAAGGAAGCCAGGGTCCAAGTCAACTTCTTGCCCAAGCTGCCGGCGGGGTGGTTGGCGGCGAAGTCCTTCGCTTGGAAGTCCTTCGCGGCCATCAAT
>CAJWII010000014.1 GCA_913041065.1 uncultured Flavobacteriales bacterium
GGGGACGCCCCCTTCCGCAACGGAGTCTGGCAAGCGTCATGGAACGCCCGCCAAGCAGAATTCCAGTTGGCTCCGGCCTTCACAGGGTTGACCATGGCCCTGCAAGGCGAATGTGACGGCCACGGCACGCTTCGTCAAACCAAAAACGGCCTGGCGTGGGAGGTGACCGAGGGCACCGTTCAAGGACCGGGTTGGAAGCTTGCCGGCAGCGCCTCACCCCACGGCTCAGGAGGTGCAACCTTCCAAGGCACCGGCGACCTCGACATGTCGACGCCCCTGCTCGCATGGTGGCCCGAGGTGCCCTCGTGGGTGACCTCCGCGTGGCCCGCCACAGGAGCTGCGTACGCCGAAGGTGCCGTGCGTTGGGCCCCTGGCATGGTCCTGCCTGAACTGGAAGGCGTCGCTTCGTTGGAAACATGGATGGGCACCTTTGAAGGCACGCCATACCAGTTATCATGTCCGGAAATCCAAGCCAAAAAAGGCCTCTTGACCGCCGAAACAGTCGAGGTGCAGTGGGCGGGAAACGACGCCACCATCGGGTTTCGAATCTTCGACGTTGTCCAAGCCCTCCGAGGGGGCGCGGTGGAAGGCGAGTTGGACATCGCCGCACGCGCATTGCACGCCGACCCGTGGGTCCAGTGGCTGGGTTCAGGCGAGCCCAGCACCGAGGCGGTGCTGCTGCCTCCCGGGTCAGAATTGGCCGTCAGTTTGGCCTCCGGCCAGCTCTTGTGGAGCACCCTGGAATGCACAGACGTTCGAACCCAAGCCAAGGTGCAGCACGACCGCTGCACGTTGCTCAGCGTGAGCCTTCGCGGGCTTGAAGGGGAGGCCCAGGTGGAAGGCTCCCTGAAACCGGGCAGGGCAGGGTGGGCCTTGACGCTGCGCGGTGCGGCAGAGGATGTGTCGTTGCCCTTGCTGTTTGAGACCTATGGGAATTTTGACCAAACCTTACTCCGACACGAACACCTCAGCGGTGCAGTTTCGCTCGCCGGCAACCTTGGCATGTCATGGACGTTGGACGGCACATGGCGACCCGACGAATTCACCGCCAGCGTCGAAACCTTCATCGACCACGGAGGACTCCTCGGCCTGGAAGTCTTCGACGACGTGGCCGACTATTTGGACGCGCACCGGCTGATGGCCCCTTTGGTCGACCCCGACGACCTGAGGTCGCGCCTTGCCAATGTGGCATTCAACCCCGTGAGTCAAAGGTTGGACGTTTCCCAAAACGTCGTCCGCTTGCCCAAAACCACCATCCAGTCGTCGGCCATGAACGTCTCCATTGAAGGCGATTATCATTTCGATGAAGTGATGGACTACACCTTGGGCTTTGCGCTACGCGACTTGCGTGCATCCGCCTCCGACAACGTCGGGGTGATGGAGGACGACGGATTGGGCAAACAGTTCTTCCTCAACATGTCAGGGCCGCTCGATGCCCCTGTGTACAAGTACGACCGCGAAGCCGCGAAGGAGCACCGTCGCAACGCCATAGACGAGGAAAAGACCCGGCTTCTGAACGCCCTGAAGGGAGGCCCAGACGTTTCCGAGGGCGAGCCGAGCACCCCAGCACAAGAGATCAAGCCCGAGGAAAGGGGCCCTCTTTTGGGGCGTAAAAACCGGGGCGACCGGCGCAACCAGAACAAGCAGGACAACTTGCTGAACCCCGACGACGAAGACTACCTTTAAGCCATGGAGCCGCTTGACATTCAAGACGTTCAAAAGCAACTCATTCGCTGCCAGCACGCCCTGGATGAAGCGCGTCAACACGGGTGGGACACAGACTTGATCCGAGAATTCGAAGAAGCAACGAGGCACCTTCACGAAGGCGCCATCATGCGACGTCACTTGAATGCGTTGGAGGAACAACAAAAGGCTGTTCAAGCCCAAGCGAAATCCGATGAGCCCACTGTCCAAGAACCGCCTCCAAATCCAGTCAACCGCCTTCTCACCCCTGAAGAGCGTGGCGAATCTGACACCCCCCCAGAGCAGCAAGTGGACTTGTTGTCGAGCATCGGAGAAATGACGTTGGCTGAAAAGTTGGCTTTGCAACCCTTGTCCAACGTCGCCGAAGGCATGAGCATTTTGGACCGCGCCCAATTCACCAGCGTCTTGTTCTCCGGCGAGGAAGAAATCTTCAGTGCATTGCTGGCCAAACTCGAACGCGCGGCCACTCAAGAGGAGGCCATGGCCATGTTGCGGGAGACCCTGTCTCCGAGGGGCGAAGATGCCGAAGTGAAACAACTCCAAGAAGCGTTCGCCAAACGCATCTTGCGCACCTTCGTCTCATGAGTGGAGGCAAACTCATCGTGGTGCCCACACCCGTAGGCAATTTGAGCGACATGACACCTCGTGGGTTGGAGGTGCTGAAAGAGGCCCACGCCGTCCTCGCAGAGGACACCCGAACCACAGGAAAACTGCTGCGTCACTTCGGGGTCGACACCCCGCTCTGGGCTTTTCACCAACACAACGAGCACCGCGCCCTGACCGGCGTGGTCCAACAACTGAAGGGCGGCGTGACCCTCGCACTGTGCTCAGACGCAGGCACGCCTGGCATTTCAGACCCAGGGTTCCTGCTGGTTCGCGCCTGTGTGGAAGCCGACATCGACGTCGAGTGTCTGCCTGGTGCCACCGCCTTTGTGCCCGCATTGGTGACCTCTGGCATGCCTTGCGAAAGATTCCTTTTCGAAGGTTTCTTGCCCCACAAAAAAGGACGTCAAAAGCGGTTGACGGCGTTGCTCGAAGTGCCCTGCACCGTGGTGCTCTACGAGAGCCCTCATCGCGTGGCCAAACTGCTGGCCCAGCTTCAAGACCTCGGCGCGGGAGGCCGAACCGTGGCCTTGTGCAGAGAGATCTCCAAGCTGCACGAAGAAACGCTTCGGGGCACGGTCGATGAACTCGCCGTTCACTTGGAAAGCCACCCTCCTCGGGGAGAATACGTGGTGGTCCTGGGCGAGGCGGTTTAGAAGATCACACGGTGCACCTCAGACACTCGCTTCACAGGCACCACGGTCAATCCTTTGGGGGCTTTGGGGTGTGACCCGTGGCCCGACACCAACATCCGCTCCATCCCCAGACGTGCGGCCTCCATCATGCGCTGCTCCAAACGTGGCACGGGCCGAATCTCTCCACTCAAGCCCATCTCGCCTGCAAAACATGTGCGGTTGTCCAAAGGTGTATTCAGTGTGGAACTGAGGATGGCCGCCACCACCGCCAAGTCATTGGCGGGGTCCTGGATCTTCAGTCCTCCAGCCAAATTCAGGAACACATCGAACTGGCCAAGCTTGAATGCACAGCGCTTCTCAAGCACAGCCAACAACATGTTGAGTCGGCGCAGATCAAAGCCAGTGCCTGACCGTTGCGGGGTCCCGTACACCGCTGTGCTGACCAGCGCTTGCGTCTCCACAAGGATGGGGCGCACCCCTTGCAAGGAAACGGCAACTGCAGAGCCGCTCTCCGCGCTTCCTCGCTCACCCAATAGCACCTCACTTGGGTGATCCACCGACGCCAACCCCTCTCCTGTCATTTCGTAAATACCCAACTCAGCTGTGGTGCCAAAGCGGTTTTTGGCCGCGCGCAACATTCGGTAGGCGTGGTGCCGATCTCCTTCAAACTGCAGAACGACATCCACCATGTGCTCGAGTACCTTGGGGCCCGCCAGCGAGCCTTCCTTCGTGATGTGGCCCACCATGTAAAGCGGCGTGCCCGAGGCTTTGGCGTAGGTGGTCAGGGCGGCCGCGGATTCGCGGATTTGACCCACCGACCCTGGCACGCCATCTTGGTCAGGCAAGTCCAAGGTTTGGATGGAATCGACCACCACAAGGGCAGGTTTCTCACGGCGCAGCGCATCGAGCACCGCCGGCACCTGGGTCTGTGGATAAATCAACACCGAAGGCGCAATGGCCCCCAGCCGATTGGCCCGCATGCGAACTTGTTCGGCGCTTTCCTCACCGCTGATGTACAACACTTTGGCGCCCGAAGTGCCCACCGCCAATGCAACTTGAAGCATGAGGGTGGATTTGCCGATACCGGGCTCTCCGCCCAACAACACGACCCCACCAGGAACCGACCCGCCCCCCAACACTCGGTTGAGCTCCTTCTCTCCCATGTCTAGCCTCGGCAACTCGGCGACATCCACCTCATGAAGCGGGCGCACCTTGGGTGTCTGAAGCTCCGCCATGCCCGAACGCTTTTCTCGCTTCGTCGCAGGCACCACCAGCTCTTCCTGGAGGGTGTTCCAAGCTTTGCATTGGCCACATTGACCCACCCATTGGGGGTGGGCATGGCCGCACTCCGAGCAAATGAACTGCTTCTTGGCCTTCGCCACGTCAGTTTTGACGGAAGAGGTTCACCGTGCCTGTATATTCTTCGTCGTTGGGCAAAAGGATGGTGTAGAAGTAAACCCCTTCCGCCGAACCCGTGCCGCGCCATCCCGAAGCGTTCTTGTACTGGTCGTTCTCGTAGACCTTGTTGCCCCAGCGGTCGAAGATGCGCACCAGCACACCGTCACTCTCCCAAGGCTCCAACCCTTGGATCCAGAAGCTGCCGTTCGGATCGGTCGGTGGCGTGAACACGTTGACCGGTTCGATTTGGCATTGCGACAAGATCACATCGTACTCATGCGCCAAACCACCCGGCAAACACGGGGTAGAGAATGAGCCCGTCAACGTGCCGTAGAACCCCGTGTAGAACGGATCATTGGCCGGATCCACACCCGGGGTCGGTTCAGAAGGCGGGAAGAACTCGTCAGGGATGTCGTCGCCGCTGATGGCCAACACCCCTGGGTTGGACTGCTGGTTGCTCAAATCAAGCTCCATGCCGTTGGCCTCGAGCACCCACGAGAAGTTGAAGTAATCGGGGCCGTTGATGTTCGCATTCAAATCAAAGATGACCAACTCGCTCTCCACGCAGATGGTTTCAATCGTGGTGGGCTGCGGGTCGTTCACGGGGTCGTCCCCAATGAACACCAAACCACATGTCTCCAACGAGTAGCAATCGTAGACGTCTTCGACCGTGACGCAGATTTGCTGCCCATTCAACAGGGTGTCTTCTGGGACATCCCATGTGGCGCCCAAGAAGGGGGTGCCGTCGCCGTTGTCCGACGTGCTCACCGTGCCGTCCGGCCACGTCACCACGTATTCCGCGTTGCTGGCCCAGAACCCATTGTCGACGCCCAAGTCGGCCAACTCACCCACCTCAATGCCTGGCAACCCTCCGTCGCAGTCGGTGATGGCGTTTCCTGGGAAGATCAATTCGAGGTCTGGCTCGGCGACAAAATCGATGAAGGCGCAATCGCTCTCGCCGTCTGGAAAACACCCGTCGGTGATGGTCACACAGTAGGACCCGGTTTCAGACACTTCCCACTCGTTGTCGTTGACATCGTCCACAGCGTTGCCGTTGTAGGTCCATTCGTATTCCAAGTCGGTGTTCTGGTCGCCCGCCACGGGGTCCAACTCCACCGTGCCCCCGGCACATAGGAACGCATTGTCAAGCACAGGCTCGAACGACGCGGTGATCTCCACTTGGTCTGACGCGTTGCCGCAGCCATTTTGCACGTTCACCACCAACGTGGTCTCAGTGTACTGGGTCCACGAGTACTCGTTCTCCAACACGTTGTCGTTGCCTGGGAATGGCCAGTTGATGGTGGCCGCGTCTCCTGGGTCAAACACAATCGCCTGGATGTCATACCCATCTCCGTCGCATACAAACGCGATGCTGTCCCCGCTCAATTCGATGGTTGGCGGCAGGTTCACCTCCACCTCGTAGCACGTGGTGACACCGCAGTCGCCGTCTTCAAAACACAGGTCGTACAAGCCGTGCGCCTCTGGCACCCAAGTGGTGTTGAACTCGTCGGTCACGCTGAAGCCGTCGCTGGAGTCGCCGTCGACCGTCCAGGTTCCCAAGGCCGGTTCCACGTTGCAGAGCGCAGGTCCGTAAAACACGACGCCCGTGGACAGCTCTGTGAACGAGTTGCACGCGTCAGGGTTGCTGATGCAGTTCTGGACGCAGTTGAACATGTCGAACGCGAAGTACTGGTCGTTGTCAGGGTTGTCGGTGACGTAGGTGATGGAGATGCTGTCGCCGAAAGCCAAGGCCAAATCAGGCTGGTCCTGGATGTTTTGGAACCCTCCGGAGCTCAGGGTGACAACGGAGTTGGTCACGGTGCTGTCCGGGTGGATGATGTCAATGCTCAGGAAAGAGCCCTGCCACCCACTCAACGAACTGAACAACTGCAACTGCAAGTACCCTTCGGCAGGGCTGGAGTAGCCCCCGCTGAAGGTCACTGTGTCGAACGGCGCTTCGCCACAGATGGCGTCGATGGTCAAGTCGGGAATGGTGGAAGTCGTGCCGGAAATGACAAACGTCCGCTTGCCCTCGCAGCCCCCTTCGTCCACAACCGTCACTTGGTACACGCCGGCCGTCACTTCTGCAGAGATGCCATTGTCCGAGATCACTTCTCCGCCGCCACCGTTCCAATCGGCCACCCAGATGTAGTCCACGAAGTTTTCATCTTCGTCCGGCACCACCGTCACAACGGCAGACTCACCCGGACACACGGCCTGAAGGGTTCCCTCCACTTCTGGCAAGTAGTACGGCGTTTGGAACACCTCGAAGGGATGCTTCACCACGCACCCCGAGGCTGTGGTGCCTGTCACCACAAAGGTGCCCCCAAAGGGAATCGTCGCTTCGTTGGCTGTCCAGAACTGCTCATTCAAGTTCCAACCCCAATCCAACACGGGCTCGTCTCCACCGTTGGAGTTGGCGGTGACTTCCAGCTCCGCGCCGGCACAGATGCCAAAATCCCCGCCTGGCGTGGTGGTAGAAATGGTGGGGGGTGTCACATTCAACACCTCAATCACAATGTCCAGGGTGGTCAACGCGCCCTCGCTGTCTTCCGCCACCATGGTGACGGTCTCGATGCCTGCGGCATTCGCCACAAACGTGCCTGTGAACGTGGCGGTCGATCCGCTTGTCACCTCGAACCCTTGAATCTCGTTCTCGCCCGTCAAATCGTCCACCTCCAACGTGACCGTTTGCGTGGGTTCAGGCCCCAAGAATTCCACATCCAGCGAAAACTCCTGGCCCAAACACAGTGTGATTGTGTCGCAACCCAAGTTGGCCGTCGGGACGGGGTTCAGGTTGTTGTTGGTCTCGGCGGTGTTGATGTTGAAGAATTTGTAGTCCAGCCAGTTGATGCCATCCACTTCTGTTTCGCCCGTACCGTAGGGGCCGTTGTAGGTGTCGTCCAAAAGGTTGAACCGCCCAAACTGAACGTGCGGGCTCGCCGTGACGTCTGGGTTGGTGGATTCCCCATCTGCACCAGTCACGCCAGGGTCGGTGCCGCAACATCCGCCAGAACCACCCACATCTCCGTGGGCCCAGTTCATGTCCAGGTAGCACACCTGGGCGTTGTTTCCTTCTGGAAGCACCCCGCTTTCAGGGTAGGTGATGATGATCTGGAAGCTGTTCTTGAGGTCGCCTTGGTTGTTGTAATAGCCGACGTCGATGAAGTTCACGTAGACCGCATCGTTGGTCCGCTTCCACTTGATCTCCCCCACAGAACGAATGTCGGTGTCTTGCCAATAACCGGCAATTTGGTTGTACTCAGCCGCTGGGAATCCGGTTGGGGTCCAGTCAATGACGTCGCCGCCAAACGAGATTTGACCCTTGGAATTCACGTAGAAGTAGCTGTACGTGTCGCCGTACAACTCGAACTGCCATGGGTTTGTGTTGGGGCTGACCGGAATCGGCTCCGACGAGCAATCGACGTTCCATCCTGCGCCGCCTTGGTTCGCCCAGGCCATTTCGTCGGGTTCCAACCCTCCGATTCCGGTGGCCGGAGGCACCATGGTGGTGTACGTTTCATCGGGCTCCACCCAACATCCACACGCGTCGTTTTCCAACACCTTCTGCAGGCGCACCTCCTTGCGGGCGGCGCGTTCTCCCTCGAAGCTGTCGTGGTAATCGTGGAGGAATTGCAAGTACCGCTCGTTGTCGAAGCCTTCCCAAGCACGAACCTCCTCCCACTCTGGGCGGGTCATGTCGAGCACCGCTTTCTCAAACGATCCGTAGCTGTCCAAAATGCTTTTGGCGTCTGCCGGGGCGTCGAAAACAGAAGAGTCCTGTGCCGTGGCCACACAAGCCGTGGTGAAGACGAGGGCACACAGGCCAAACAAGCGAGAGAGGGGAGAGTGGGTTGTCATGAATGCAGGCGTCGATTGTTACAGAAACGCAAGGGCGTGCCTTGAACGTTGCAGGTGGGCGCGCGTAAAGATAAGAAAGCCCCCGGCCGAATTTCCCGGAGTACCTTTGCCGGTGCATTCGGTGCCGTGAACCATCCTTTGGGACTCGAGAACGCCGGAATTTTGACACATGAAGAACATCCGCAACTTCTGCATCATCGCCCACATCGACCATGGGAAAAGCACCCTGGCCGACAGGCTCCTCCAAACCACGGGAACCATTTCCGACCGCGAATTGCAGGAGCAAACGCTGGACGACATGGATTTGGAGCGCGAGCGCGGCATCACCATCAAGAGCCACGCCATCCAGATGCAGTACTGCGGCCAAGACGGCGAGGATTACGTGCTGAACCTCATCGACACCCCAGGCCACGTCGACTTCAGCTACGAGGTGTCCCGCTCCATTGCGGCGTGCGAAGGTGCTCTCTTGATCGTGGACGCCACCCAAGGTATTGAGGCCCAAACCATCAGCAACCTCTACCTCGCCCTGGAGCACGACTTGGAAATCATCCCTGTGCTCAACAAAATGGACTTGGATTCTGCCGATCCAGAAGTCGTGGGCGAGCAAATTGTCGACCTCATAGGATGCGACATGGAGGACATCTTGCCTGCCAGCGGAAAAACAGGGCTGGGGGTCGAAGCCATCCTCGAGGCAGTGGTCGAGCGCGTCCCCGCCCCCAAGGGCAACGTGGAGGAACCGCTCCAAGCCATGATTTTCGACTCGGTGTTCAACCCATTCCGAGGCATCATCGCGTACTTCCGCATCCTCAACGGCGCCATTCACAAAGGCGACCTCGTGAAGTTCATGGCCACTGGACGTGAATACGGGGCCGACGAAATCGGCGTGCTTGGGCTCGACCTCCAGCCAAGAAAGACCCTCTCTGCCGGAGACGTCGGCTACATCATCTCAGGCATCAAAAACGCCAAAGAGGTCAAAGTCGGCGATACCTTGACAACGAAAGCCAACCCGTGCAGCGACGCCGTGCAAGGCTTTGAGGACGTGAAGCCGATGGTGTTTGCAGGCATTTACCCTGTGGACACGGAAGACTACGAAGAATTGAGGGCCTCGATGGAAAAACTCCAGCTCAACGACGCATCCCTCGTGTTTGAGCCTGAGAGCTCTGCTGCCCTCGGTTTCGGGTTCCGGTGTGGCTTCCTCGGCATGCTCCACATGGAAATCATCCAGGAGCGTCTGGAGCGTGAGTTCAACATGACTGTGATCACGACTGTCCCGAACGTGGGATACAAGGCCTACACCAAGAAGGGGGAGCAGCTGGACATCATGAACCCCAGCGACCTGCCCGACGCCAACCACCTGGACTATGTGGAGGAGCCCTTCATCAAGGCGCAAATCATCACCAAATCCGAGTACGTCGGGCCGGTCATGAGCTTGTGCATTGAAAAGCGTGGCAACCTGACCAACCAGGTCTACTTGACCTCTGACCGCGTCGAATTGACCTTCAGCATGCCCCTCGGGGAAATCGTCTTCGACTTCTACGACAAGCTGAAGACCATATCACGCGGCTACGCGTCCTTCGACTACTTCCCCGACGGCTACAAGCAAAGCAAACTGGTGAAGATGGACATCTTGCTCAACGGCGATCAGGTGGATGCGTTGAGCGCCCTCATCCATCGAGACCATGCCCACTCCCTGGGCAAGAAGATTTGCATCAAGCTCAAGGAGCTCATCCCGAGGCAGCAATTCATGATTGCACTTCAAGCCGCCATCGGCGCCAAAATCATTGCCCGCGAGACCATTTCAGCCGTGCGCAAAGACGTGACGGCCAAGTGCTATGGCGGCGACATCACACGAAAGCGGAAACTGTTGGAAAAGCAGAAAAAGGGCAAAAAGCGCATGCGCCAGATTGGCTCAGTCGAAGTGCCTCAGTCGGCCTTCCTCGCCGTCCTCAAACTGGACTGATCACTTGCGCGGCGCCTGTTCTCCCGCGGCATTTTTGTTGGCGAGCTGACCGCAGGCCGCATCAATGTCCTTGCCCCGCGATCGGCGCACGTTGACGATCAAATTCCGGTCCTCCAACAACGCCACAAAGTCGTCCAGCCGCTGAGGTGTGGTCTGCTGAAACTCACCCCCGTCAATAAGGTTGTACTCAATCAGGTTGATTTTGCAAGGCACGTTTCTGCAGAAGTCCGCCAGTTCTCGCGCGTCTTGCAAGCCGTCGTTGAAGTCCTTGAACACGATGAATTCGAAGGTGGGCCGCGTTCCTGTTTTGCCGTGGAAATGCTGCAGGGCCTCCGCCAACACCGACAAGTTGTTGGTCTCGTTGATGGCCATGATGTGATTGCGCTTCTCGTCGTTGGCGGCGTGCAAACTCAAGGCCAAGTTGAATTTCACCTCGTCGTCGCCCAGCCTCTTGATGGCCTTGGCAATGCCCGCCGTGGACACCGTGATCCGCTTCGGAGACATGGCCAATCCTGGCGTGCCTGTGATGCGCTCCACCGACTCCAACGTGTTGCGGTAATTCAACAAGGGCTCGCCCATCCCCATGTAAACGATGTTGGACAGGCCCTTGCCATGACGCTCGTGGGCCATCTTGTTCAGCATCTGCACCTGGTCAAACATCTCCCCCGCCGTCAGGTTTTTCAGGAGTTTGAGCTTGCCTGTGGCGCAAAACTTGCACGCCAAGCTGCAGCCCACTTGAGAACTGATGCACGCGGTGAGCCTCTTGGTGGTGGGAATCAACACGCCTTCAATCACCCGGTGCGCGTCGCCGTCGATCTGGAACGCGCACTTCACCGTGCCGTCCCTGGATTGCTGAGCCTCCACCTGGTCAATGCGGCCAAGGGAAAACGAGGCATCGAGTTTCTCCCGCAGCCCTTTCCCCAAGGAGGTCATTTCGTCAAACGACCCTGCGGCACGGGTCCAAAGCCACTCCGACACCTGCTTGGCCCTGAATGGCTTTTCGCCCAGGTCGACCAAGGCTTGCTTCAAGTCATCGTCGCTTAGGCTGCGGATGTCAGGTTGCGCGGACATGCCGCAAAGATACAGGGCTCAGGCAGGCATCAACAAGCTCAGTTTCTTCTTGAGCGCCTCCCTCTTTCGCACGGCCATCGGCACCTCACTCCCGTTGTCCAACGTCACACAATTCTCCCTGTAGTTGCACGCCACGATGCGGTCCAATTGCACGAGGTGGCTGTTGTGGGTGCGGAAGAACATCTCGTTGTCCAGCATCTCCTCCACCTTCTTCAGGTTCTTGCTCATCGTGATGCGCTTGCCCGTGCCCAAATGAAGGGTCGTGTAGCTCCCTTCCGCCTCGAGGTGCACAATGTCTTTGTGGCGCACAAAGTGGCGTTTGCCTGACGTGTGGATTTCCAAACGACGGGTGGTGGGCGACAAAGAGCCCGCCCCAGCCTTTCGCTGATGGTAAAAATACAAGATCATGCGTCGTGTGCATGCGATCAGGTCGTCACGGTCAATGGGCTTCAACAGGTAGTCGTGGGCCTTCTGACGCAAGGCGTCCACAGCGTATTCATGGTGCGCCGTCGTGTACACCAAGAAAAAGTCTCGGTGCTCCAAGCTGTTGGTCAATTCGATGCCCGAACGGTGAGGCATGTGGATGTCCATGAACACCACATCCGGGGCCAATTCGTGGATCAACCGCTCGGCTTCCCGCGCGGACGTCGCCGTTTGCAGGATGTTCAACGAAGGACAAAGTCGCTCAATTTGACGGCAGAGAAAGTCACGGCAATGGGGTTCGTCGTCCACGACGAGGGCATGAAGTTGTCTGAGCATCGAAAGGGTTTTAACCCAAGAAAGGGGCTCAACTCCCCAGATGCGCGGCGCTGTTCACAACCGTCGGCCCGGCGTTTGTAAACGTAAGGTCACGCCGGCACCCACCCAAAGAGGTCCTTCAAATGCCGTTGCAATTGGCCTTGAACCTGCTTTTGGTCCAACGTGCGCCCCACCTCCGCCGACAGCGACGTGACCCCGCGGTCCGAAATGCCACAGGGCACAATCAAATTGAAGAAGGACAAGTCCGTGTTGACGTTGAGGGCCAGCCCATGCATGGTCACCCACCGGCTGCACTTCACGCCGAAGGCGCAAATTTTCCGCGCCGCCAACTCCGCCTCGTGGTCCACCCACACGCCCGTGAGGCCTTCAATGCGTCCCGCACTCACCCCGTACTCCGCGCACGTCCGGATCACAGCCTCTTCCAGGAACCGCAAATATTTGTGGATGTCCGTGAAAAATTGGTCCAAGTCCAAAATGGGGTAGCCCACGATTTGGCCTGGCCCGTGGTACGTGATGTCCCCCCCTCTGTTGATTGGGTAGTATTGCACACCAAGCTCCTTGAGCCGGGCTTCAGGCACGACCACGTTGGAGGCTTCTCCGCTCTTGCCCAAGGTCAGCACATGCGGGTGCTCCACCCAAAACAAATGCGACTCCGGCAGCGCCAAGACGGGGTCGCCCTCAGGGCCGTTGTCCCGCGGATCCAAGCCGGCGTTCCGTCGGGCAATCTTGGATTGCACGATGCCTTTGAACACCTCTTCCTGCAGGTCCCAGGTCGCTTTGTAGCCGTTCTGTCCGAGGTCTCGGATGTGGACCTTGGGGGTCATGGCAACTTGGCCAAGGTGGTTTTCAAGCGGTCGATGAACCGAATGTCCACCGGACAAACGCCCGAGCGCTCTGCGAGGACCAACGACATCCAATCTCCCACCCACACCGCATCCAGCAACTCTGCCCATGGCGTGTCGCCATCGGTCTCCACGAAAAGCACGTCGGCGCCTTGTTCTTGGAAAATCTCCGCCGTGATGTCCATGCGATGCCGGGTCCTGGGATGGTCGATTGACGTGCGAAGCATCACCGCCACGTGGCGTTCGTCGCCACTTTCCCAACCCACCAGTTCGTTGTGGTTCATCTCAGGCAAGACCTCCACGTTCGCCAACAATTTGCTGTTCTCGTTCAATTGCTGCCTCCATCGGGTCAACAGTGAGCGCCAAGGGGTGTCCGCGTACAAGCAAATCCGCTTGCCCTCCAGCGCCAAGGCCAAACTCTCGCCCCTCGCTTCGCAAGAGGCCAAGTCCATGCCTTCCACGGCCCGACCCAAGGCATGCCAATCCGACGCCGGCAACACCCCCAAGTGCTGGAGGAGGTTGGCCAGGCCCAAGAACGACTGTCCAAACTGCGACCGCGGTGGATGTCCGCCGGCCATCACCACCATGGGCCAGCCGCCAGATTCAGCTTGGGTCAACAGCTTGCCGCCAGAAGTGACGGCGGCCATCTGGCATCCTCGTTCATCGGCCAACGCCAGCGCCGAAAGCGTCTCTTCTGTGTTTCCGGAATAGCTGGAAGCCACCACCAAACACCCTTCGTCCACCCATCCAGGAAGCCCTTGGTCGGCATTGGCCATGAAAGGCACGGGAGACGTCCTGCACAGCATGTCCGCCATCACCGCCCCACCAATGCCGCTGCCACCCATGCCCAGCACCAAGATGCCGGAATAAGGCCGAGGGGACTCCACGGGGAATCGCACGTCCGCAGACAAGGCCAAACGCATTTGGTCTTGAAGCCCAGCAATCAGGGCCCGCATGTATGCAGGGTTGGCCGTATCCATCACGAAGTGAAGGTCCGAAAAATCACTTCATGTTGTACGCGAAGCCCAAGCGCAACCACCGTCCCGGTTGCTGGACATTGCCCAAATCGACGTACGCGCGGTCGAGCGCGTTGTCGACACGGAGGTAGGTTCGGAACTGGTCGGACGCGAACATCTTGCTCAAGGTGAAGGACACCAAGGAGAACGGCGCATACTCCACTTCCTCACCTCCTGGGGACATGTATCCGCCGAGGCGGTCTTGGTGACTCCAGCGCGCGTCCAAGCGCACGGCACCGGGGCCTTGCACACCCACAGACGCATCAACCTTGGTCTTCAGCCCGTCCAACACGTAGTTGCTCTCGAAGCCCGCGCTGTTCTCGCTGGCTTCCATCGTGGTGAAGCCCAAGCGCGCGTAACGCAGTTGCCAATCTCCTGTCAACGCCTGGTTGGGCGTGATATTCAACATCGTCTCTAGACCGGTAAACGTCACTTCCCGAAGGTTGATGGCAAACGTGGTGTCGCTTCCGTTGGGACTGGCCCAGTCGATCAAGTCGCGGCCTTGGCGTTGGAAGAGGGCTTGCTCAAACTGCACGCCGTAGGTCGCGTCCCTGGTGAGCGACAGACGCACCCCGGTCTCGAGGTGGTCCGCCCACTCCGAGGTCAAGTCACGGCTGCCAAACGCACCCCCAACCGTGTAGTAGAGGTCGGTGAACGACGGATGACGCACAGAGCGGTTGGCCGAGGCAAACAAGATGGAAGACCCGTCGCCCGACATGTCAATGGACAGCTCCGCCCCTGGCACGAAACGCGTGCCGAACATGGTGTTGTGGTTCCAAGCTGCCGTGGCCGACAACGCGAAGACCCCGACCTCGGCGCGGTGGCCCACCGCCACGTCGGTGTTGAATCGGAAATCGGCACGGCGGTACACGCTGTTGGTGTCGGGCGCCAAACTGTCCACCCCCAGCAAATTGCTTTTCACAAATTCGCGACGCGAATCCATAGACACAAAAGTCTCTCCCAACTCCGACTGCAAGCGCCACGCAACACGGCCGCCGGTGGTGTGACTCACGTGCTGGTTGGGGCCTCCATACCAGCTGGCGCCTGGGGCATACAAGCCTGCAGTGTCCCCGGCCATCACGTAGAACCCATCGTCGGTCAAGGTGAAGAAGTCATCGTGCTCGCGAAACAACTGAAACAAATCGGTGTGCGTGCGATGGTGCAACGCCGCCTCCAAGGAAGCATTTTCCCAAGCCTTGGTGTACACCGCTTGC
Source organism: uncultured Flavobacteriales bacterium (assembly GCA_913041065.1). Taxonomy (GTDB): domain Bacteria; phylum Bacteroidota; class Bacteroidia; order Flavobacteriales_D; family Sanyastnellaceae; genus UBA11663. The sequence goes on from CAJWII010000014.1 coordinate 15,064, forward strand.
GCCTGGAGAGTTTGGGTCTCCTCGTACTGGAAAGGGTACCTCGCGGAGTAGAAGTTCTGCGCTCCGAAGTTTTTTCCCACGTACCCTGCGCTGGTGCGCAACGAGCCCCAATCTCCGGCCAACCAACCCGCGTAGCGCGCGCGGAGCATGGAGGCGTCGGTGTTTTGGACAAAGCCTGTGGTGCCGATGCGGCTCAACGACACGCGGTGGCGTGCTACAGTCTTGGCGTTCAAGTCTGTGCCGAAGTCCACCCGTGCCTTGGCACGCATCCACGCGTTCGAACCTGTCTCAGCCACGATGAGCGCACCATCTTGGGTCGACGGACCGGCTGTCAGCGCCACGGCGCCTGTCATGGCTCCTGTCCCGAGTGCGCTTGACGCACCGCCGCGGAACACTTCGATGCGAGAGATGTCTTCAGGGTCGACCGGAAGGTCCATCAAGTGGTGGCCTGTTTGGGGGGCGCTCCAACGCACGCCGTCCACCCACAAGGCGGTTTGCTCAAACGTGCCGCCACGGACGCTCAGGTCGGTGGTGATGCCCGGCGCGCCGCGTGAACGCACGTCGATGCCGGGAACCGTTTCCAACACGTCCGCCACAGAAGGGGCCCCGGTCTCCGCAATTTCTTGGACATCAAGCACCACCAAGGCCCTAGGTGCGGCCTCAGGGGTGACAGAGAACCCGCCAGTCACGGCCGCAGGGCTCAACGCTGTGGTGTCCACAGCCATGTTGCCGGTTTCAGTTTGCGCAAACGACGTGCCGTGGAGAGAGAGCATGGCGATGAACGTCGCCAGGGAAAGGGAGAAATGTTTCATCAATTCTGAATCGTAGGCCGTCATTTTCCGGCGCATTTGAGGTCAAACCTAGGGCGTGGAACAGCCACTTTGCACCCCCGAGGTCCGTACATTTGAACACATGACTCGTAGCGAACAAGAACGGCAGCGCATCGCCTCGGTGGAGGCGCTTCGTCGGCGTGGCATCGACCCCTATCCGGCGGCGGCGTTTCCAGTCACCCACCACTGTGCGTCCCTGAAAGCCGACTTCCAAGAGGGCTTGAAGGTCAAACTCGCGGGACGTATGATGGGCCGTCGAATCATGGGCAAGGCGTCGTTTGCCGAACTGCAAGACCACGAAGGTTCGCTTCAGATTTACCTCAACCGCGATGAGTTGTGCCCCGGAGAAGACAAGGGGCTGTACAACGACGTGTTCAAGAAGCTTTTGGACCGCGGGGATTTCATCGGCGTGGAAGGCGAGACGTTCAAGACCCAGGTCGGAGAGCCCTCGGTGAAGGTCACGTCGTTGACGGTGTTGAGCAAGGCCATCCGGCCCCTGCCCGCCGTGAAGACCGACGAAGACGGCAACGTGCACGACGCCTTCACCGACCCCGAGTTGCGGTACCGGATGCGCTACGTGGATTTGGTCGTCAACCCCCAAGTGAAAAAGACCTTCGAGGCGCGGTCGACCATCATCCGCAAAATCCGTGAATCGTTCGACGCCAAAGGATGGATGGAAGTGGACACTCCTGTGCTTCAGAGCATCCCCGGTGGCGCAGCGGCGCGCCCGTTCATCACCCACCACAACGCCCTGGACATCCCGTTGTACCTGCGAATCGCCAACGAGCTTTACCTGAAGCGGTTGATCGTAGGCGGGTTCGACGGGGTTTACGAGTTCAGCCGAAACTTCCGCAACGAAGGGATGGATCGGACACACAACCCCGAGTTCACTGTCATGGAGCTGTACGTGGCTTACCAGGACTACCACTGGATGATGGAGACCACCGAACACCTCTTTGGGGAATTGGCGCAGGCCGTGCACGGCACGACGGAAGTTCCGTTGGGAGAACACATCATCCACTTCGCCCCGCCCTACGCAAGGGTGACCATGCGAGACGCCATCCTCGAGCACACCGGGGTGGACATCGACGGGTTGGACGAGGCCGGGCTTTGCCAAGCGTGCTTGGACCAAGGGCTGGAAACCGACGACGCCATGGGACGAGGCAAGCTCATCGACGAATTGTTCGGCGAGAAGTGTGAGCACCACTACATCCAGCCCACCTTCATCTGCGACTATCCCACCGACATGTCGCCCTTGACGAAGGCCCACCGGGACAAACCAGGGTACACCGAACGGTTCGAGCTCATGATCAACGGCACTGAGGTGGCCAACGCCTACTCCGAGCTCAACGACCCCTTGGACCAGCGGGAGCGGTTCGAAGACCAGTTGAAGCTGTCCGAGCGCGGAGACGATGAGGCCATGTTCATCGACCACGACTTCCTTCGTGCCCTGGAATACGGCATGCCCCCGACCAGCGGAATCGGCATCGGCATCGACCGTTTGGTGATGATGATGACCAACCAAACGTCCATCCAGGAGGTCCTGTTCTTCCCGCAAATGCGGCCCGAGGCGTTCGACACTTCCGGCGGCGAAGCCGATTTCAGCGCCCTCGGCGTGCCGGACGTGTGGGCTGACCACCTCGTGGCGGCAGGGGTCAATACCCCGGGTGCATTGCTGGCCTCCCAGCCCACGCAAGTCCACCAGCGTCTCAACGGCTTCCGCAAAAAGAACAAATTGGACGTTGCCGCACTTCAATTGGACGACGTGACCGCGTGGTTCGACAACGCGGGAAACCCCGCCTCATGAGCGACACCGCCACCATCCCCGCCGAGCAGGATGTCATCGACATCGTGAAGACCATCTTCGACCCGGAAATCCCTGTGGACATCTACGAGCTTGGCTTGATCTACGAGATCAACGTCAAAAAGACCGGGTTCATCCACATCGACATGACCTTGACTTCACCCAACTGTCCTGTGGCCGAGAGCTTGCCCCAAGACGTGGAGAACAAGGTCGCCTCGCTCGACGGGGCGAAGGGTTGCAAGGTCACCATCGTTTTCGAGCCGACATGGACGCAAGACATGATGAGCGAAGAAGCCAAACTCGAACTCGGATTCCTGTGATGCGCCAACCTGAAAACGACGCGCCCACTCGCGGCATTGCTGTGCTGGGGTCCACGGGGTCCATCGGCACCCAAGCCCTGGACGTCATCCGCGAACAAGACGACGCCTTGCATGTGGAAGTCTTGTCGGCGCACAACAACGCCGACTTGCTCGTGAAGCAGGCGCTGGAATTCAAGCCCAACGTCGTCGTCATCGGCAACGAGGACAAGTGGACACAGGTGAACGACGCGCTCTTTGACCTGGGCATCAAGGTCTACAGCGGTGCAGAGGCGTTGGAGCAAGTCGTGGAAACCGACGGCATCGACATGGTGCTCACCGCGATGGTGGGGGCCGCGGGGTTGAAACCCACCATGCGGGCCATCCGGGCCGGCAAACACATCGCGCTGGCGAACAAAGAAACCCTGGTCGTCGCCGGAGAACTCGTCATGGCTGCCGCCCGGAAACGCGGCGTGGACATCCACCCGGTGGATTCTGAGCACAGCGCCATCCACCAATGCCTCGCCGGCGAGTTCCACAACCCCATCGAAAAAGTCATCTTGACAGCGTCAGGGGGACCGTTCCGCGGACGCGATTTGGCCTCGTTGGAAGGGGTGACCAAGGCGGACGCCCTGAAGCACCCCAACTGGGACATGGGCGCGAAAATCACGATAGACAGCGCCTCGTTGATGAACAAGGGCCTCGAGGTGATTGAAGCCAAGTGGCTGTTCGACGTCGACCCAGACCAAATCGACGTGGTCGTCCACCCCCAAAGCATCGTCCACAGCTGCGTGCAATTCACCGACGGAAGCATCAAGGCCCAACTCGGATTGCCCGACATGAAGCTTCCCATCCAATACGCCCTGACCTACCCTCGGCGGCTGGCCAACGCCTTCCCCCGGTTCAGCTTCATGGATTACCCAGAGCTCACGTTCGAGCAGCCCGACACGAAGACATTCCGCAACTTGGCTCTGGCGTTTGACGCCCTGCGAACCGGTGGAAACGCCCCTGCCGTGCTCAACGCCGCCAACGAAATTGCGGTCGCACGCTTCCTGCGTGACGAACTCACCTTCCTCGACTTGCCTCGTGTGGTGGAACGCGCGCTTGAACGCGTGACGTGGATGTCCAAGCCTTCCCTGGACGACTTGGTGGCTTCCGACGCAGAAGCGCGGCGTGTGGCCACAGAATGGCGTTCTTGAAGGGCCGAGCTCGACCCCTTCCAACTTCTCAGATGGTCATGATGTCGGCTTCCTTCGCCGACAACACCGACTCAACCCTGGACACGTACTTGTCTGTGAGCTCCTGCACCATTTGCTCGCCTTTCTTCAGGTCGTCTTCCGACATGCCGTCGTTCTTCGCCTCCTTCAAGAAGTCGTTGGCGTCTTTCCGCGCGTTTCGGATGCCCACGCGTGCACCCTCGCCTTCCGACCGGGCGCGCTTGCCCAATTCCAGACGGCGCTCCTCCGTCAAAGGCGGAATGTTGATGATCAAGACCTCCCCGTTGTTCATGGGGTTCAAGCCCAAATTTGCATTGATGATGCCCGTGGCGATGGGGTCAAGCATGCCCTTCTCCCAAGGTTGCACCACAAGCGTCCGCGCGTCAGTGCTGTTCACGTTCGCCACCTGGCTCACCGGCGTTTGAGATCCGTAATAATCCACCCGGACCGACTCCAACATGGATGGGTGGGCCTTGCCCGCACGAATTTTGCTCAACTCCCCTTCGAGGCGCGCAATGGCCTTGTCCATCTTCTCGCCCGCTTCCTCCAGCGCCATTTGAATTTCTTCGTTCATCTCGTTTGGGTTGCTCTCCTGTCTCCAGGTCAAATCAAAATTCCACCACCGTGCCGATGGGCTCTCCCTCCACCAAGCGCTGCAAATTGCCTGGCTTGTTCATGTCGAACACGACAATGGGAAGGTTGTTTTCGTTGCACAACGTAAAGGCCGTCATGTCCATGACCTTCAGTCCACGCTCAAACACTTCGTTGAACGTGATCCGGTCGTAGCGTGTCGCCGTCGGATCCCGCTCGGGGTCCGCCGTGTAAATGCCGTCCACGCGCGTGCCCTTCAAGATGACGTCCGCGTCGATCTCAATCGCACGAAGCGATGCCGCGGAGTCGGTGGTGAAAAAGGGGTTGCCCGTGCCTGCACCGAAGATGACCACGCGTCCTTTTTCAAGGTGGCGGACGGCACGACGGCGGATGAACGGCTCCGCAATCTGCTTCAATTCGATGGCGCTCTGCAACCGGGTGTCGAGTCCTTCGGCTTCACATGCGCTCTGCAGCGCCATCGCGTTGATCACCGTGGCCAACATACCCATGTAGTCTCCTTGCGTCCGCTCCATGCCTCCTTCTTCCGCCTGAACGCCTCGGAAAATGTTGCCTCCTCCAATGACGATGGCGCACTCGATGCCCTTGTCCACGATAGACTTGACCTCTTGGGCGTACTGGGCCAACCGCCCGTTATCAATGCCAAATTGCTTGTCGCCCATCAGGGCCTCACCACTCAATTTCAGGAGGACGCGCTTGTACTTCATGGTGTCGCGAATATCGCTCAAAATGCACGAAGGCCGCCCTAAGGGCGGCCTTCGAATGCTCGGTGTCGTGAAACTGGGCTCAGCCCAACGCCACGCGTGCAAAGCTGGTCACCTTGCCGCCGCCGTTGCCGGCCACGTACTGGCTCACCGTCTGCTTGTTGTCCTTGATGAACGCTTGGTTCACCAAAGTCACCTCCTTGAACCACTTCTTCAAGCGGCCTTCGGCGATCTTCTCTGCCATCTCAGCAGGTTTGCCTTCTTGGATGGCGAGGTCCTTTCCGATCTCACGCTCCTTGGCGATGAGGTCCTCGGGGATGCTCGTTTCGTCGACAGCCACAGGAGCCATCGCGGCAGCCTGCATGGCCACGTCACGACCAACTTCGTCGCTCACGTCACCGAAGAATGCCACGGCGGTCGCGAGGCGGTTGCCTGGGTGGATGTACGCCACCACTTTGTCGCCGCTTACCACACGCAGGTCGCCGATCTCGATGCGCTCTCCAATCTTGCCCACCTCTTCGGTGATCTTGTCAGCCACGGTGAGGGAGGAGCCTGGGAAGGTCTTGGTCAACAAGTCTTCCTTCGACGCCACGCCTTCGCTCAAGGCGAGGTCCAACAAGGTTTGGGCCACACCCACAAAGTCGCCGTTCTTGGCCACAAAGTCGGTCTCGCAGTTCAGGCTGATGACCACGCCACTGTTGCCCGCTGCGTTCACGCCTGAAAGAATTGCGCCCTCACCCGCTTCGCGGTCGCTGCGCTTGGCTGCCACTTTTTGACCCTTCTTGCGAAGGATTTCGATGGCCTCTTCAAAATCGCCGTTGGCTTCGGTCAAAGCCTTCTTGCAATCCATCATCCCCGCGCCAGTTTGCTTGCGGAGCTTGTTGACTTCAGCTGCTGTGATGCTCATGATGTCAGTCTTGGTTGGTTCGAAAAATGTTCAATGTCAGGGGGCGAGAATCAGCCCTTGGCTTCTTCATTGGCCTCGGCTGCAGGCGCCTCCTCCGCAGGGGCTTGCTCCGCAGGGGCTTCAGCGGCAGCAGCAT
>CAJWII010000015.1 GCA_913041065.1 uncultured Flavobacteriales bacterium
GCGCCGAGACGTACCGGACGCTGCGCAACCTCGGCATCTCCACCATCCGCACCTTGCAAGACATGCCTGTGGAGCTCCTTGAGCAAGTGCTCGGCAAGAACGGCCGGGCCATTTGGCGCAAGGCCCACGGGCTCGACGCCGCCCCGGTGGTGGCGTACAACGAGCGGAAGTCCATCTCCACCGAACGCACCTTCGCCAAGGACACCACCGACGGCGACAAGCTCCATGCCATCATGTTGGCCATGGCGGAAAACCTGGCGTTCCAGCTTCGAAGGGGCGACAAACTCTCGGCGTGCGTGACCGTGAAAGTGCGCTACGCCGACTTCTCGACGAAGAGCATGCAACGCCGCATCCCCTACACCGCCGCAGACCACCACCTCGTGCCAGTGGCGAAGGAATTGCTGGAGAAGTTGTTGGACCGTCGCGTGCGCGTGCGCTTGATTGGGGTGCGCTACAGCCATTTGGTCGGTGGGGGATGCCAAATCCACCTGTTCGACGACACCGAAGAACGCCTCAAGCTGTACGAAGCCATGGACCACATCCGAATCCGGTACGGGGACCGAAGTGTGGTCCGGGCGGCGGGGCTTGAAGCACGGACCATCGGCCGCAGCAATCCATTCAACGGCGGGCCGCCTCCCCTTTTGGCCCACCGGCACCAATGACCTCCCCCCTGCCCCCTCTTTGTTCCACCTCCCTCAATCTGTTTTCTCATGTGCGGCCGCTACGTCACCATCTCTTCCATCCAAGCCGTGGAGCAACGCTTCAACGTCCAAGCACCCAAGCCTTGGACCGCCAACACCAACGTCAGCCATGGCGACCAAGCGCCGGTGGTGGCCAGCGACAGGCCTGGCGAGGTGCAGATGATGCAGTTCGGGTTCACCCCGGGCTGGGCGAAGAAGCAGTACTACATGATCAACGCGCGGGCGGAGGGCGACCGCAACGCGGTGAACGACCCGAGCTACACCGGGGCGATGGGGATCTTGGACAAGCCGATGTTTCGCAAGGCGATTCGGTCGCAACGCTGCCTCGTGGTGGCCGACGCGTTCATCGAAGGGCCTGAGCGGGAGAAGCTGTCCAAACCCTTTGTGATTTACCCACGCGACGGGCAGCGTCCGTTCGCCTTGGCTGGGATTTGGGACGAGTGGTGCGACCCGTCGAGCGGCGAACGCCTCCGCTCTTTCGCAGTCCTGACCACGGTGTCGAACGCCCTGACCCAAGCCGTGGGGCACCACCGTGCCCCGGTGATCCTCGATCCAGACAGGGAGCGCGAGTGGCTCAATCCCGCCACGCCCCTCGGCGACATCACAGCCATGCTTCGGACCTGGGACGCCAAACGGTTCAACGCCTACCCCATTTCGCCCGCCATTCGCGACCCGAGACGGAACGGATCGGCCTTGTTGCAGCCCGTGGGGCAACGGGTTTGGCCTGAATTCACCCACGAATTGCACGAGACGCTGGACGTGTTTGGGATGGGCGAGTCCCAATCGCGCAGCAGGCGGGCGGCCGAGGCGTCGGACACCACCCGCGGAGGTGGACCGATGGCCGAAGAACCGCGTGGTATGACCTGGGGGCACCAAGGATCCCTGTTCGATTGACGCCCCATGCACTTCCACGCGCACAGCCGTTTCAGCCTGCGCTACGGCATCCTGTCGGTCGATGAATTGATCGACCGGGCACAGGCCGTGGGGGTGACGCGCCTTGCCCTGACCGACATCGGCACAACGTCTGCAAACTGGGACTTCGTTCGGAGGGCGCAGGAGAAGGGCATCGATCCTGTGTTGGGGATGGATCTCCGGAACGGCCGCGAACGGTGCTTTGTGGCCCTGGCGCGGCACCCGGAAGGCTACGCTGCCCTGTGCCGTTGGGCGTCGGAACACCACCTCTCCCACACGCCGTACCCGGCGCGGTTGCCCGAAGACGTCCGACGGGCTGGCGTGGCCGCCGTGTACCCCTGGCCTGCCGCAATGCCCGACGACGGGTGGGGACACGACGAGTGGATCGGAGTTCAAGCGTGGGACATGCCATCGGTGAGGTTGGCACGCGTCGGAGACAACGTGAAACAGAGGTTGGTCGCCCAATCCACAACCACCTTCACGTGCAAGCGCGACTGGAACGCCCACCGCTTGCTCCGGGCAATCGACCACAACACGCTGCTGAGTCGCTTGGATCCGGCAGACTGTGGCGACCCTCGGGATTGCTTGCGAGGGCCTTCGGAAGTGCGGGACGCGTTTGCCGAAATGCCTGAGCTGGTGGCGCGGGCGGAGGCGTTGATGGCGGGTTGCCACATGACCTTGCCCTCCCCTCCTGAAGGCCGGCTGCACAACAACCCGCACACCTACACGGAATCTGAAGATGAGGACGAGGCGCTCGTGCGGGCGCTGTGCGCAGAGGGTTTGGCCTACCGGTACCCCGACCACGACCCCACAGTGCTCGACCGGATGGAGCATGAAATTGGTCTGATTCGCCAGCAAGGCTACCTGGCGTACTTCCTCATCAACTGGGACATCACCAGCTACGCGCGAAGCCAAGGGTACTTTCACGTCGGGCGGGGCAGCGGGGCCAACAGCTTGGTGGCGTACCTGCTGCGCATCACCGATGTGGACCCCATCGAACTCGACCTCTACTTCGAGCGCTTCATCAACCTCTACCGCGCCAACCCCCCAGACTTCGACATCGATTTCTCCTGGACCGACCGCGACGACGTGGTGGCTTACATGTTCAAGCGCTTCCCCAACGTGGCGCTTCTCGCCGCCTACAACACCTTCCAATACCGAGCTGCGGTGCGTGAATTGGGCAAGGTCATGGGACTGCCCAAACACGAAATCGACGCCCTGTGTGCCGGAAAGTTCAACCCCAATCGGTTGGGCGAGATGGACACGGTCGTACTCCAATACGCCGCCGTGCTGCGGGACTTCCCCAGCAGCCTGACCCTCCATGCCTGTGGGGTGCTGATAGCCCACGACGACATCCACCGCTACGGCGCCTTGTTCATGCCGCCCAAAGGACTGCCCACCGTGCAGTTCGACATGCTGGTGGCCGAGGACGTGGGGCTGTACAAGTTTGACATTTTGAGTCAGCGCGGCCTGGGCAAAATCAAAGACGCGCTCGAGATGGTTCGGGCGCGGGACCCTGAAGCCGCCGCACGCATCGACATCCACGACATGCGCAGGTTCAAGGCCGACGAAGGCGTCCGGTCCATGTTGCGCGAAGCCCGCGCCACGGGCTGCTTCTACGTGGAATCCCCAGCCATGCGGATGCTCATGCGCAAACTGCAAGTGGACGACTACCTGGGCTTGGTCGCGGCGAGCTCGGTGATTCGGCCTGGGGTGTCCCGAAGCGGCATGATGCAAGCGTACATCGAACGGCACCGCAACCCGGCAACGCGTCAAGACGCCCACCCGGTGTTGCTTGCCCTGATGCCCGAGACCTACGGGGTCATGGTCTACCAAGAAGACGTGATCAAGGTGGCGCACCGGTTTGCAGGGCTCGACCTCGGCGAAGCCGACGTCCTGCGTCGCGGCATGAGCGGCAAGTTTCGGTCGCGCGACGAGTTTGACCGCGCCCGCGACGCCTTCCACACCAAGGCAATCGCCAAAGGCCACCCCGTGCACGTCGTTCGGGAGGTGTGGCGCCAAATGGAAAGCTTCGCAGGGTACGCCTTCGCCAAGGGACACTCAGCCTCCTACGCCGTCGAAAGCTACCAGAGCCTGTTCCTCAAAGTGCACTATCCCCTGGAATACATGTGCGCGTGCATCAACAATTTCGGGGGCTTCTACCGCACCGAGTTTTACATGCACGAAGCGCGGATGCTGGGGGCCAAAATCGCCGCGCCTTGCGTCAACACCGTCGGCGCCCTCGCGGCAACCGACCCGGACACGCGCACGCTGACCCTCGGATTCAACCTCGTCAAAGACCTTCAAGACAGCACCATCACCCGCCTCGAACAGGCGCGGGCGGACGGCGGACCCTTCGCGTCCCTGGTCGACTTCGTAGAGCGGGTCGGGCCGTCGCTGGAACAACTCACGCTGCTCATCCGCGTGGGGGCGCTGCGGTTCACCGGCGCGGAAAAACAGGTGCTGCTCTGGGAAGCGCACTTCCTGCTGGCCGCCCAATCCGCAACTCACCGCAACTCCCCCCAGGACCTTCTGGCCCGCAAACGCAACTTGCCCGCCTGTGCCGGCGCCGGCACGGGGGAGCTCTTCGCCCCTCCCAAGCCAAGAACCTACGTGTTGCCCCCGTTGGACACGGCGCCCTTGGCGGATGCGTTCGACGAGTGGGAATTGTTGGGCTTCCCCCTCTGCTCCCCCTTCCTTTTGCTCACCGAAGAGGCCAAGGCCGTGGTCCGAAGCGGCGTGCTGGCACGCGACCTTCCTGATCACATCGGGGACGTCGTCACCGTTGTCGGCCACCTTGTGACCGTCAAAGAAACCGCAACCGCCAAGGGCGAGCGCATGTGCTTCGGATGCTTTGTGGACCTCGAAGGGGCTTGGCTGGACACGGTGCATTTTCCGGGGGTTGCCCGCGACTTCCCCTTCCGCGGCAAGGGCGTGTACGCCGTGCGCGGCACGGTGTCAGAGTCGTTTGGGTGCATCAACGTCGACGCCCAACACATGCAGCGCCTGGACACCCTGCCAGACCCGCGCTACGCCGACCAAGGGGTGCTCCCTGCAGGCGTGGAAAGCGGCATCACCACGCGCCGGCGGCAACCGTCCAAGCTCGCGCCCCGCAGGGCGTGACCCCGAATGTTGGGCAGAAAAAAGCCCCTCCGCATTGTGCGGAAGGGCTTCCAAATCGTTCGTCGTTCAAGTTTACTGGACCACAATCCGGCGCTTGATGGCGCCACGCTCAGGCACCGTGAATTCCAACATGTAGGACCCCGCACTCAGCGAAGAGATGTCCAATACGTCGCGCTGATTCACTTGGATTTCCTTCACCGCACGACCTGCCGCGTCGCGAAGGACCACGTAAGCGTTGTCCAAGGTTGGTCCAGTCCACACCAAATGCAAGTTGTCGCGGGCCGGCACTGGGAAAATTTCCAAGCTTCCCTCCAACACCTCTTCAATGGAGCTCACGTTGACGTCCACAATCAAGCACACTTCATCACCTTCGCAGCCGCCTTCGCTGGTTTCCACCACACAGACCGACCCAGGTCCACCGACGTTCCACACCACCGAAATTTCGCTGGTGCCATTGCCCTCGAGGATGTCGCCGCCAATGACGTTCCATTCATATGAACTGCCTTCCGTGTCCGTGTATGTGTACACTTGAAGCGTCTGAGAGAAGGGATTGGTTTCTCCAGTCAACGTGTATTGGCCAATGTAGGAACACACGCTGTTGTCCTCAATGCCCTCGATCGAGAAGTTGCAGGCTTCAGGATCGTGACAGCTCACCCCCAGACACCCACAGTCGCCCTGGATTTCATCTTCCACCGTCAATTCGATGCTGTCGTCGCAAGGGTCGCCTGGGTAGAAGCACGTGCCGTCGTCGTCGGTCGCGTTGGGGTCGAAGTTGCACGCGCCTTTGCCCGTGCATCCCTCCACCTCAAACTCGTCGCAAATGCCGTCGCCGTCCGAGTCGTTCAAACACTCGCCGTCACAATCGTAAGGGTCGGTGGCGTATTCGCACGACATGTCGTCCTGCGTCGCTTCTGGGTCGAAGTTGCACGCCAATGGATCGGTGCATCCCAACACCTCAAACTCATCACACACCCCGTCACCGTCCGCGTCGTTCACGCACTCCCCATCCTGGTAAGGGTGGATCACCGTGAAAGGCTCAGCACACACGTAGCTGTCCACGCTTTGGTCCCCACCTGGGAACGTCTGCACACACGATTGAAGGGTGAATTCACCGCATGTTGTGACGCGTGCGACCAAAACTTTCAAGTCGTCGCCAGCCACCGCCACGGCCGGCCCGTTCACCAGCCCCGTTTCAAAGTCAATCTCTGGCACCACGAACATGGCGCCGTTGGTGGTGGTGAAGCCTTCACATGGTCCCGCAAAATCTTGGGTGAGTGGGGTCACGGCCCCAGGCGCACCGCTGTCGTACATGCCAATGGTCCATCCGGTGGAGTACTGCAAGTCAGGGAAAGAGGGATTCAACGCCGGGTTGATTTCCCACAGCCATGAAGAGGCTGCAATGGCCGACTGGAAGCACCCACACGTTCCTTCAATGCCGGCCGCGGGCGTGCCCAACGCTTCCACGTCGGAGTACAGCGAACTAAGGACGTCCGTCGCACTGGTGAACTCCGCGTAAATCGAATACGATCCGTAAAACTCAAGGCCGTCGATGTCGTCGGCGCCGTCGGCGTGCCAAATGGTGTCCATGACCGCGGAAAAACCTGTGAATTGGGCTTGGACCGAAGAGGGAAGCAGCGCCATGACCGACATCGCAGCCAACACAGCAGGCCTCCAAAATGAGGTTGAAGTTTGAGAACGCATGAGTGAGAATTTGGGCACAAATTACACCCAAATTCTCACCTCGTTGTCCGTGTTTCAGCAGGTTGCCAACAACTGAATCAGGAGTTCATGGCCTCCTCGATGGCTCCGCCTTCCAACGGGATGTGCCCCATCAAATCGTGGAATCCATCCTCCGTGATGACGATGTCGTTTTCCAAACGGATGCCCAAATTTTCTTCGCGGATGTAAATCCCTGGCTCCACCGTGAACACATGTCCTGGCGCGATGGGCTCGTGCCAGTGGCCCACGTCGTGCACGTCCAGCCCAATGAAGTGCGAGGTGCCGTGCATGAAGTACTTCTTGTAGGCAGGCCAAACGGGGTTTTGCTTCTCGACGTCGTGGCGGTCGATGAGCTTGAGCTCCAGCAACTGGGCGGTCATCAAGTCGCCCACTTCCTTGTGGTAGTCGTGAAGGGAGACGCCGGGGCGCAGCAACTTCATGGCGTCTTGCATGACGGACAGGACGGCGTTATACACGGCCCGCTGACGGTCAGTGAAGGTGCCCGACACGGGAATGCATCGTGTCATGTCCGAGGCGTAATTCCCGTACTCGGCCCCCACGTCCATCAAGATCACGTCGCCAGCTTGGCACTCTGCGCTGTTCTCGATGTAGTGCAAAACGCAAGCGTTGAATCCGGATCCGATGATGGGCGTGTACGCGAATCCACGCGAACCGCGACGCAGGAATTCGTGCATGAATTCCGCCTCAATCTCGTACTCCATCACCCCGGGCTTGACGAACCGAAGCACACGCTCAAAGCCAGCCTTCGTGATGTCGCAGGCGCGTTGCATTTGGTCCACCTCGTGGAAGCGCTTGACGGCACGGATGCTGTGCAGGATCGGCGCGCTGCGCTCGATTTCGTGGTGGGGGAATTTGGCGCGCAACGCGGCATTTTCACGGTCGTTCCGCGTTTCCACCGTCAGCTTGGCGCGGATGTGCTGGTTGTCGTTCAAATACAGCGCCTGGGCCTCGGCCATCAAACGATGCAGCGTCCGCTCGAATGCAGATGTCCACTGCACGTTGCCAATCCCTGTCTCTTGGGTGGCCTGAGCCTTGGTCAACTTGGCACCTTCCCAAATCGCCAGCTCCTCGTTGGTCTCCAGCGTGAACAAAATCTCGCGGTCCGCAGGGTTGTGCGCGTCAGGAAACAGCAAGAGCACCGTGTCTTCCTGGTCCACGCCGCTCAAATAAAAGATGTCCGCGTGCTGCTTGAATGGCAGCGTGCCGTCGGCGCTTGTGGGATAGATGTCGTTGCTGAAAAACAGGGCCAATCCACCTGGCTTCATGGCCTTCATGAACGCCTCGCGGTTCTGCACATAAAGGTCTGAGGGGAGTTTCTGGTAACGCATGCCCCGAAGGTACTGCGGCAGGCGCCGAGGCCGACCTACCTTCGTGTCATGAGCGAACGCATTTCCACTTCCGACGCGCCCAAACCCGTTGGCCTTTATCCCCACGCCCGCCGTGTGGGCAACCTCTTGTTCTTGAGCGGCGTCGGTCCACGGACGGCAGGAAGCGACGTGAACGACAGCGGGGTGCCTGGCTTGGAGCTCGACCACAACGGCAACTTCAAGGCCTTCGATTTCGAGGCCCAGGTTCACAGCGTCTTCGCGAACGTGAAATCCATCTTGGAGGCAAGCGGAAGCAGCTGGGACCAGCTGGTGGACGTGACCGTGTTTTTGGTCGACATGAACCGCGACTTCCACACGTTCAATCGCTTGTATGCGGAGTACTTCAAGGACAACCAGCCTTGCCGCACCACCATGGAAATCAACCGCTTGCCGACCCCGATTGCCATTGAGTTGAAGTGCATCGCCACGGTCGACTGACCTCGGATTACGCCCACGGAGCGGTGGACAACCTGTGAAAGGAGGGGCTTCAGCAGGCGGGGGCTTTCCGAACTTGCCTGCATGTCCAGGGAACAGAACACCTCGCCTTCGTTTGAACCTGCAATCCTCCAGAAGCTGGAGCTGCTTCAGGAAAAGTACGCAGCCATGGGGCAAGACCTCAGCAGCTACCTCGACGGATTGCTGTACGCCGACTACCGCACATACTGGGACCTGATTCACCTGGACACGCTGCTCAGCTTGCAGCGGCCCCAAACCTCGTTCCACGACGAGGTCGTCTTCATCGTCTACCACCAAATCACCGAGCTGTACTTCAAGCTGACGCTGCATGAATTTGAGCTCATGTCGGAGACCGCCAAGGCCAACGGGGGTGTGGTGGAGCACGATTTTGTCTTGGAACGTGTGCGCCGGGTCAACCGCTACTTCGAGGCGCTGACCACCAGCTTTGACATCATGGTCGACGGGATGGACCCCAAGGAGTTCATGAAGTTCCGCATGTCCCTGCTCCCTGCTTCGGGATTTCAAAGTGCCCAATACCGAAAGATTGAACTCTGCGCGACGTCCTTAGACCGCATTGTGCACCACAACCTCCGCGACCAATACACCGGGCACACCGCCCACGACATCCCCGAATTGATGTCCCACCTGTACTGGCGGGAGGGCGCCGTCGAGTTGCAAAGCGGCAAGAAAACCCTGACGCTCAAGCAATTCGAAGGCAAGTACGACGAAGAATTGGAACGGCTTGCCAGACGCATGTTCACCTGCAACATCCGCAAACTTGCCGCGGCCTTGCCCAAAGGGCCTTCGGATGAATTGGTGCACGCCATGCGCTGGCTCGACACCAACGTCAACGTAAACTGGCCCTTGGCGCACTACAAGAGCGCGGTGAGGTACCTGCACAAAGACCCCGTGGACATCGCGGCCACAGGCGGCACGAATTGGCAGAAGTACCTGCCTCCACGGTTCCAAAAGCGGGTGTTCTTCCCCGAGTACTGGAGCGAATCCGAGCTGAACGAGTGGGGCAAAGGGTGGGTGTTGAAGGAGGTGTTCGGCCAGGATTCATGACGGCTGTTTGGCGGACATTGACCTGGGCCGCGCTTGGGCCCCTGTTCCTGGCATGGGCTTCTTGCGGCGACGGCAACCACGGGATGGGTGGCTTCGCTGCGCGACCTGGGCCTGAACCCACCTACCGATTCGGGGTGGTGTGGGACAGCCTGGTGGTGGACTCTGGGCAAGTGAAATCAGGACAAAGCTTGTCCCACCTTCTCGACCCCGCGGGCATCGGTCCTGGCAAGGTGGCCACCCTGGCCGCCAACAGCCGGCCGACCTACGACGTCCGCAACATGCGCTCCGGCCGCGAGTGGTGGCTGGCGTCACTGCCCGTGCGGGACAGCCTCGGCAAGCAAGTGGACCTCGCACCCCAATGGTTCATCTACGAGCGCAACCCCAAGGACTACGCCGTCTTCTCGCTGGCCGACACCCTCGGGGTCAAGCTGGGTTCGTACCCCATCGACACGGTGTACGCCCGGGCTGTGGGGAGCATCGAGAGCAACTTGTATTTGGACTTGGAGAAAGGCGGACACCCCACCAACTTGGCGGTGTCCATGGCCAACGTGTACGCCTGGACCATCGACTTCAGCCGGGTCCAACCAGGCGACGCGTTCGACGTGTTGTACCGCCGCGAGACGGTCAAAGGCGAACCGGTGGGGATGCCAGAAGTGTTGGCCAGCCAGTTCACCCATTGGAATGCTGAGAAAGAAGCTTACCTGTTCAACCAGGGAGGCGGCAACGACTACTTCGACCTGGAGGGGGGCTCGCTTCGGAAGGCCTTCCTCAAAGCGCCCGTGGAATTCAGCCGCATCTCAAGCCGCTTCAACCCCAAGCGGTTCCACCCCGTCTTGAAGAAGGTGAAAGGGCACTTCGGCACGGACTACGCCGCACCTCACGGCACGCCCATTGTGGCGGTGGGGGACGGGGTGGTGACCAAGAGCAGCTACACCAACGGCAACGGCAAGTATGTCAAAATCCGGCACAACGAGACCTACGAGACGCAGTACCTCCACATGTCTCGCAGGGCGGTCAAGCAGGGCCAAACAGTTCGGCAAGGAGAGGTGATCGGGTACGTGGGACAAACGGGCCTGGCCACGGGCCCTCACGTGTGCTTTCGGTTCTGGAAACACGGCAAGCAGGTGGACCACCTTCGGGAAGAATTTCCGCCCTCCGAGCCCATCGAAGCCTCCGCCCAGCAAGCCTTCGCGCAGGAGGTCAACAGGCTGGAATTGCTCAAGGGTCAGATTGCGCCCAACGCACAAGGGGTGCGCATCACGACTGCGCCTGGGCCAACAAGGCCGTGAGCGCCTCGCGCTCTTCCGTCGTCATCTGGGGCACTGCGTCAGCACTGTAATACCACGCCAAAAGACGCTGTTTCAACCCACTTGGCACGGCCGCGCCCAAGGCGTGCTTAAAGCCCGTTTGGGTCACGAAGCGGTTGAGGCCTTCAAAGCGAGACAACCCCGCCGTGTTGGCGTTTTGCGCTCCTTCGCCGGCCAACAGGTCCATGGGCGTGAGCCCCAACCATTCCTGGAGCATCCACCATGTCTTCTCCTGCCGGAGGTCCGTGGATTGCAGCACCTTGATTTGCTCGGGAGGAAACACCGCCTGCCAGCGGGCAAGTTGGGCCTTGTAACAACTCAGCTCCAGGAACAATTCGCTGCGCCCCCAAGATGGGTCGGGATGCTTCATGTCCTCGCGAACCGCGTCCACCACCGACCCCTTCACGAAGCCGTATTTGCGGGCCATGAGGTAATGTGAGAACATGCGCTCCACCGGGTCGCGCAGGCTGACCACGATGCGGGCGTCTGGGTGGTCACGGTGAAGAGATTCCGGTGCGCTGGGGGACCACAAATACGAGGTGCTGCACTCGCCCACCACGCGGTGCATGTCGGTCGCCTCCGAGAACAACCTCGCGTAGTCCTCCGCGTCCCGCAGAAACCCCACCTGCCGCTCGGGCAACGGATCGGGCAGCGCCAAATAGTCGGCGTGGTCCAACTTGGTGTTGGCTTTGAACGCCTTGGAAAACCGGCTGGGGTCGAGGTCTGCGCGGCTGTGGTAATTGGGCTCCTTGAGGGGGCTGAGGAACACTTCTGGATGGCGGTTGAGCCGTGCGTGGAGGGTGGTCGTGCCGCATTTGGCCGCCCCGATCACAAAAAAATTCACCCGCTTCAGCATCCCTTGACTCATGCCTTGTTTCGTTGTGCAAAGTTCCGCAAGACCGTCCAAACCGACAGACCCAACCGCCGGTGAACCGCCACAGCAGCCACCACATTCCACAACACCATGGTCGCGGCGGTGGAGGCGGCCGCACCCAAGATGCCGAATCGCGGGATGGCCCACACGTTCAACGCGAGGTTCAACAGGGCCGCGACCCAGACGATCCGCTGGGCCACGCGCTCATGGCCAGTCATGTTGAGCAAATACATCACCGGACCGCACAAGGCGTTGACAAGTTGGCCCATCGCCAAACACAGCATGCACATCGCCCCGGATTCGAACACAGGTCCAAACCACGCCAGCCACCACGCGGGCGCCACCGCAAGGGCCACGAAGGCCGGCACACTGAAGGCCACATTGAGTCCCGTGGTTTGGGCCAACGCCTGGCGCAACCCTGAGTCGTCCCCCACAGCGTGGCGCTCCGCAAACCAAGGCGCCGCGTAACTGTTCACGGCGGCCTGCACCAGGGTGATCACAGCCGCCAAGCGGAACGCCACCCGATACACCCCGACCTCGGCCTCGTCCAAGAAATGACCCAACAGCAGGGTGTCCGTCCAGCTCATGACCAAAAACAAAGCCGACCCAAGCAGCATGGGCCACCCGGTAGACAACATGGCGCTCCCCCGGTAAGAGGCAGGCACCTCGACGGTCTTGGACCCTGTGGGCAAGGACCTTGCGACCTGGACCACGGCCGCCACGCCCACCGCCAACAACGCAACCCCAAACGCGGAAACCACGTCCAGACCCAACGACAACATCAGTGCCACGGCCACAGCCGTCAGCACTCCTTGCTGCACCGACGCGTACGCGGCCATGCGGCCCAATCCACGGAGCATCTCAGAGGCCAAGCCCCACAAAGCCATCGCGGGCACGCCCCAGGCCACCATTGTCCACAGGCCATCGTCGCCTCCCAAACCCTCCTGCAGCCATATCTTTCCCCACCACACCCATCCCGCCAAGAGCATGGACGCGACCAGCACCCACGTGGACGCGCGGCGGGCCAGCGTACGCTGCAGCCCCACGTGACCATCTACCTGGGTCGCCGCCAACCATTTCACCATGACCGCGTCCAGCCCCAGTCGAGAAAACATGGCGGCCATCGTGAGCACCGTCAGCCCCAACTCAAACTGCCCGTAGGCCTCGGGGCCCTGGCCTCGGCCGACCAGCCACGCCAAGGCGTACGCCGAAGCCGCGCCGAGGAGCTTGACGGCAAGCATCAAGCCTGAAGAGCCGAGGAGTTTGGACTTCACGGCCCAAAGGTAGAACCTTACCTTCACGGCATGTCCCTCAGGCAGGCCCTCGAATCCCGGCTGGCAGCGCACGTCCTTGCGCGACGACCCTTTCATCCGGACGAAGGGCTGCACCTGTTCAGCTCCTCACGGGGAGGGAGCACCTGGCTCATGTCCATGCTCTCCCAATTGCCGGGCGTCGTCCCCATGTGGGAACCCCTTCACACGTCCAAAGGCGTAGGACGCAATGGTTGGGGGGACCGCCCCCACGAAAACGCGATGGGTGCCGTGGATCAGGAGCGCCTGAACGCCATGATGTCGGGCCGCATGCACAACGCCTGGACGGCCTCACGCACAGGCGCGCGACAAGCGCTTCAAGCCCAGCAATTGCTGTTCAAGTACGTCCGGGCCAACGCCCTACTCCCGTGGTTCCTGCAACAGCCGCTCCAGCACAAACCCTTGCTCCTGATGCGCCACCCGTTGGACATCGTCATGTCCCAAGTACGTGCCTTTGGGCCTCGTCCCATGGAGGCCGACCCCAAGTTCGCCTTTCCCGGACACGTCGCCTTGCAAGATGCTTGGCTTGAGTTGAAGCGGGTCGACGACGACATCGAACGGCAACTGCACTTTTGGGCGTTGACGGATGGGCCAATCTGGGAGCGGTACGCCGGGTCGGACGAGGTCGTGGCCGTGCATTATTGCGACTTGGCCTTGCAGCCGCGTGCATCCCTCCGTCGCGTGCTGGACGCTTGGAATTGGCGTCCTGCCTCGTCCGAATGGGATGCCGAGGCGTTCATCCAACGCGTCGACCCCAACATGACCAGCGACACCGACTTTCAAGGAGACCGTTTGAACGACCAACAGGCCCAATTGGCCAAAAACGTCACACGCCTCACCCTGGCGCGTCGAGCCCAACTCCAATCCGTGCTCGACATGCACGGCATTGGCCTGTACCACATGGGGGACATCAACCCTGCGCCGTCAACGCCAGGCCGTACAGCTTCATCTGCTTGACCATGGCCTGCAGCCCGTTGCTTCGGGTTGGACTCAAATGGCTGTGCAACCCGATCTCGTCCAAAAACGTCAGGTCCGCTTTGGCAATGTCGCCCGCCGGTGCGTCGCTCAACACCCGCACCATCAGCGCAGCCAAACCCTTGGTGATGATGGCGTCGCTGTCCGCGTGAAACACCACATGACCTTGAACACCTTTCTTGGCGGCCAACCACACCCGGCTTTGGCACCCCTTGATCAGGTTGTCGTCCACGCGGTCGGCGTCGTCCAATGGAACGAGTTCCTTGCCGAGCGAGATGATGTGCTCGTACTTCTCCATCCAATCGCCAAACATGGCGAACTCCTCTGCAATTTCCTCTTGACGTGCGTCGATCACTGAAGCCATGGCGCAAATTTACGATGGGCCTCGCCCGTGGAGGCTCAGCGCAGCATGGAGACCGCGCGGCGCACGCCGGCAGCAAGCCGGTCCACTTCTTCCACGGTGTTGTACGCCCCGAAAGAGGCCCGCACCGTGCCTGGAATGCCAAGCTTGTCCATCAACGGCTCGGTGCAGTGGTGGCCTGTACGCACTGCAATGCCCAACTGGTCCAGCAACGTGCCCAGGTCGTAAGGGTGCACGCCGTCGACCAAGAACGACACGACGCCAGCCTTGCAAGGCGCGGTCCCATAGAATGTCAAGCCGTCGATGTCGGCCAAGACGTCATGCGCGTGCATGGTCAGCACGTGTTCGTGCCCGGTCAAGGCGGCCAACCCCACTTCGTTCATCCAGTCCAGCGACGCCCCCAGGGCGATGCCTCCGCTGATGTGCGGGGTGCCTGCTTCGAATTTGTACGGGAGCTCGTTGAACGTGGTCCCCTTCTCGAAACTCACGGTATCGATCATTTCACCGCCGCCCCGCCAAGGAGGCATGGCGTCGAGCAACGCTTCCTTGCCGTACAAGATGCCGATGCCGGTGGGTCCGTATGTCTTGTGGCCGCTGAACGTGTAGAAATCCACGTCGAGGTCGTGCACGTCCACCGCAAGGTGAGGCACGGCCTGAGCCCCGTCGACCAACACGGTCGCCCCCACATCGTGGGCCCGCTTCGTCCAGGTTTTCACGTCGTTCACCGTGCCCAACGCGTTGGACACGTGGGTGAAGGCCACCAGCTTGGGTTCACGCGCCAGGTGCACTTCAAACATGTCTCCGTCCAACGTCCCGTCCTCGTTCAACTCCACCACGAGCACTTCCACCCCGCGCTCCTCGGCGAGCATTTGCCACGGCACGATGTTGCTGTGATGCTCCATCCTGGTCAGCATGATGCAATCGCCTGGGTTCAGGTTGGCCCGGCCCCAGGTTTGGGCGACGAGGTTGATGCCGTCGGTCGTGCCAGCCACAAAGAGAATCTCTTTGGTGGACGCCGCGTTGAGGTGGGCACGCACTGTATCGCGGGCCGACTCGTACGCTTCGGTGGCCTCTTGGGCCAAGGCGTGCACCCCGCGGTGGATGTTGCTGTGGCGTTCGGCCAAATATTTGGCCTGGGCTTCAATGACCGCCAACGGCTTGTGGGCAGAAGCCGCACTGTCGAAGTAGGCCAACGGCTTGCCGTGCACCTCTCGGTTCAAGACCGGGAACTGCGCGCGGATGGCATCGATGGGGAAGGATTGGCTCATGACAGCACTCTTTCAAGTCGCAGAAGATACTCGTGGTTTCCGTCTCCACCTTGAATGGGCGAATCAAGGGCATCGACAACGCGAAAGCCCCGGTCAGTTGCAGAGGCCTTGGCGGCTTCCAAGGCCTTGGCCCGAATGGACGGGTCGCGCACAATGCCAGCCCGGCTCAGGTGTTCCCGCCCCACTTCAAACTGAGGCTTGACAAGGGCCACCACCGGCGTTTTTGGTTGGGTCAACGACGCCACAACGGGGAAAATGTGGCTCAGCCCCACAAACGACACGTCAATCACCACCAGTTCAGGAAGCCCACCCATCACCGCATCCACTTCCGCAGGCGTGAGGTCTTTGACGTTGGTGGATTCTCGAACCACCATCCTGGGATCGTCGGCCAACCCGGGGTCAAACTGACCGCGCCCCGTGTCGACACCCAACACCGCCGAGGCCCCGCGCTCCAACAGCACGTGGCTGAAGCCTCCTGTGGAACATCCGACATCAAGCGCGCGCTTGCCCTTCACCGTCAAGTCCGTCCAAGTGTCGAGTGCCGCAAGGAGCTTCAACGCCCCGCGAGACACCCATGGCATGTCTTCCACCACAAGTTCCAAGACGGCATCTTGGGGCACCTTTTTGCCCGGCTTGTTCATGAGGGTCCCATTGACGTGGACCCCATGTTCAGAAATCATGCGCTCCGCACGAGGACGAGATGGGACATGGCCCCGTTCAATCAACAACTTGTCCAGCCGAACCAAGTTCGCCCCTTCCATCGTGGCGGGTCAGGACCAACCGTGCCGGTCGGCCAACAGGGTTTCCACTTCTTGGGCCACTTCTTCTTGACCCATGCCTTCCAAGACGTCGCCAATGAACGCTTGAACCATCAGGGCCCGGGCGGCCTTGTCCCCGATGCCACGCGACTTGAGGTAGAACAACGCTTCCTCGTCGAATTGTCCGACGGTGCAGCCGTGGGAGCATTTGACGTCGTCCGCGTAAATCTCCAATTCAGGCTTGGCGTTGATGCTCGCCCCTGCGTCCGCCACAATGTTGGCGTTCTGCTGATAAGCATTCGTCAATTGGGCTTCTTGCCGAACGAACACCTTGCCGTTGAACACCCCTGTGGAACGGTCGTACAAGATGCCTTTGTACAACTCGCTGGACGTGCAATTCGGCACGGTGTGGTCCATGGTCGTGTGGTTGTCCACGTGCTCGCGGTCCTTGGGGAGGTACGCCCCATGCATGATGGTGTGGGCCCCTTGACCCTCCTGCACCGCATTCAATTCGTTGCGCACCCAGTGGCCTTTCACCGTCATGGAGTGAATCCGGAAGGTGCTGTCTTTCCCTTGGGTCACATGCTCGTGGGCCAAATGAAACACCTCGCCCTCCTCGTGCTGCACCTTGTCCAAGCCCAACCGAGCGCCTGCGCCCACACAGGCTTCCAGCACCCCGTTCACCATCCCCGTCGCGCCGTTGGAGGCCGAGTGCCAAAGAACCACTTCCGCGTGCGCCTGGTCTTCCACCACAATGCGGTGGCGCGGACAAGCCGCAACCTGGTCGCCTGTGGTGTGGTGGTGCACCAACACCGGGCGGTCGAGGGTCACCCCTTGGGCCACGTGCAAGAACATGCCGTCTTGGGCGTGGGCTGCATGCACGGCGCCCACCCATTCGCGGCGGTGGTACCCGCTCCAATCGAGGTCGGCCAAGTGGCCTTCTTCCACGGCTTGGCACCAAGGCATGCACACCACGCCGTCGGCCACAGGCAAGTCGCACGCCTCAGGCACCACGTGCCCATTGACCAGGACTATGCGGTAGGCGTCCAACCCAGGAACTGGGTTGGGCTCCACGTCGCCAGGCCAACCCTCAGGAGCAGTGGCCGTGCGCAATGGACGGGCCAACATCGCCGTGATGGGGCTGTACTTCCAGCGTTCCGACTTCCGGGTTGGCACGGGCAATGCACCCATGCCCTCTTGCCCTTCTTGCGCCAAAGAAGCCACCGCGCCTTGGGGCGCCTGGACGTTGGCCACGAAGTCTTGGGCTGCCGAGGATTGCGACATCACACTGCAGGTTCTTTGATCCAGTCGTACCCCTTCTCTTCGAGTTCCAGGGCAAGCTCTTTGGGTCCCGACTTCACGATTTGTCCTTCGCTCAACACGTGCACGAAGTCGGGCACGATGTGGTCCAACAGGCGCTGGTAGTGGGTTATCACCAAGAACGAACGGCCTGCGTCGCGCATGGCGTTCACCCCCTGGGACACGATGCGAAGTGCGTCAATGTCGAGTCCGCTGTCCGTTTCATCGAGGATGGCCAGCTTGGGTTCCAGCATGGCCATTTGGAAAATCTCGTTGCGCTTTTTCTCGCCCCCAGAAAAGCCTTCGTTGACGCTGCGGTCGCGCAACCGGCCGGCCAACTCAACAAGCGCCGACTTCTCCTTCACCAGCGCCAAGAAGTCCTTGGCGGAGATGGGCTCGAGGCCTTGGTGCTCACGCTTGCCGTTGATGGCGGCTTTCATGAAGTTCAGGTTGCTGACGCCCGGAATCTCCACGGGGTACTGGAAGGCCAAGAACAGCCCGTCCCGCGCCCGCTCGCTCGCATCCATGTCGAGCAAGTCCGTGCCGTCGAAATCCACAGACCCTTGGGTCACTTCGTAATCCTCACGTCCGGCCAACACCGACGCAAGCGTCGACTTTCCAGACCCGTTGGGGCCCATGATGGCATGGACCTCTCCAGGTCCGATTTCGAGGTTCAACCCATTCAAAATGGGGGTGTCTTCCACTTGTGCGTGGAGGTTCTTGATGGTCAACATCAGCCTACAGATCCTTCGAGTGAAATGGCCAGGAGTTTCTGGGCCTCGACGGCAAACTCCATGGGCAACTTGTTGAGCACCTCCTTGGCGTATCCGTTGACGATCAGGCTGATGGCCTGTTCCTCGTCGATGCCGCGTTGGAGGCAGTAAAAAATTTGATCCTCACCAATCTTGCTGGTTGTCGCTTCGTGCTCAACCTGGGCGGTGGGGTTCTTGGTTTCGATGTACGGGAAGGTGTGCGCCCCACATTGGTCGGTCATCAGCAAGCTGTCGCACTGGCTGAAGTTCCGTGCCTTGTCGGCGTTGGGCATGATCTGCACCAACCCGCGGTAGCTGTTCTGGGACTTCCCGGCAGAGATGCCTTTCGAGATGATGGTGGAGCGCGTGCGCTTGCCGAGGTGCACCATCTTGGTGCCCGTGTCGGCTTGCTGGAAGTTGTTGGTCACCGCTACACTGTAGAATTCCCCCACGCTGTCGTCCCCCTTGAGGATGCAGCTTGGGTACTTCCAAGTAACGGCGCTGCCTGTCTCCACCTGGGTCCAACTGATTTTGGAACGCGTGTGGCAAATGCCGCGCTTGGTCACGAAGTTGAACACCCCACCCTTGCCTTCCTCGTCTCCGGGGTACCAGTTTTGGACGGTGCTGTACTTGATTTCTGCGCCGTCCAACGCCACCAGCTCCACAACGGCGGCGTGCAATTGGTTCTCGTCGCGCTGGGGCGCGGTGCAACCCTCGAGGTAACTGACATAGCTCGACTCGTCCGCCACCACCAAGGTGCGCTCGAATTGGCCGGTCCCCGACTCGTTGATTCGGAAGTACGTGCTGAGCTCCATCGGGCACTTCACCCCCTTGGGGATGTAGCAAAACGACCCGTCTGTGAACACCGCAGAGTTCAAGGCCGCGTAAAAGTTGTCCCGCACTGGAACCACGGTGCCCAGGTGCTTCCGTACCAACTCTGGATGCTCTTGGACCGCTTCGCTCATGCTGCAGAAGATGATGCCGAGCTCTGCGAGTTTGTCCTTGAAGGACGTGGCCACACTTACGCTGTCCATCACAAAGTCCACCGCCACACCGCTGAGACGCTTTTGTTCTTCCAAGGAAATGCCCAGCTTGTCCATGGTCTTCCGAAGCTCAGGGTCCACATCGTCCATCGACGCCAACTCCTTCTTTTGCTTGGGGGCCGCGTAATAGCTGATGGCCTGGAAATCGGGCTTCTCGTACTGTAGGTGAGGCCATTCTGGCTCCACCATGTCGGTCCACACCTTGAAGGCGTTCAAGCGCCACTCCAAGAGCCAGTCCGGCTCATTCTTCTTCGCGCTGATGAGCCGAATGATGTCTTCATTCAGCCCGGCCGGTGCTTTGTCTGAATCGATGTCCGTGGTGAATCCAAACTCGTAAGCTTTCCCCGTGACTTCCTCCAGAATCTTGTCTTCTCCGTCGTACGCCATGTGTGTCGTGTCAGAGTGAAAAACTCTCGCCGCAGCCGCAGGTTCGGTTTGCGTTCGGGTTGTGGAACTCAAAACCCTTGCCGTTGAGGCCTCCGCTGTAGCGCAGCTCGGTTCCCACGAGGTATAGGAAGCTCTTCTTGTCCACCACCACTTTGACACCGTTGTCTTCAAACACCTGATCGTCGTCCTTCATTTCGTGGTCGAAGTCCAATTGGTACATCAACCCACTGCATCCGCCACCCTTGACGCCCACACGGACGAAGCTGCCTTCTGGGCAACCGTCATCGGCGAGCAATTTCTGCACTTGGTCTCGGGCGTTGTCGTTGACTTTGATCATGGCTTGCTTGAAAGCTGCAGCAAAAATACCCCATTTGGGGGATGCAAAGGTACGCTCTGTAGATTCATTCCAAATAAACTTGCGGCCTCGATTCAGCTTTCTGCGTCGCATCTTTGATGCATGGCTGCCTCCTCCCAGCGTCCAAAACCACGGGCGTCTCGCGCCCAACTGACCACCCAATTCACCACGGTCATCGGCATGTCGTTGACCCTGTTCATGGTGGGCATGCTTGGGATGGCCGCGTTATTTGGACAGTGGGCGTCGCTGAAACTTCAACAACACGTGCACGTCCAAGTGCACCTTCAGCGGGAATTGAGCCAAGCCCAAATCGACGGCGCCCGTCTGGCAATCACCGCCGATTCAGCCGTGGCGCAAGCGTTGTACCTCGACCCTGCGGCCGCGGCTGCCCTACTGGAGAAAGAGCTCGGAGAGTCTTTCGTCGAATTCCTCGGATACGTGCCGCTCCCTCCTGTCATCGACGTGGTGGTCCGGCCTGACCGTGCCCACCCTGCCGCCTTGGCCCAAGCCGCATCCAGGTTCGAGGTCGTCCCCGGGGTGGTGGAAGTCGTGTGGAACGAGGGGCTCTTGCAGAGCATCCACGACACTCTGGACGCGTGGTTCCCAGCCCTCGCCTCGGTCTGCGTGGTGTGCCTTCTTGTGGCCTTGGCGCTGTTGAACAACACCATCCGTCTGACGGTGTTTGCCCGTCGCTTCTTGATCCGCAACATGCAGTTGGTCGGGGCCAAACCCAGCATGATTCGGCGGCCTTTTATTGTGCAAGGGCTTGTCCTCGGGCTTGGTTCTGGGTTGCTCGCGTTCGCCGCGATGGCAGGCACGTTGACCTTGCTCAAAGCCCAAATGGGACCCCTCGATGCCAACGTTCTGGGGCTGTTGGCCGGAGGCTTGCTGACACTCGGGGGGGTACTCGGGGCGGGGTTCA
>CAJWII010000016.1 GCA_913041065.1 uncultured Flavobacteriales bacterium
CCTTCACCTTCACCATGTCCGCCACAGGGATGCCCTCGGTGATGGCCACGATGACCTTGATGCCCGCGTCTGCTGCCTCCATCAAGGCGTCCGCCGCGAATGCAGGCGGCACGAAGACGATGCTCACGTCCGCCCCTGTCTCTGCCACAGCCTCAGCCACGGTGTTGAACACAGGACGGTCCAAGTGAGTCTGCCCGCCCTTGCCAGGGGTCACGCCACCCACGACATTGGTGCCGTACTCGATCATTTGGCCTGCGTGGAAGGTGCCTTCACCTCCTGTGAAGCCTTGAACGATGATTTTGGAATCTCGGTTGACGAGTACGCTCATGTCGATGTGGTTGGGTTGCGGCGATTGGTCGCCTCATGTTGTGAATGCGCGGCAAATTTAGGCCAAATTCGCGCCATGAACTCCCCCCTTCGCGACGCCGTGGACGGCGCCACCATTTGCGCCATTTCCACCGCCCCCGGGGCAGGTGGAATCGCGGTCATCCGGGTGTCTGGCGACCATGCCCTCACGCTCGGAAGCAAGGTGTTCTCCAAGTCCCTGGCTGAAGTCACCGACCGTTCTGTGGCGTTTGGGAAATTCACGAACGCATCCAGCGATGCCCTGGACGAAGGGTTGGCTTTGGTGATGCGCGGCCCAAAGTCTTACACCGGCGAAGACACCATCGAGTTCAACATTCATGGTTCTCCCTTCATCCAACAGGAAGTCATGCGCGCCCTCATCGAGGCGGGCTGTCGGCAAGCGGGTCCCGGTGAATTCACCCAGCGCGCCTTCTTGAACGGCCGTCTCGACCTCACCCAGGCGGAAGCCGTGGCGGACTTGATTGCCGCAGAGCACGCAGGCGCCCATCGCCTCGCCTTGGACCAACTCCGCGGCGGCTTCGCCAAGGAAATCAACGCCCTTCGAGAAGCGCTCATCGGATTCGCCGGCCTCCTGGAACTGGAGCTCGATTTTGCCGAGGAGGATGTCGAGTTCGCTGACCGCGATCGATTCGACGCGCTGCTTGTCGACCTCTTGGGAAGGGTCGGACGTTTGGCAGACAGCTTCGCCACAGGCAACGCCTTGAAAGAAGGCATTCCCGTGGCCATTGTCGGTGCACCCAACCGCGGCAAATCCACACTGCTAAACGCCTTGTTGGACGACGACCGCGCCATTGTGTCAGACATTCCCGGCACGACGCGTGACACCGTGGAAGACGCGTGCACCATCCAAGGCTTGCGCTTCAGGTTCATCGACACCGCCGGACTCCGAGCCACGCAGGACGTGGTGGAAGCCGAGGGCATCCGTCGCGCACTGGACAAGGCGGCTTCTGCGTCCACTGTCCTTCTCATGCTCGACGCCTTCACCGACACGCCTCAAGATGCTGTCGCCCAATTGAATGACTTGGACTTGCCAGCAAACTCACATGTCGTCGTGGTGTGGAACAAATGCGACCTCGCCACGCCTGCACAGGCCGAATGGGGCCATCCTGTGGTTCACATGAGCGCCGCCCAAGGACAGGGTGTCGACGAGCTCAAGGAACTTCTCACCGCCAAGTACCAGACCAACGACCAGGGACACCAATTGGTCGTCACCAACCTCCGTCATTTTGAAGCATTGACGGCGGCTCGAGGGGCGCTCCAAGCGGTGCGTGAAGGTTTGGCCAGCAACATCCCCAGCGACCTCGTGGCCGTGGACGCCCGTCAAGCCCTGCATCACCTCGGCGAAATCACAGGTGCCGTTCATGCCGACGACATCTTGGGCCACATCTTCTCCCACTTCTGCATCGGCAAATAAAAAGCCCGAACCTTTCGGCCCGGGCTTTTCTATCGACGGGTTACCCCAAGTCAAAGTCTCATCGCTGGATCATGATCTGGTGACGTGCCATGGTCTGGGCATTCGACACCTGCAAGTGGTATGTGCCTGCCGACCAATCAGCCACGTCGAGTACCAGACGTGTTCCGTTGAATGGCAATTGCGTCACGACACGTCCAGCGTTGTCGAAGACCGTGATGTCCGCAGCCATCGCACCATTCTCCAATTCCACAGCCACCCAATCCATCGCTGGGTTCGGGTACGCAACGAACACGAGCTGACCGGCCTCGTCCAATCCATAAACGTCATCCACGGCGTAAGGACCGCCCTCGGCTTCACAGCCATTGGCGTCTGTCACGGTCACGCTGTAGAAGAACGGCGCAGGCAATTCGGAGATGTCTTCCTGATCCGACGTGAAGCTGCCTGAGCTGGTCCAGTCGAATTCGTAAGGTTCGGTTCCTCCTTCGACAGTCAAGTCGATGGCACCTGCCCCCTCTTCTGCGGCATCAGTGACCACCACGTCTAGGGACAACGCCTCTGGCTCGGCCACGTCAACCACCTCTTCAAACGTGCAACCGTTGCCGTCCGTGGCGGACAAAATGTAGCTAC
Organism: uncultured Flavobacteriales bacterium; assembly: GCA_913041065.1. GTDB lineage: Bacteria > Bacteroidota > Bacteroidia > Flavobacteriales_D > Sanyastnellaceae > UBA11663. Next base: position 2,408 of record CAJWII010000016.1, read on the forward strand.
CGCCTGGCAAGTCCTCGAAGTTGCCTGAGATGTTGGTCTCTGACACTGGGCCAAACAAAACGTACTCGATGGGCAACACACCACTCAACGCAGTCGCGTCGATGGAGCCATCGTCTTCCCCAGCACATGTGACATTCGATGTTTCGATCGCCACCGACAAAGCCGTGCCTTCCTCCACCTCGAAGTCCAGGGTTGCTTCGCAGTCCGTGCCTTGAGACACCGACACCGTGTACGAACCAGCACCCAAGCCCAAGAAGACTGTGTTGTCCTGGACCACTCCGTTCAATTCAATCGTGATGCTGTCTGGGTAAACCACGTTGCCGAGGATCAATTCGACCACGCCGTTTTCATCGCCCTCACAGACGACGGGTTGCAAGACCTCAGTGCTCAACAACAGGTTGCAGTATTCGCAGCTGCCGTCGTCGATGGTGGCCGTTTCGTCATAGTTCAAGGCCACGCTGTCTGTACATCCCGCACAAGAGGTGTATTCACAGCTGCCATCGTCGTCGGTCGCATCAGGATTGTAGTTGCAGGCCATGTCGTCCTGACACCCCTCCACTTCATCCACATCGCAGATGCCGTCGGCATCGTCGTCAGCTAAACATGTACCTCCACAAACACCAAGGGCGTCATAGGCACCAACGCAGTCGTCTATATCGTCACAGATGCCATCCGCATCTACATCAGCTGAACAAGGGCCTCCACAAACGCCAAGGGCGTCGAGTTGGTTGCCGTCGCAATCGCAGTCGCCTTCCGGAATGTCAGTGCATCCACATTCGTAGACAGCTCCTGGACCGTTGCATACTCCACAAGCGTCGTAAGAGCCAACGCACTCATCAATGACGTCACAGATGCCATCTGCATCGGCGTCAGCTGGACAAGGGCCTCCACAAATGCCAAGGGCGTCGAGTTGGTTGCCGTCGCAATCGCAGTCGCCTTCTGGAATGTCAGTACATCCACACTCATAGACCTCTCCTGGACCATTGCATACACCGCAGGCGTCATAGGCCCCAACGCAGTCGTCCACATCGTCACAGATGCCATCCGCATCGGCGTCAGCTGAACAAGGGCCTCCACAAACACCAAGGGCGTCTAGTTGATTGCCATCACAATCGCAGTCGCCTGCTGGAATGTCAGTGCATCCACACTCGTAGACTGCCCCTGGACCGTTGCATACTCCACAAGCGTCGTAAGAGCCAACGCATTCATCAACGTCGTCACAGATGCCATCCGCATCTACATCAGCTGCACAAGGGCCTCCGCAAACGCCAACGGCGTCGAGTTGGTTGCCATCGCAATCGCAGTCGCCTGCTGGAATGTCCGTACATCCACACTCGTAGACCTCTCCTGGACCATTGCAAACACCGCAGGCGTCATATGAACCGAAGCATTCGTCCACGTCGTCACAAATGCCGTCGCCGTCAGCGTCGTTCAACACGACAGCACCGCCCTCGCAGGACTCGCAAGCATTGGCATCCGCGAAGACGCATTCGGTGGCGTCAGAATACAGGGCGCCGGCATCGTAGTTGCAAGCAAGCTCGTTCAAGCAACCGTAGCAAGACTCCAAATCACACGAGCCGTCGTCGGTGTTGGCCAAGGCGTCGTAGTTGCATGCAGTTGGATCGGTGCAGCCGAACACTGGCAAAACACAGTTGCCGGCGTCTTCCGTGGCATCCTCGTCGTAGTTCAGCGCAGTTTCGTCCGTGCAGCCCAAAACTTCTTCCGAATCACACACGCCATCCATGTCGGTGTCAATGCACGTCCCATCGCAGTTGAATCCTGGCTCTGGGTAATCGCATGAACCCGATTGTGTGGCGTTCGCATCGTAGTTGCACGCCGCTGAATTGAGGCATCCAACGCAAGACAAGAACTCGCACGAACCGTCGTTCACGTTCGCATTGGGATCATAGTTGCAAGCTGTGAATGAGGTGCAACCCAAGTACTCGCATGACCCTTCAATGGTGGCTGTCGCGTCGTAGTTGTCGGCCGCAGGATCCAGACATCCCACACAGCTCGTGAAGTCGCAGATGCCTGCAATGGTGGCTGTCTCGTCGTAGTTGCACGCACTTGGGCTCTGGCAACCTTGGCACGAGAGGTACTCGCACGAACCATCGCTGTAGTTGGCCTCTGGATCGTAGTTGCAAGCCCCCTCCTGCGTGCAGCCGAACACAATGCAGGACAAAAAGTCACAAGAGCCATCGTCGTCGGTCGCCAATTCGTTGTAGTTGCAGGCAAAGGGGTTCGTACAACCTTCAATGACGTTTTCGTCGCAATCCCCCACACCATCTCCGTCTGTATCAATGACTGCAGATGCACCATTCACACACACTTCGCATCCCGCGACAGGAACGTCACAGCTGCCATCGTCGTCGGTGGCCGAAGTGTCATAGTTGCAGGCAATGGCGTCCGTGCAACCAGAAACCTCGTCGCAATCAGCCACACCATCACCATCTGTATCAATGGCTGCAGACGCACCGTTCACACATTCTTCGCATCCCGCAACAGGAACGTCGCAGCTGCCATCGTCGTCGGTGGCCGACATGTCGTAGTTGCAAGCCGTAGCGTCTTGACAACCGGCAATTTCGTCTGCGTCACAAACACCGTCGCCGTCGGCGTCGTTCAACACAACAGCACCGTCCTCGCAAGACTCGCAAGCGTTGGCGTCGGCAAAAACGCAATCTGCGGCGTCGGAGTACAGGGCTCCGGCATCGTAGTTGCAAGCGTTCTCATTCAAACAACCGTAGCAAGACTCGAAATCACACGAGCCGTCGTTGGTGTTCGCCAAGGCGTCGTAGTTGCAGGCGGTGGGGTCCGTACAACCGAGCACTGGCAAAACACAGTTGCCGGCGTCTTCCGTGGCATCCGCGTCGTAGTTCAGCGCAGTTTCGTCTGTGCAACCCAAAACTTCGTCCGAATCACACACGCCATCCATGTCGGTGTCAATACACGTCCCATCGCAGTTGAATCCAGGGAGTGGGTAAATGCATGAACCCGATTGTGTGGCATTCGCATCGTAGTTGCACGCCGATGAATTGAGGCATCCAACGCAAGACAAGAACTCGCACGAACCGTCATTTACGTTCGCATTGGGGTCGTAATTGCAAGCCGTGAATGAGGTGCAACCCAAGTAATCGCATGACCCCTCAATGGTGGCTGTCGCGTCGTAGTTGTCAGCCTCAGGGTCGACACATCCCACGCAGCTCGTGTAGTCGCAGATGCCTGCAATGGTCGCTGTCTCGTCGTAGTTGCACGCACTCGGGTTCAAGCAACCTTGGCACGAGAGATACTCGCAAGAACCGTCGCTGTAGTTGGCCTCTGGATCGTAGTTGCAAGCCCCATTCTGGATGCAACCGAACACAATGCAGGACAAAAACTCACACGATCCATCGTCTTCGGTCACAAATTCGTTGTAGTTGCAGGCAAAAGGGTTGATACAACCATTGGTTTCGTCTTGGTCGCAAACTCCGTCGCCATCCGCGTCGGACAACAACACCGTGCCGTCATCCGCGCACTCCTCACAGGCGTCGTCTGCATAGACACACGATCCGTTGTCGAGGGTGGCAGTCGCGTCGTAATTGCAAGCCGTGTCGTTGATGCATCCCGCGCAGCTGTCGTACTCACACGCCCCACTGTCTGTGGCCGCAGGGTTGTAGTCGCACGCGATCGCATCTTGGCAACCCACCACTTCGTCCGCATCGCACACCCCGTCGCCGTCTGCGTCACTCACAATCACCACGCCTGTGCCGTCCAGTTCTCCTGAACAAGATTCACATGGGCCATCAGCAATCAGACAATCTGCAGGATCTGTGGCTTGGGCGTTGAAGTTGCAGGCTGTGGAGACTTGACATCCAACCACTTCCAATTCATCACACAACCCGTCGCCGTCGGCGTCGTTGATGCACGTGCCGTCGCATTGATAAAGTGCCTCTGCGTAGGTGCATTCAAACCCGGCCGCAGGAGGATCAGTGGCCTCAGCGTTGTAGTTGCAGGCCGTTTCGTCCTGACAACCAGGAATCTCCAACAGGTCGCACACCCCATCGCCATCGGCGTCGGACTCACAGTTGCCAAGGCAGTCGTATGGTGGTTGCGCATACACACATGTGCCGTCGTTGAAGTTGACTTCGGGATCGAAGTTGCATGCGCTCTCGTCGTTGCATCCAAACGACAAACATGTGGCAAAGTCGCATGAAGCATCGCTGATCGTGGCTTCCGGGTTGTAATTGCAAGCCAAATCAATCATGCAACCATACACTTCTTCGTCGTCGCAAACGCCGTTGGCGTTGTCATCTGACGCACAATCACCACCGCACACCCCGAGGGCGTCGATCAAGGTGCCGTTGCAATCGCACGCGCCGGCAGGGAACCCTGTTCCATCACAATCGCATGCGCCGGCAGGAATGCCAGTGCCCCCACATACGCCACACTCGTCAAGCTCTGCGCAAGAACCGTCGTCCTCGGTGGCATCAGCACTGTAGTTGCAAGCCGTTTCGTCTGTGCAACCTGGATTGGCAATGGCGGAGTACAAGCCTTCGCCATTGAAGTCGAAGGAATTCCTGATCACGTTGGACGCATTCTGATCGCCCATGGGAAAAATTTCGACGTTGATGGAACCAAAAATCTCACCGGCTGTGGTGATTTGGGCTATCAACCAACGTCCATCGCTGGCCGGCGAGGCGTTGCCTTCATCACCCGACAAAGACCAAGAACCCCCACCGGGAGTGTTCACTGCCAGCAATGTGCCGTCGTTGGTCCCGCTGAAGTAGGCTGTGATTCCGTTGCTCAGGGCAGCATCCTCAGTCACCTGCGGTGCCGCAGCTCCAAAAATACCTGAAGCGCTAGCCTCACCTTCGAGGTTCACCGTGGCGAAGCTGTCGTTGGCCAAATCCGGGAAAAAGCCCAATAGGCCCGCCGGGACCCCTTCTGCCGTGGCGACTGCCACTGCCGAATTGAAGATGCCACTCGGCGTGTTGATGACGAGGGGCGAAGAATCGCTGCCGTAAACAGACGACAACTTGTCAGAACTGTCGTCAGTGTGGACGTAGAACCGATAGACCATTCCGGAGGTTTCTCCGACGGGATCTGCGCTCTCCACGATGAGTGAGTATTGAGCGAAGGTTGGGATCATAAGACCCAAACAAAAGGTCAATGAAGCGACAAAATGTCTCATAAGTTTGTTTTTGGTTTTCGGGCTGAAGATAACTTCTTAGACCAGCCGAAAAAACGAATTGGGCAACGATTTGACCCATTTTCTCCATTTAAAGCACATAAAACAAAAAAAACCCGGGGGAGTCCCGGGTTTTCTCATTATATTATGTGCGGTTATTTCAGCAGCATGTCAGTGTTGAATGGACAACCGCTGAACGGAAACCCCGCGGTCGTCAGAAAGCATGACGTTGTAGGTTCCGCTGCTGAGTGTAGACAAGTCGACCATGACATTGCCTTGCAACACCATGTTGTCCTTCGACCAAACCACACGGCCTGACGCATCCAGCACCTGCATCAACACCCCTGCGTGGGCACCTGCGACATTCAATGTGACTTCGCCGTTGGTGGGGTTGGGGAACATGCCAAACGCAATCGCGTTCTCGACCATGCCGTCCACCTCTCCCACGCAATCGCAATCCTCGGTGTACACGTCGTTGATGGTGGTGTCGTCGCCGTCGTCACAGGCGTCTCCTGGGAACGCGCATGAACTGTCGTCGTCGGTGGCCGATTCGTCGTAGTTGCAGGCAATGGCGTTGGTGCAACCTGCGACTTCAAGTTCGTCACACACCCCGTCGTCGTCGGCGTCGTTCAAACATTCGTCGTCGCAGTTGTAGTACTCTTCCGCGTACTCACACAACTCGTTGTTGACGTCGGTCACTGCCTCGTTGTAGTTGCAAGCAGTTTCGTCGAAGCAACCCTCGATTTCGTCTTCATCACACACCCCATCCCCGTCGGCGTCGTTCAACACCACGGTGCCGTCTTCTGCGCATTCTTCACACGTCTCGTCTGCATACACACACATGCCATCGTCGTCCGTGGCGTCGGCATTGTAGTTGCACGCCATGTCGTCGGTGCAACCAGGCACTTCAAACTCGTCACAAACGCCATCCATATCTGTGTCCATCAAGCAGTCGCCGTTGCAATCGTACCCCATCTCGGGATACACACATTCGTCGTTGGCTTCAAAGACGTTGCCCGTGTCGAAGTTGCACGCATCTGTGTCCATGCACCCTGTCTCCTCTTCATCGCACACCATGTTCATGTTGGTGTCGGCACCGAGGCAGTTGCCGGCGCAGTCGTAGCCCTCCACAGCGTACACGCAGTTGGTGCCGTCGTCCAGCGTGGCGTCTGGATCAAAGTTGCACGCAGCCGTGTCCATGCAACCGATGCAAGAATTGTATTCGCACGAGCCGTCGTCGAAGTTGGCTTCCGCGTCGTAGTTGCAGGCGTTGGTTTCCATGCAACCGCACACGTAAGTCTGACCGAAGGAGCCCACGCCGTCAAAGGCAGCCGTCACAGAAATGGCATCATCCTGGTTGCCCAAGGGGAAAACCTGGTAATTCAAGGTGCCACTGATGCTTCCGGTAGTGGCGATCTGGGCAATCAAAATTTGGCCGTTTGCGTCGGGCATGGCGTTTTCCACGCCAGGCAGCACGAACCAAGACAACCCAGGGTCGGTGTCAGAGACCAGCGAAGTACCACCATCTGTGGTGAAGAAGGGGGTCAAGGTGTTCCCAAGGTCAAGCAAGGATGCATCCATGTAGTTGCCATCCAAAGGGGCAGCTGGCCCATCCAAGCCAATGGTCACGTAGGAGTCGTCCACGAGTCCCGGGAACGCCTGAAACGCTCCTGGATTCACACCAGCCGCATTCCACGATCCTTCGGGGTGGTTGTAAATGCCGTCGGGCACGTTGATGCTCAGCGGGTATTGGGCGTTGCTGAACACGGCGCTCAGTTCATCCATGGCGCTGTTCGTGTTCACGTACAAGCGGTAAACCGTCAGGTCGCTGTTGTACGCATCGACCGTGTCCACAGACAAGGTATACTGGCCTTCAGCGCAAGTACAGTAATCGCAAGTGCCATCGTTTTCGGTGGCTGTCACGTCGTAGTTGCAGGCGAATGGATCGTCGCAACCGTCGACCTCATAGATGTCGCACACCCCGTCGTTGTCGGTGTCCGGCTCGGTGCCTCCGCAATCGCAATACCCCATGGGAAACCCTTCGCAACTCCCGTCATCCACGTTGGCCGCGGAGTCGTAGTTGCAGGAAGTGAGGTTGGTGCAACCTGGCACTTCAATGTCGTCGCACACACCGTTCATGTTGTCGTCCTGGGTGCAGTCACCTCCACACACGCCGGTCGCGTCCAAGGTGTTGCCAGCGCAATCGCAAGCTCCATCAGGGATGCCCACACAACTCCCGTCGTCCGTGGTGGCCGAAGGGTCGTAGTTGCACGCGTCCGCATCCATGCATCCCGCCACTTCGGCGCCGCTTTCAGAATACGTGCCGGTGCCGTCAAACACGATGGACGTTTGCACTTCGTCTACCCCCACACCAAGTGGGAACACCTGGAAGTTGATTTGGCCAGAAATGTCTCCTGTCGTTGTGATTTGGGCCACCAACCAGCGCCCGTCGGTTGGCAGGGCGTTGGCGGCTGTGTTCAACACATACCATGACGCCCCGGTCAAGGTGGTCACATTCAAGCTGGCGCCTCCGGCCGTGAAATACCCACTCACTGTCGGATTCAATCCAGAATCTTGAACAAGTGATGGATCTTCTGCCCCTGGTGTGGAGGCCGCAGGCCCATCCAAACCAATCGTGGCGAAGCTGTCGTCCGCCAAATCAGGAAACTGCGCAATGATGGCCGGATTCAAACCCGTTGCGCTCCATCCTGAGTTGAAAGGGTTGTTGTAGATGCCCGCAGGGGTTTCGAAAACCAGGTTGTCTTGGTCGTTGCCAAACACGGCAGACAGCTTGTCGGTGTCGTCTTGGGCGTTGACGTAAAAGCGGTACACGCTGCCGTTGGCAGCATCTATCGCTGGACTGGACTCAATGGTCAAGGTGTACGGCGAGTCTTGCCCAAACACAAATGCCTGGAGTCCTATGCCGAGAAGAGCACAAAACGTAAGATGTTTCATGGTATGAATGGTTTTTGAATTTTCGTCCCCAAGTTCTAGCGCACTTCCCTGGGCGCGTCGCCTTTGCGGGGAAGCAATCAACATCGACACATGGAAAAGCGAAGGGGTGCTCTTCGGCGTTTTATCGACACCTAGATAGGCGCGCAATCCGTGTCCTCCGTAACTTGCCAGATTGAACACTCCTTACCTGCATGGACATTCATTCGACCGATTCAAACAACCTCACCACGGCCTTGACGCGTTCAGGTGTCATGAAGGTGTTGTTTGCAGCGATGTTTCTCGTGACTGTGGCTTTTGAAAGCCTGGCTGAAGAGACCTTCCCTCCCACCGACATGACAGTGTCTGAAGCACCGTTCTGTGTTGGTGATGACGTGACGGTCACCATCCTGGCCCCAGACACCGTGGGTGCCAACACGCTGCAATCCGTGCCTTGGCAGGTCAGCTACAACGGCTCCATCCTCTCCAGCACGGAACTCTCCGACTACATCACCTTGGACGTGGCGACGGGATCGGCCTTGGAAGATTGGTCGATGTCCACGGAGTTGGCTTTTGACGTGCTGCAAGCTGGCTGTTATGAAGTGTCGTTGGAGGGTGACGCCCTCGAGGTGGCCACAAACAACCCCAACTTCCCTACCCTGGCGCAAATCGTCACCCCGACTGAATTTGTGGTGTCGGGCGTGCCAAGCGCGCCTGTGGTGTCGGACTACAGCGCGGTGTTGTGCGCAGGCGACTTGTTCAGTGCCTCCATGTCCACGAGCTCGGTTGGCCCTGAGTCGACAACCTTGTCATACACCTTGATCGACCCAATGGGCGCTACATTGGACAGTGGCGACGTTTCGTCGTCGGGTTTGGGATGCAACGGTCCGTCTTTGAGTTTGGCCCTTTCACCCATCGCCCTGGAGACCCTTGGCTCCCACTTGCTGGCCATTAAGGCGCAAAACTTATGCAGTCCGCCCTCCCCCACCACAATTCAAACAGTCGAAGTCGTGGCCGCCCCCACCTTTTCGCTGAGCTCCGAGTCCGTGTGCAATGGTGTGGATGCCCTCGTGGTAAGCGACATCAACATTATTGACTACACCAACGACGTTGCCGGTACCCCGACCGCGGAGTGGACTTGGAGCAACGGCAATTCGATTTTGGGTCTGACCAACTTGGTCAGCCCTGCAGATGGTGATGTTGTGGAACAAACCGTCGATTTGGAGTACACCGTGATCGACGACAACGGCACCAGCACTGCGACGTGTTCTGCCTCTGCGTCCACTTCCCAGGTGGTGCACACACCCACGCCACTTGAGCTCAGCTTCAATGGCGAAGCCTCCGCACCCACCCTGTGCGCGGGAGACATGTTGGACGTGGTCGTAATCAGTGGAACCGCCTCGAACGAAACCGCGAGCTACAGCTGGACCACCTCTGTAACACCCAACGGTGGTGACGACACCTTTGTGATGTGGCAAGCCCTCAACCAAAGCGTGGACATCACCGTCGGACAAAACTCAACGTTTGACGACGGCACGACGTGCGACAATTCCGACTCGCCTGTTGCCGTGACCATACCAGTCAACGCCACTCCGACCATTTCTTGGGCCGACGGCGACGACCTCGATGCGGCATGCGCCGGAAGCGTGGCCGCGCTCGACGTGAACCTCGTGGCGTCCAGCGGCGCAGCGACCACCGTTTCCTGGACCTCCACTCTCGGAGGAGATTACCAAATTCTCGACGGCAGTGGAACCTTGACGTTGGAACTGGACCTTCCCGCAGAACAACCCGCTGGTGCGATTGATGTGGAGGTCACAGCCATGGACAACGCTGGATGTGTGAGCAATGAACTCGAAGGATTTGTGGACGTCCGTGTGGCCGAGAGCCCAGCAGGGGAATTCGAGGCCGCTTGCGAAGGACAAGCAATCGAACCCACAAATGTCCCTGAGGGCGCGAACTTGTCGTATTCATGGACTTACAACGGATTGCCATTCAGTGGAGAAGGAGCTTCAACCTCCACCCCAACTTTCCCTACGGTCAATTGCCTCAACACCCCTGAAATCGAACTTGCCCTGACCACAGCCTACGACGTGGCTGGGGAAACACTGATGTGCATGAGTGCGCCACTGGCGTTCCCTGTAACTGTGACGCCTGTGGCTGAATTTGCGTTGGCCCTTCCCGACGTGTTGTGTGCCGACGCTGAGGTGGAATTCGAGGTGTCTGGACCAGGCCTGACAGCATTCCTGTGCGAAGACGCCACCCTCACCTACGCGTGGGAAGTGGACCGAGGCGATGGGTTTGAACCTGCTGGCACAGGAACCAACCTCGCCTTGAACACCGGCGATGCAGGTGCCATCGAGGTCACCGTGGAGGCCATCACCACAGGTTCTGCGGGGACATGTGTGAACACGGAAACCGTCGGGCTGAACATTGCAGCCAACCCTGTGCTGTCCCCCTTCGACGGGGACCTGATGTTCTGCGAAGACGGAAGCCTCGAACTCGAGGCGGCCTTTGACGTCAGCGAAAACGGTGGCATCGACTACAACTGGGAGCTTGATTTGACTTCGTTCATCCTCCAAGGACAAGGAACCTCAGGCGTGAGCTTGTCCCTGTCGGAAGGTAGCGCGGCCAGCAACGGCACCATTGGGCTTTCTGTGGTGGACGCCGCTGGTTGCCAGACCTCGACCCTTGTGACGTTTGACGTGTTGACTTTGCCCGTCCCCGGGGCCGTCAGCTGGGAAGCTGCGCCTGTCGCGGCTTGCTCTGGCGAGAGCGCGACCTTCAGCATGGAGGCTCCCCAACTCGACTCCGCATTGGACCCGCAAGCTTACAGCTACACATGGACTGCCACGAATGAGGCAGGTGAGGAGTTGCCCACCGTTCCCACCACGGACCCACTGAACAATCTGTTGACAGGGGTGACCATCCCCAACGCTGCTTGGTTGCCGACGCTGCAACCAAACCAGGTGACCATGGAGTTGTCGCTAAGCGATGGCCTTTGCACCAGCACGACCCAGTACCCGAATGCCATTCAAATTTACCCGCGCCCCAGGGTCACGGCAGGCGACGCCGACCTGAGCATCTGCGCTGGTGACGATTGGACAGGCGTGTTGACCGGAGCCTCTTCCCTGGAGTTCACCGGGCCATTCACTTTAGCCAGCTACGGGGAGGACAGTAACGATTCAGGCGAAGTGCTGTGGACCATGTACTGGAGTGAAATTGGTCCACTCCATGCCCAAAACGACCCCGTGAACTCCCCCACTTCATTTGGGCTCACGGCGATTTCTGACTTTGGCCTGCTGACCTGCGAAAACAACTGGAATTTGGATGTGGAGGTGCACGACAATCCAGAAATCGCAGCCTTCCCTGCGGAAATGGTGTTGTGCGACAACGGAGACCTTGACCTCGCCACAAACGTGCTGATCAATCCCAATGGCGGGTTGGATTTCACATGGGGTTTGGACGCGTCTGACGACTTCAACACCGAGGAGACCAATGGAGGACAATCCTTGACCCTCTCGCTGATCGAAGGCGTCGACGCGTCGGGAACCACCGTCACACTGGTCGTCACCGACGAGGAAGGGTGCATGGCCCAAGGCACCACGGTGGTGTCCGTGCACAACGCCCCAGCACCAGTGAATGTCATGTTTTCCGAATTGGATTCTGCCATTTGCTCCGGAGAATCGATCACCTTGACCATGGATGATCCCGTCTTGGATGCGTCGAGCTCCCAGGACGACTTCAGCTACATCTGGACAGCTGTAGGAAGCAACAACGAAGTGTACACTGTGGACCAGATTTCGCCGTTGGTGGCCGAAGCCGCAGACCTCACCCTCGCCAACAGCCAGGCTTGGTCTGCAGATTTTGACCCTGTGACCGTGTCCTTCGAGTTGGACATGACCGACGGGGTGTGCGCAAGCACAGTCTCGTTCCCAGATCAAATCAGCTTGTACCCTTCGCCACGCATCACCGTCCCCAACAACTTGGACTACCGCATGTGCGAGGGCACCGATTGGACTGGGCCCATTTCAGGCGCGTCGTCTTTGCAATATTTAAGCCCGTACACCGGCGAGTTGATCGAAATGAGCGACAGCACAGGCACCATCAACTGGGTGATGCCTTGGTCCGAGGCAGAAGCTGCAATGCAAGCTGGAGAAGCGGCTGTCTTTGAATTGCAGGCCTTTTCTGACTTCGGGGGGGCAGTGTGCACAGAAACTTGGACGTTGACGTTGGACGTGGTGGGAAACCCCATACTCAACCCCGACAACGTCAACGTGCCTGCTGAAATTTGTGTGGGTGAATCTGTGAACGTGGTGGCGGGCATCGTGCAAGGGTCGAGCAACGGCCAACCTATGTCGTTTGTCTGGAGCAACGCTGGCGCCGACCCAATCTTCAACGTCTCCCCGCTCCAAAACGGCGCAACTGCTGGAATCAGCGTAAACACGAACATGGACGTGCCCGCGACTGGCGATCTCACGTTCACTTTGACCGACGGCGCAGGTTGCCAAGTCGACACCACCTTGAGTGTGGTCATCCACGAACTCCCCACGTTTGGAAACCTGAATGTCACGCCCGACGCCGTCTGCTCAGGTGAAGAAATTCAATTGACTTTCGAAGGCATTGGCGTGGATGACAACTTAGATCTGGCGAACGCGACGTACAGCTGGATCGCCAGCGTTGACGGAAGCAACATGCCTGTCACAGGCGACGACACCTTGTTTGCTGTCACACCGACTGTCAGTGCTGTGGTGGCCGCGAACTTCACAGATCCCACCCCAGTGGTGTTCCAATTGACTGCTGGGGCAGGTGGGTGCTTGGCCAGCCAGACTTGGAACGACGTGGTGCATGTCTATCCTGCTCCTCGCATTCAGAATGGGAACCCCTACGCGTGTCAAGACCAAGCGTGGACTGCTGTGATCACAGGGCCGGAAACCCTGATGACTTTGGGGCAGAATGGGTTGGATTCTTTGGTGTGGGAAGACAATGGCGCGGGCCAGTTTGACGTCACATTGCCCGCAGATTACCTCGTCGCTCAGGGCGGACAAGCCGTCCAAACCTCCACCTTCCAGGGCACCATCGAATACGAGGATGTCGGATTGACGTGTGTCAGCAACAACACGTTGGACCTGAACCGTCGCTTGGCCCCCGCCCTCTCAGTGACCGGTGACGATACAAGTGGTCCAGCCGGCGACTTGGTCATGTGCGAAGGAGCCGATTTGACGCTCAACTCATTCGTAGACCAAAACGGCACCACGGAGACTTTCTCTTGGCAGGTCGCCAACGGGTATCCGCACGAAGTCGACGAAGACGACGCGTACTTCATTGACGTGCTTCCTCAGGCGCCCCTCACCTCAGCCACAGTCGTGACTGGCGTGGCCTCCGTGGTTTATTCCGACTACAACAACACGCCCGCTGATTTCGAATGCGTCGTGGAACAGCCTTGGTCATTCACCGTGTTGCCCACACCCAGTGTGGATTGGACCATTCCCGAGTGGGCGTGCGACGGCGCAAACGTTCAAGTGGAAGTCGGACTGGCCACAGGAGCCGATTCCCTCGCAGAAGCTGGTCTGACATGGGAATGGGATTGGAACACAAGCACTTTCGACGAAACGGTATCCAGCGATTCGCCCACGAGCAGCATTTCTTTCCCTGCAGCCTACGAAGCCTCCATCGGCGGCATCCACGACCAGAACGTCAGCCTCGTCGTCACCGACAGCTACGGTTGCGTGTCATTGCCTTCCACCCAAACGGTGTACGCCCTTGAATTCCCCGTCCTGAACCTCGAGACGGAGCTGGCATGCGACGGCGACACCGTCTCCTGGGTGGCTTCAGGCGCCGATGCGTATGGATGGTTTGGCAACGTTTCAGAGACTTTGTTAGCCATTACAACGGAAAACCCGGGGTACGCTCCCACAGGGACGAACATTGCCGAATTGCCTTTGACCGACATTGCCGATTCCCTTACCCTGTCAATTGTCGGAACCATCTACTATGAAATACCAGGCTCCGGCACCTCCGCGTGGTGCTCCACTGACCCATCTACAAGCCTGGTCAGTGCCACTGCATATGTTTATGACCTCCCTGTGTTGACTCCAAGTTTCACGAATGTGCCTTTCCTGTGTGAGGGAGGAACTCTTGAGTTCGAAGATTTCAACGAGGGCGATGCACCCGCCAACACGTCGTACTCCTTTTTTGCCACCACCGGCCTTGAATTGGACAACGTGAACAGCAGCCAAACTTCTTTTGAGCTCATTGCCGATTCCACGGTGTTCGAAGTCACGAAGTCTTTGCTTTACGTTCAAGGGGAAGACAGCCTGTCGTGTTCTGTCCAGTTCGACAGCACCTTCGTGGTGTTTGTCCCACCCACAGTGGCGCTGACTGGACCTTCTGGAATCTGTCAAGGTCAAGAGGCCACATTGACCTTTGAGGTGACCAATCTCCCAGATTCGATGTTGCTCCCCCCCATTTGGGTTCACGGGGATACTTACAGCTCCACGGATTCGGCCAACCAAACGACCCTCGTTCCCAACATCGGGCTTGGCGCTCAGCCTTCTGAGACGATGGTGGTGGAGCTCCGTGTAGAAGACAACCGAGGCTGTTCGTCCGACTTGGAAACATGGACGGTGAACGTGTTGGCCACTCCAGAGTTGACCTGGAGCCTAGAACTCCCTGCAGAAGTATGCTCCCCGGCCCAAGAATGCGCAGAAGTGGGACTCCTGAATGAAGACCTGCCGATCAATACAGGCGTGGAATACATCTTCGGGAATGCCGCGCCAAGTCCCATCAACAGCGCATGCGCCAATTACACCAACCCCTTGTCATGCCCACGTGAGGACTCCATGGCTGTCGTGGTGAGGTTTGCGCACGACTTGGGCTCAAACGGAACGCTGTTCTGCACGAGCCGCTTGGTGGACTCCATCATGGTGAACCCCACCCCTGAACCCACGTTTGCGATCGACGCCCCTCAAGCGTGCTTGGACACCGCGGAAGGCAATTGCATCCCCCTCGCCCATGACCTCGGGTCGTACGATGTCTGCGAAAATCCCCCCGACAGCCTGTCGTTCAATTGGTACGTCACACCCTTGGACGGTTTGGACATCACGGACTTCACCATCGAAGATGCAGACCAAGTCTTGCCCACCATCTGTTTGGATAAAGAAGGCGCGGTCGAAATCGTCATTGAGGTGGAAAACCTTCACGGATGCAGCCAAACCAGTCCCGCCCAGCCCTTCGTGGTTCGAGGACTTCCGCGCCCTGAATTGACATTCTTGCAGGAGAGCATTTGTTTGCCGACCACGGTGTCGGTGCTGAATTCATCTGCCGGCGCAGCCAACTTCAGCATGTCCATTCCAGGCTTCCCCGCGTACGAAGACTTCTTGTCTCCGTTGGAATTGAATGTGGAATTCCCCGGGTACTACGACGCCGACTTCACCGTGTCCAACACCTACACTGTCGGACAGCACGTTGTGGTTTGCGCTGTGGACACCACCTACGAGCAGGCCTTTGAAGGCCGAACGCCGCCGGTGGCCATGTTTGAAGTGTTGCCAGACACCGTGGTGGAATTCGTGGACCCTGTGGTGGACTTTGACAACATGTCCACGGGTGCCGTCGAATACATCTGGTCCTTCGGCAACGGGGAAGGCTCAGCCGAGGAACACCCCTCTGTGGAGTACGCGCGCCCTGGGTTGTACAACACCCAGCTTTTGGTGGTGAACGAATTCGGCTGCACCGACGTGCACAGCCAATCGATCGACGTGACCACGGACCTTTACGTGTACGCACCGAACGCATTCACCCCCGACAACGACGGCCTCAACGATGCATGGGGCCCCTCCATCATTGGGCAGGACCTCATCGCCAGCTACGAGTGTCACATTATGAACCGCAGCGGCCACGTCCTCTTTTACAGCGAAGATCCCAACGAGGCCTGGGACGGCAGCAACGCCGTCACAGGCGACGGCTTGCACTACAGCAGCGGAGGCGAGGTGTTTGCATGGCGCATTGCCATCAAAAAGAAAGGTGGACGCGGCGCCATCACCTACACGGGTCACATTCAAATGATTCGTTGACGTGAACCTGCGGAAGGCCTCCTCCCTTCTGACGTTCATGGGGTTCTTGTGGGGTGCATGGGGACAATCCATCGCCACGCCTCTTCCAAGTGCCACGGAATCCAAGCTGCGCACGCCAGTGGTGGGCGATGCGGACTCCGTATACCACAAGCACGAAACGCTTGTGAATGTCCAATTCAGCCAGGTTCAGCTGAGCCAATGGGCCGCTGGTGGGCAGAGCTCTGCAAGCCTGATCGCCAAGGTGGACCAATTCTGGGAATACGATGGGATGGATTTTGGGTGGGACACGGAGTTTCACGGGGCGTTTGGACTCTTGCATCGGCCAGACGATCAAGTCATCCTGAAAACCGACGACCGAATTGAGTTGGCCACCAAGCTGGGACGCCGCCTGAAAGACAAGGGATCACTCACCGCGTTGGGAAGCTTCAGAACCCAACTTGCCCCTGGTTACGCCACGGTCAACGGCATGCCCGACGTGAACCAAGTCACCTCACGCCTTATGGCGCCAGGCTACCTTGTCCTTGCCCTCGGGTTGGACATGAAGCCCACCGAAAGCACCACCATTTTCGTGGCGCCATTCACCTCCAAGTCCACCTTTGTCCTTGACGACAGCTTGTCTGCCCAAGGCCTCTTTGGCGTGCTGCCTGGAGAGCGCGCCCGCCACGAAGTCGGGGGCTACATCCGGGTCGGCCTCAAGGAACAAGTCACCGAAAATGTCACGTATGCCGCGCGACTTGACCTCTTCAGCAACTACCTCGAAGAACCAGAAGCCATCGACATTTTCACCGACCACGTCTTGACGCTCAAAGTCAACAGTTGGTTGTCCACCACGTTGGGCTTGACTTTGATCTACGACAAGGACGTGGAACTCGTGCTGCGAGAACCCGACCCCGACATCCCTGGAGACCCCGGCGATGTGGGCCCAGGTGTGCAGCTGAAACAAATTCTTGCGGTAGGTTTGTCGCTCAAATTTTCTTGAATCTCATGAACGCATATGTGTTTCCGGGCCAAGGTGCCCAATTCCCAGGCATGGGAAAGGACCTGTTCCACCAGTCTGATTTGGCCAAAGGCCGATTTGCCGAAGCCAACGACGTGTTGGGCTTTGACATTGCGTCCACCATGTTTGAAGGAACCCCTGAAGCCCTCAAGCAAACCAACGTCACCCAGCCGGCAATCTTCATCCACTCGGTCGTCTTGGCGGAATGCTTGGGCGCGCGATTCCAACCCGACATGGTGGCCGGACACAGCCTCGGTGAATTCAGTGCCCTTGTCGCGGCTGGCTCGCTGAGTTTTGAGGACGGACTCCGGCTTGTCAGTGCCCGCGCCAACGCCATGCAAGAAGCCTGTGAACTCCAGCCTTCAACCATGGCAGCTGTACTTGGCCTTGACAACTCGGTGGTGGAAACCATATGCAAGGACACTCAAGGTGTCGTGGTGGCGGCGAACTACAACTGCCCAGAACAATTGGTCATTTCGGGAGAAGTTCCTGCCGTCGAAGCGGCCTGCGCCGCCCTTTCCGACGCAGGCGCACGCAGGGCCCTGATGTTGCCCGTGGGTGGTGCATTCCACAGCCCTCTGATGGAGTCTGCACGAGAAAAGCTGGCCCAGGCCATTGAATCGGCAGCCATCGAAGCCCCTCGTTGCACGATTTACCAAAATGTCAGTGCCGAACCCACAGTGGACCCTGGGGTGATTCGCACCCAATTGGTCGCCCAACTCACTGCCCCAGTGCGTTGGACCCAAACGATGCATGCCATGATTTCAGACGGCGCCACCAACGTGACCGAAGTGGGTCCTGGCAAGGTCCTTCAAGGGTTGTTCAAGAAGGTGGACCGGGCGTTCCCGACGTCTTCCGCAAGTTTGGCTTTGCAAGAAGCCTGAGGCCTCGATTTGCACCTCAACAAAAAAAGCCACCTGGATCTGGGTGGCTTTTTTTGTTCACAGTTGTGCGCTGTACTCAGCAGAATTCAACTTTCCCCGTTGTTGGCTTGGGCAGCGTAACTGAATAGGTTCGTGACTTGATGCTCCGCCGCGTGCAGGGCCTCACGCAGGGCGCGGTTTTCGCAACGCAAATCGTCGTTCCGCTGCTGGGTGCGAACGAGTTCCGCTTTCAAGCGGAGGAATTCGTGCAAAACCGATTTTCGGTCTGCCTGCGCCTTCTTGAGCTGTTTTTCGAGCAACAATTCCATGCCATCAAGGTAGGTCCGTGAACCTGGATTCGACCTCAGCCTCCGTGGAGTTCTCAACAGTTGACGCGTTCGGTTTTGTGAACGCGCATCCACCAAAGCATAAAGCCCAATCCCACGACGCCACACCACGCGCAACCGAGGTACAACGTCAACAAAACAGAGGGGTCGGCGGCGTACCATGACCCGCTGGCAAAGGCCCCCACGCCGAT
>CAJWII010000017.1 GCA_913041065.1 uncultured Flavobacteriales bacterium
GGCGGTCCAGATCTGCGCCTTGCGCTTGGTCGAAATCCGCGAATTCCTTGATGTCCGCCCCTGCCACGAAGGCCTTCTCTCCTGCGCCCGTGAGGACGATGATCCGCACTTCTGCGTTGTCCTGGGCGGCCTCGATGGCCGCGGCCAAGGCGTCGATGACCTGACGGTTGAGGGCGTTGAGCGCTTCAGGCCGGAAGATGGTCAAGGTGAGAATCCCGTCTTCCAGGGATTTCAGGATGGGTGAATCGGGCATGGGACGTTGCAATTGTGCAACGGCAAATTACGCAACGCCCACGCGCTTCGGAGACCCAGGACTGCTGTTCAACAAACGTTGGGTGTAGGGGTGTTGTGGAGAACTCAACAACTGCGTCGCAGGGGCTTCTTCGACGATTTCGCCCTCGCGCATCACGGCGATGCGGTCGCACACGGCCCTCACGATATTGAGGTCGTGGCTGATGAACAAGAAGGTCAACCCTCGACGGTCGCACAAGTCCTTGAGCAAGTCCAAAATCTCGGCCTGAATGCGCAGGTCCAATGCGGCCACGCTTTCGTCGAGCACCAAAAATTCGGGCGACAGGGCCAAGGCCCTGGCCAGCACAATGCGCTGGCGTTGCCCGCCGCTGAAGCTTCCTGGTTTCCGCGCGGCATCCGACGCTCGGAGCCCCACTTCCTCCAGCAACCCGGCCACCGAGGGACCGTGCTTGTCTGCGCGTGCGTCCACCGCCTCTTGCAACGCGGTCCCCACGGCCATACTGGGGTTGAGGGCAGAGAAGGGGTCCTGAAACACCGGTTGCGCGTCGCGTCGGAACGCAGCACCCTCAGGCGCACCCCCTTTCCACGTCACGTCTCCTTCGTCCCACGTGTCGAGACCCAGAAGGATGTTGCCAAGCGTGGATTTGCCTGACCCGCTTTCCCCCACCAGGCCCACCCGTTCCCCTACGGCGATGGCCAAATCCACGCCCTTGAGCGCGTCGAAGATGTGTGTGGGCTTGCCCCAGATGTTGGTGCGCGTGACAAACCGCTTCACCACGCCACGCGCCGCCACCAGCGGTGCGCCGTCGGCAGGGCCCGCTGCACGCGTGGTCTGCGCAGAGGCTTCGTGGACCTTGGGCATCGCAGCCAGTAGCGATTGGGTGTATGGATGCTTTGGGGCATCCATGACGATTTGGCACGGGCCGGATTCAACGACCTCCCCGTCACGCATGACGACCACGTGGTCGGCGATGTCCCGGACGACGTCCAGGTCGTGGGTCACGAACAGCACGCCCAGGCCGCGTTCGTCCCGGAGTCGTTGCAGCAAGTCCAGGATGTCCCGTTGCACGGTGACGTCCAGGGCGGTGGTGGGTTCGTCGGCCAGCAGCACCTTCGGGTTGCAGGCCAGCGCCAAGGCAATCATGACCCGCTGCTTTTGGCCGCCACTCAGTTCGTGGGGGTATTTGCGTTCGGAGCCTTGGGGCAGGCCCACCTCGTCAAACAGGCGCGCCACTTCAACCCGCGCCGCCTCGCCCCTCGTGTTCCGATGAAGTTCGAGCGGCTCGGCAACCTGCGCCCCCACCCGCATCGACGGGTTTAGTGAGGACATTGGGTCCTGAAACACCATCGCCACGTCCCGGCCAATCGGCGCGCCATGCCATCCGGGCTTGGCCCACACGGCACCTTTGGGACCGCGAACCTCGCCTTGGATGATGGTCCCAGAACCAGGCAAAAGCCCCATCACGGCGAGGGACGTCAGGGTTTTGCCCGAGCCGGACTCGCCCACGATGCACGTGGTTTGGCCTGGAAACACCTCGCACGAGACCTGTTGGACGACAGGCTTCACCATGCCGAAGGCGATGGACAGCCGGTCGACGGTCAGGAGGGGGGCTTCGGTCATGGGTGCTTACAGCGTGCCCCGGTTTTCTTGCTCGCGCTCGATGGCCTCAAACAACGCCTTGAAGTTGCCCTTGCCGAAGCTCTTGGCGCCTTTGCGCTGGATGATTTCGAAGAACATCGTGGGGCGATCGACCACGGGTTTGGTGAAGAGTTGGAGCAGGTAGCCTTCTTCGTCCCGGTCGATCAAGATGCCCAGTTCCCGGAGCGGCTCGAGGTCTTCTTCAATCTCCCCGACGCGGTCTAGGATGTCGTCGTAGTAGTTGTCGGGCACGTAAAGGAATTCCACGCCGCGTTCTTTCAAGGCGGTGACGGTGCGGACGATGTCGTCGGTCGCCACCGCGATGTGTTGGACGCCTGCACCTTGGTAGAAGTCGATGTACTCCTCGATTTGGCTCTTCTTGCGTCCCTCGGCGGGTTCGTTGATGGGGAATTTGATGCGGCCGTTTCCGTTGCTCATCACCTTGGACATGAGCGCCGTGTATTCCGTGCTGATGTCCTTGTCATCGAAGGAGACGAGCTGGGCAAAGCCCATGACCTCGGCGTAGAACTTGCACCAGGTGTTCATCTCGCCCCACCCCACGTTGCCCACCATGTGGTCGATGAACTTCAGGCCCACAGGCGCAGGCTTGAAGTCGGGATTCCAGGCCTTGTAGCCCGGCAGGAACACCCCGTTGTAGTTCTCGCGTTCCACGAACACGTGGACGGTGTCGCCGTAGGTCTTGATGGCGCTGAGCACCACCTCGCCTTGGCCGTCGCTGCGGACTTCGGGTTCAAATTCTGCCACCGCGCCGCGCTGGGTCGTTTCCTCAAAACTCTTGCGAGCGTCAGGCACCCAAAGCGCGACCGATTTCACGCCGTCGCCGTGCTTGTCGAGGTGGGCGTTGAGTTCGCCGCCGTCGGTCAACGGGGTGGTGAGCACCAAGGTGATTTTGTCCTGGCGCAAGACGTAGCTGACCCTGTCCTTGGCTCCGGTTTCCAGCCCGCGGAAGGCGAGCGGTTGGAAGCCCCACGCAGCCATGTAGTAGTAGGCGCTCTGCTTGGCGTTGCCGACGATGAGTTCGACGTGGTCGGTTCCGAGCAAGGGCAGGAAATCGTGCGCCTCAGGCACGACTTTGTCAAGTTGGGTCACAGGTTCGGTCGCCATGGGTGGTCTTGGTTTGGGTGGCTCAGAGCCAGCTTTGGTGGTAGCCTTCGATTTCCAAATCCAAGGCTTGTTGGGTCACTTTCAAAGGCCGGAAGGTGTCGACCATGACGGCCAATTCTTCCGTGCGCTCCTTGCCGATGCTGCCTTCGTAGGTTCCG
This sequence comes from uncultured Flavobacteriales bacterium, assembly GCA_913041065.1. Classification (GTDB taxonomy): domain Bacteria; phylum Bacteroidota; class Bacteroidia; order Flavobacteriales_D; family Sanyastnellaceae; genus UBA11663. Next base: position 3,175 of record CAJWII010000017.1, read on the forward strand.
GTATGGGGGCCGTGGGGGATGCCAGCGGGGTGCAGCGTGATTTGTCCCGGCCCGACGCCCGTCCGGCTCATGAAGTCGCCGTCGACGTAATACAGCACCTCGTCCGAGTCGATGTTGCTGTGGTTGTATGGCGCAGGGATGCTGAGCGGATGGTAGTCGTACAGGCGAGGCACAAAGCTGCAGATGACAAACCCGTCGGTTTCGAAGGTTTGGTGCACGGGCGGCGGCTGGTGCACGCGTCCGGTGATCGGCTCGAAATCGTGGATGCTGAACGCGTACGGGAAGTGGTATCCGTCCCAACCCACCACGTCAAACGGGTGGCTTGCGTACATGTAGTCGTGCAGCATGCCTTCCTTCTTGATGCGCACCTTGAACGGGCCTTCGCCTTCGTTGGACACGTCGCACAAGGCCGACGGCGGACGCATGTCACGCTCGCAGTAGGGGCTGTGCTCCAGCAATTGGCCAAAGTGGTTGCGGTACCGCTTGGGTGTCAAGACCGGAGACGCGCTCTCCACCACCAGGGCCCGGTTGTCCTCGGTGCTCCACTTGAAACGGTGCATGACGCCACGTGGGATGACGAGATAATCGCCTTCGCGGAATTCAATCACACCAAACATCGTCTCCAGGATGCCGTGACCGCGGTGCACGAACACCACTTCGTCCTGGTCGGCGTTCTTGTAGATGTCGTCCTGCGCCACCTTGGGTGGGGCGACGAGGGCCACGGTGCAGTCCTGGTTGAACAGGGTGGGCACCCGAGAAGACAGCCAACCCTGGCCGGGCTTCACCGCCCAGCCTTCAAGCTTGCGGCTGAGCAAGTTGCGCTCGACTGCCGCGACAGGCCGGACGTCCTCGCTCCCCAGCACCTCCACCACTTGGGTGGGACGCTGGCGATGGTACAGCAAGGAGCTCATCCCCACGAACCCAATGGTCCCGAAGAGTTGTTCGTGGTGCAGCTCACCGTTGTTTTGGCGGAACTGCGTGTGGCGTTTGGGAGGAAGAACCCCGAGCTTCTGGTAGAACGGCATGGTGCCTGCAATTTAGGCAGGGCCGCCCCGTTTGCGTGCGCCCCAACTCACTTCCCGCCGGCGCCCATGGCGCGGGCGTACCAAGGCAGTTTGCCGTCCTTGTTCAACGGCCATTGAAGGCTGAGTTTCGTGCCGGGCCGAAGCGGGTCGGTGGGGTCCATGTTGTTTTTCCGTGCAAGCGCTTTGGTGCGAACGCCATGCATCTGTGAGATCTGCCACAGGTTTTGGCCTTGCCTCACCGTGTACCATGTCGTGGCGGCGTGGCCTTTCTTGGGCTGCAGGTAAATCCGGTCGCCTGCTTTGAATTCGTGGTTCTTGGTGACCTCATTGTACGCCCGAATTTGCCATGGCATGATGTCCAAATCCTGGGTCAAGCTCGCTTGCGTGTCGCCTTCCTCGGCGTACACAAACTGCACGCCGTGCTCGGTGGTTCGAAGACGGTGGGAGCGGCCCAAGTCGAGCGTGCCGCCGCCGTTGTTGGCACGACGGACCACGTCGTGTTCCCGGACGTTGCGTCCTTTTGAGGCCGCGTCGTCGCGATCTCCGTCGTTGGACGCCACCGCTTCTTCCCCAGACCAAGTGCTGCCGGGCACGTCGAGTTCTTGGAGGTTGTGACGTTCGATGAGGGTGATCAAGAGGTTGGCGTACTTGGGGTTGGTCGCGTACCCGCATGCCTTGAGACCTTTTGCCCAGCCTTTGTAGTCGGTCGGTTCCAGTTCAAACAACCGCGCGTAACGGTCCCGCAACAAGAATTGGCTGTGGTCTTCGTAGCTCTGCTTGGCGTCGTCGTAGACTCGGAAACACTCGCCCTTCTCGTCGTCGTCGTGGTAGGTGCGCTTGCCCGTCCAGGCAGAGTGGCACTTGATGCCAAAGTGGTTGTTGGACCGCTGGGCCAACTGGCTCACGCCGTTGCCGCTCTCCAGGATGCCTTGCGCCAGCGTGATGCTCGCCGGGATGCCGTACTTCTGCATTTGTTGCACGGCTTCGTCTTGCCAGGTCGCGATGTAATGCTCCTGCGTGGCGGCAGGCTTGGGGTCGCCCACAGCCCCAACCAAGTCTGCACATAGCACACATGCAAAGGCCAAAAACACAGTTCGGAGGGCAAAAGACGGGATCTTCATGGCGCTTCAGATTCAACGTCCAAGCTAGCTTCAGATTGCCGCCAGATGCGCTGCGCAGCCTGGAGTTGCTCCCATGCGCCGTGTGGAAAACGGCTTTCAGAGCTCGACCCCGGCGACTCCCCGAACCTGCACGCCTTGCTCGTCGTAGAAGCGCCACAAACCAGCCCTCACCCCGTCTTCAAAGACCCCTTCGATGGCGGTTTCTCCGTTGGGATGGTACGTGATGTATTCCCCATGAGGCACGCCGTGTTTGTAACCCGCTTGGGACCAAGGCATGCCAGAATCGAAGTAGCTGTTCCACACGCCGTGTCGCTTGCCGTCCGCAAATCCGCCCCGCACGCTCAATTGCCCATTTTCATGGTATTCAAGCCGTTCGACCAGCGTGTCGGCCCGCGTGACCTCCACAGATTTGTCGCCGCCGTCGGGCCACGACTCGGTCGCGGTGAGCGTCGTGGCGTCAGGGTCAGGACCGCACCTGATGGCCAGGCCCAACCCCAATCCCAGAATCACCTGACCCGCCCACCTCATTTCACCCGACGTATGGTGTATTCGATGAGGTCGCGCAAGGCCGCACGGGCCTCTTGGGACACGGCCTCAGAACCGCCCAATTCGTCGAGCAGCGCGAGGGATTCTTCCTTGAGCCTGCGCATTTCGTCGCGGGCCCGGTCCATGCCAGGGCCTTGCAAGATGGCGTGCATGACTTCTTGCACGGCCTTGGGGTCGTCGCTGTGGTGTTTGACCAGCCGGATCAACCTCCTCCGTTCGCTTGGCGTGGCTTTGGCCAGGGTGTGGATGAGCGGCAGGGTCATTTTACGTTCACGGATGTCTTGACCTGTGGGTTTGCCTGTCCGGTCGCCTTCTCCGAGGTCGAGCAAGTCGTCTTGGATTTGGAAGGCCAAACCCACGCGCTCCCCAAGACCCCACATCCGGCCCACGGTTTCTTGGTCCGCCCCGGCAGAGGCCGCCCCACAGGCGCAGCAGGCGGCCAGGAGCGAGGCGGTTTTCCGACGGATGATGTCGAAGTACACCTCTTCGGTGATGTCCAAGCGCCGGGCTTTTTCGATTTGGAGCAGCTCGCCTTCGCTCATCTCACGCACGGCGCGCGAGGTGATTTTGAGCAAATCGTACGCCTCGGCGTCCACGGCCGCCAGCAGGCCACGGCTGAGCAGGTAATCGCCCACGAGCACGGCCACCTTCTTCTTCCACAGGGCTTGGATGCTGAACACGCCGCGGCGCAACGGGCTCTCGTCAACCACGTCGTCGTGGACCAGGGTGGCCGTGTGAAGCAACTCGATGAGGGCTGCAGCGGTGTGCGCCCTGTCGATGGCTTGGCCCTGGTCGTCCACGCCTCCGTGCAGTCGTGCACTCAGGAACACGAACATCGGCCTCATCTGCTTTCCCTTCTGCCGCAGGATGTAACGCATGACCGTGTCCAGCAGCGCCACGTCGGTGGTGACGGCTTGGCGAAATTTGGGCTTGAATGCCGCCATGTCCGCTTTCAAAAGCGCTTGCACGTGTCGAATGCCTGCCGGAGATTCCGCCATGTCCCAAAGGTAGTCCCCGGGCCCGGCAGAACAGCCCCTCTGCCAGCATGGAAAGGGCCCCACGGGGTGGGGGCGTATCTTCGTGACATGCTGCGCTCGATGACAGGATATGGAAAGGCGGAAGGTGCCGTCGGTTCCAGGAAATACACGGTGGAAGTCCGTTCGTTGAATGGCAAGAATTTGGACCTGTCGGTCCGCATGCCGTCTGTGTTGAAGGAGAAGGAAATGGAACTCCGCAAGGAGCTTGGCGCACGTATTGTGCGGGGCAAAAGCGATGTGGCCATCCACTTCGAAGCGGATGCGGCGGCGGCACGCCACGAGCTCAATGGCCCCGTCATCAAGAAATACGTGGACGCCTTGCGCGCCTTGGCGGAACAAACCGACCAACCCACAGGCAACTTGTTGTCCACGGCCGTGCGGTTTCCAGACGTGATGCAGACGTCGCGTGAAGCGTTTGACCATGAGGCCTGGAAAGGCATCCACGCGTTGGTGGTGGAAGCGGCCGACCAATTCGACGCCTTTCGAGACACCGAGGGCGCCACGTTGCACGCAGATTTCTCGGCGCGGTTGGACACCATCGACGGTTTGGAGGCCTCGCTGGACCCGCTGTTGGACGCACGCTTGAAGCGGGTTCGGGAGCGCATTCGCACCAACTTGGAAGAGACGGTGGACCGCGCCGCGCTTGACGAAGGCCGCTTCGAGCAGGAGGTGTTGTACTACATTGAAAAGATGGACGTGAGCGAGGAGCGCACCCGTTTGCGCGCGCACATTGTCTATTTCCGCGACATCATGAACACGGGCTCGGCCCAAGGCAAGAAGTTGGGGTTTGTCTCCCAGGAGATGGGACGCGAAATCAACACCCTGGGAAGCAAGGCGAACGACGCCGAGCTTCAGCGCATCGTGGTCCAAATGAAAGACGAGCTCGAAAAAATCAAGGAGCAAGTCCTGAACGTGCTCTGATCCATGCCCGCAGGAACCAAACCACAGGGCGACGGCCGCGCCATCATCTTTTCTGCCCCTTCTGGCGCAGGCAAGACCACCGTGGTGCGCCACCTCATGTCCAACCCCGATTTGGCCTTGGGGTTCAGCGTGAGCGCCACAACACGCGCCCCACGCGCAGGGGAGACCGACGGCCACGATTACCACTTCTTGACCGTTGAGGAATTCGCCTCCCGCTTGGTGGACCAGGCTTTTGTCGAGCATGAAGAGGTGTACGAAGGGCATTCCTACGGCACGTTGTGCAGCGAGGTGGAGCGGCTGTGGGCAGAGGGCAGGACGCCGTTGTTTGACGTGGACGTGATGGGGGGCCAAACCCTCAAGTCCGTCTTCGGCGACAGCGCCTTGTCCATTTTCGTCATGCCGCCCTCCATCGCGGCCCTTGAGTCTCGGTTGCGAGGACGTGGCACAGAAAACGAAGCAAGCGTGCAGAAGCGCCTTGGCAAAGCCGCCCAAGAACTGGAAGCCGCCCCGGCCTTCGACGTTCAATTGGTGAACGACGACCTGGAGACGGCCTTTGCAGAGGCGACCCAGTTGGTGTCGAACTTCCTTCAACCCGACCCTGCCTGATTCATGGATGCCGCACCAAATCTCAAGCGTGTAGGCCTGTACCTCGGGTCGTTCAACCCGGTGCATTTGGGGCACCTGGTCATCGCCAACCACATGCTTCAGCATGCAGACTTGGATGAGGTTTGGCTTGTGGTGACGCCCACCAGTCCCCACAAGCAGGGGGTTGACCTGATTCCCGAGGAACATCGCCTGCAAATGGTGAAGCTGGCGTTGGCGGACCATCCGCAATTGCGCGCCTCGAGTGTGGAGTTTGACCTGCCCCGCCCCAACTACACGGCCCGCACCATGGAGATCCTTTGTGCGGCCCATCCGGACACGGCCTTCAGCATCATCATGGGCCAAGACAATCTGGCGTCGTTTTCAACTTGGCAAGACCACACCGACTTGCTCGACCAGCACCGGTTGCTCATCTATCCACGGCTCTCAGACCGCGATGTGAACGCCCCCAGCGAGGTAGACCGTTGGATGGCGCACCCCCACGTCGAAGTCCAAAAGGCCCCGGTCATCGCCATCAGCTCCACGTACATCCGCGACGCCATCATGGCCGGGCACGACGTGCAGTTCTTGTTGCCCGACGCCGTGGTGGCGTACATCGGGAACAACCATTTCTACGAGCAGGCGTGACGCCGCCCAGCACTCATTTTCCGTTGTAGGTGTTCATCGCCCGGGCCAAGCCGGCGGTGGTGATGTTGAGCAGCGCGTCCGTCGCGGTGGTCAAACGCTCCTCCATCTTCCCCCGCTCGTTGTCGTCCCAGGAGCCGAGGACGTGGTCCACCTGCTTGCCCTTTCCAAATTCAGCACCAATGCCAAACCGCAGCCGGGGGTATTTCGTGGAGTTGAGCACGGCTTGGATGTCTTTCAATCCATTGTGGCCGCCGTCGCTTCCTTTGGCGCGCAGTCGGAGGGTTCCAAAGGGCAAATTCAAGTCGTCCGTCACCACCACGATCCGGTCGAGGGGGATTTTTTCGGCATCCATCCAGTACCGCACGGCTTTGCCGCTCAGGTTCATGAACGTCGAAGGTTTCAAGAGCACGAGGGTGCGTCCCTTGAAACGAACGGTGGACACCTCGCCCAGCCTGGCGGTCTCGAAAGATCCGTCCAGACGTTGGGCGATGGTGTCCACCACGTCAAACCCGATGTTGTGTCGGGAGCCCTCATACTCCGAGCCTGGGTTGCCCAGTCCGACGATGAGGTACTTCATGCTGCGAGGAGATTACCCTTCTCCGCCTTCAGCCGCTTCACCGCCTTCGCCTCCTTCGCCTCCTTCTTCGCCTTCAAGGGCAGAATCGGCGGACATGGCTGCACGCGTGCGCTTGCAAGCCACCAAGAGGGTACTTTCGCTGAGGAGGATGTCGAGTCCTTCGATGTCGAGGTCACGTACACGGGCGTTGTCTCCAATGTCCAAGGGCGAGATGTCCACGGTGAGGCATTCGGGGAGCTGGTCAACCAACCCGCGCACAGGCACGCGTCGGTAATTGAGTTCCAAACGTCCCCCGTTCAACACACCGATGGCCTGTCCGGTGGTGCGCAGCGGCAACTCCATCTTCACAGGCTTGCCTGGCAAGACTTCGAGCAAGTCGACGTGGGTCACGCGGTCGGTGACGGGGTGGAATTGGATGTCCTGGAAGATGCAGTCGACCTTCTTGCCGTTCAAGTCCAACTCGAGTTTGAAGACGTCTGGGTTGTAGACGACTTTGTTGAGTTCGACTTCAGACAGGCTGCAGTGACACTGCTCGGCACCGCCGTACAACACCCCGGGAACCCGGTTTGAAGCGCGGAGCGCGTCAGCATCTTTTTTCCCTACGCTCTCACGGAGAGAGCCGCTCAATGATGCAGTTTTCATGATGAAAAATTATTGGATGGTAAATTGTGTACTGATGGATTTGTTGCTCATCAAGCACTGAAGCACTTGGGCAAACATGTCGTGCACGGGAAGCACGGTGATTTTGGACGCGTTCACGTCCTCGCGCAATGGAATCGAGTCCGTCACGATCAATTCTTTCAAGGAGCTGGCGGCGATGCGGTCGTACGCGGGCCCGCTCAACACAGGATGAGTGCACACGGCCCGCACACTCAGCGCGCCGTGTTCCATCATCAGGTCAGCTGCCTTGGTCAGCGTTCCTGCGGTGTCGCACATGTCGTCTACGAGGACCACGTCCTTGCCTTTCACCTCGCCGATGACCGTCATGCTTTCCACCTGGTTGGCCACTTTCCGTTGCTTGTAGCAGATGGCCATGTCCACGCCCAACGCCTTGGCGTAGGTGTTTGCGCGCTTTGTTCCACCGGTGTCGGGCGTGGCGATGCAAAGGTTCTCGCGGGACACGTTGTTTTCCAACCACGGCAAAAAGAGGGTCGACCCGAAGAGGTGGTCGACGGGCACTTCGAAGAAGCCCTGGATTTGGTCGGCGTGAAGGTCCATGGTGATGACGCGGTTCACACCCGCCGCCATCAACATGTTGGCGATCAGTTTGGCACCAATGGCCACGCGGGGCTTGTCCTTTCTGTCTTGGCGTGCGAAGCCGAAGTACGGCATCACAGCCACGATGCGCTTGGCGCTGGCGCGCTTTGCGGCGTCGATCAACATCAACAACTCCAACAAGTTGTCAGAAGGAGGGAAGGTCGACTGGACGATGATCACCTCTTTGCCGCGCACGGTTTCCTCGATGCTCACGGCAAATTCGCCGTCCGAGAATTTTTGCGTGCGGACAGGCACCAGGGAGGTTCCATAGGCTGCGGCGACGCGTTCCCCAAATTCTTGGGAAGCCGACCCCGCGAGGATCTTGATCATGTCAGACATGGACGGCGCTTGAGGCCGCAAAGATAGGCATTCTCAGTCTGCTGGGGCCACCAGCTTGAACCCCTTGCCGTGGACGTTCAGAATCTCGATGCGGTCGTCCCCTTTCAAGTGCTTCCGGAGCTTGGCGATGTAGACGTCCATGCTCCGTCCGTTGAAGTAGTTGGCGTCCCCCCAAATGTTCCGCAACGCGTGGCTGCGCTCGAGCAAGGCGTTCTTGTGCTTGCACAACATGAAGAGCAGCTCATTTTCTTTGGTGGTCAGGCGTTGGGACTCGCCCTGGAGGTTGAGGGATTGGCTGTTGTAGTCGTAGGTGTACAACCCCACCGTGAATTCCGTGACTTCCTGACCTTCTTCTGGCAACGCTGCCGACCTGCGCAGGATGGCTTGGATGCGAAGCACGAGCTCTTCCATGCTGAACGGCTTGCTCATGTAGTCGTCTCCGCCCACCTTGAAGCCTTCCAGGGTGTCTTCCTTGCTGGACCGCGCCGTCAAGAACAAAATCGGGATGCTGCGGCTGTCCAACCGGATCTCTTCTGCCACTTGAAAGCCGTCTTTCCTGGGCATCATCACATCGAGGACAATGAAATCGTAGGTATTGCGGTGGTAGGCCTTCAAGCCTTCTGCACCATCCTGCGCCCAGGTGACTTGGGCTCCCTTGGCTTTGAGGTAGTCGGACAACAAACGGCCCAAGCTGGGGTCGTCTTCGCAGAGGAGGATTCGGATGTCTTTCATGTGGCTTCAGTCTTGTCAGATTGTTCAAACGGAAGGTTGAGCGTCAATGTTGTGCCCTCCCCCGGCTGACTTGCGATGTGAACCGAGCCCCCGTGGTGTTCCAACACATTTTTCACGTAGCTCAATCCCAACCCAAACCCCTTCACGTTGTGCACGTTTCCGGTGGGGACACGGTACAGCCGTTCAAACACCTTGCCAAGATGTTCTTTGGCGATGCCAATTCCATTGTCTTGGATGTGAAGTGACAGTCCGTCAGGGGTTTGTTCGCTGTGAATGACAATGTGCGGGTCCTCCTTGGCATACTTCATCGCGTTGTCGATGAGGTTGAAGAGGACGTTGGTCACGTGGATGCGGTCGAGCATCAAATTGGGGTTGGACGCAGTCAAGTCCAATTCGACCTTGGCTCCTTGCTTGTGCAGGCGCATGGCCATGTTTTTGACCACATTCTTCACCAAATCGTGCACGTTCAGCGGTTGCATGTACAGCCGCATGGCCCCCGATTCGGACAGGCTGGCGCGCAACACGTTCTCCACGAGGACGCCCAGACGCTTGTTTTCCTCGCGGATGAGGCTGAGGTAGTGCTTCTTGGCGGTGTCGTCGAACGAGGGGTCCGCCAACGCTTCGCTGGCCAGGCCAATGCTGCTGATGGGGGTTTTGAGTTCGTGGGTGAGGTTGTTGACCAAGTCGCGCTGCAGCCGATCCAACCGCTTGGTCCGTTGAATGGCCACCAAGGTGTGGGCGAAGATGGCGGCGATGAGCAGCATCATGACGACGCTGAGGGCAAAGGCGCCGAGCATTTGGCCCATCAAATAGCGTGGGAGCCGAGGGAAGTGCACCCTGAATTGGAGGGTGCCCAAGGTGACGCTGTACCCGGTGCGCGGGGACAACAGCTCGTCCTGGAGGTCTTCGGCATCTTCAGGCAAGAATACTGGCTGCCCGTAGCGGTTGAAGGCGCCAAACACCGGCACCGCGTTGATTCCTTGTTCCTTGAACGCGATGGTCAGCAGGGAGTCCATCGGGAAGGACTCCATCCTGCGCACCACCATACGCTCCTCGGGGGCCAGTTCGTCCGTGCGCAGCAGATTTCGATCGTCCGACCTGACCTCGTCCAGGTGGCCAGCGGTCAACCACGTCGCCACAATTTGTAGGCTTTGCTCCACACTTTGGTCGAAGACCTCCTTCCGAAGTTTGGCAGACGACTCCAACCAATTCACCTGGACGGCGACCACCACGAGCATCGCCACGGTCATGGATCCGACCATCCAGGGTATGAGACGACCTGTCATGAGGGCAAGTTCGGGTGGAGTGCGGTCAATCGGTGTGCAGATGCGCTTTGGAGCTCGCATGTGGGCAACAAACATTCACAACCGCTTAACACCCTGGTGACATCTACGGTGCCATCTGCCAAGTACGTTCGTATCGGTTTCAGAGCCGAAGAGAGAGCGGCTCATGATTTGCAGGTAAGACCACGCCGAACGCGGCGTTGGTTGCAGGTTTTGGAGGCAGGATGCTTCCGCATGGAACGGCACCCCGACAGAGGTGCCGTTTTTCATGCGCTTCGGGGAAATCTTGGATATCTTCGTTGGCCCACTGTATGCCATGATTCCCGCAGAAACCGTCGATCAAATCATGAACGCCGCTGTCATCGAAGAGGTGGTGGGCGATTACGTGGAGCTGAAAAAATCGGGCAGCGCGTTGCGGGGGTTAAGTCCGTTCACCAACGAGAAAACTCCCTCGTTTTACGTCTTGCCTGCCAAGGGGATTTTCAAGTGCTTCTCGAGCCAAAAGGGCGGAAGCCTCGTCACCTTTTTGATGGAGATCGAGAAGGTCAGCTACCCGGAAGCCCTTCGGTTGTTGGCCAAGCGGTACAACATCGAGATCGTGGAGAAGGAGCGCACCCCGGAGGAAATCGCGGCTGCGACGGCGAAGGAGAGCCTCGGCAACGTGGTGGCGTGGGCCCAAAAGTGGTTCACCGACCAGATGGGGAACACCGACGCCGGCAAGGCCATCGGACGAAGCTATTTCGTGGAGCGTGGGTTCCGGGACGACGTGCTCGACACGTTCCTGATCGGCTACAGTCCCGACGCCTGGGACGCGCTCGCCACAGCTGGACAAGAAGCCGGGTATTCCGCCGAGAAGCTCGTGGAGGCTGGGCTGTGCAAGCAGCGCGAGGACGGGTCGCTTTGGGATTTCTTTAAAGGGCGGGTGATGTTCCCGATTCGGGATGTGACAGGCCGGGTCATTGGATTTGGTGGGCGCACCCTGAGCACGGAGAAGAAGGTGGCGAAGTACTTCAACTCGCCAGAAAGCCCGCTCTACAACAAATCGAAGGTGCTCTACGGCATGCACCTTGCCAAGCCCGAGATTGTCAAGGAGGAGCGTTGCTTCCTCGTCGAAGGCTACACCGACGTCATGGCCATGCACCAAGCCGGGGTGCGCAACGTGGTCGCGTCGAGTGGCACAGCGTTGACGCCAGGCCAAATCCAACTCATTCGCCGTTTCACCAAGAACGTGACGGTCATCTTCGACGGCGACGCAGCGGGCATTCGGGCATCGCTCCGCGGCATCGACTTGCTGCTGGCCGAGGGCATGGCTGTGAAGGTGGTGTTGTTGCCGGATGGCGACGATCCGGACACCTACGCCAAGAAGGTGGGCAGCGACGCCCTGAACACAGCCATACACGACGACGCCCAGGACTTCCTGGAATTCAAGGCGCGGTTGCTGGCGGACGAGGCAGGATCCGACCCGTTGAAGCGGGCGGACATGGTTCGGTCTGTGGTGACCTCCATCTCGGCCATCCCCGATGCCATTCAGCGGTCGGTGTATTTGCAGACGTCGGCCAGCCAACTCGGCCTGTCCGAGGATGTGCTGGGTGCTGAAGTCGCGAAAACCCTCCACGCGGCTGCGATGGCCGAGCAGAAGCGGTCGGCCCAACAAGTCGCGCGTGGCCCTCAACCGCAAGGCCCGGCGCCCGAATACAAATCTGGCATGCCGCCGCTTGAGGCGATGGCAGAACAGGTGGAGGTGGACCCCCGCATCGTGGTGGAAGACGATTTGATCCGCGCGCTCCTGGAGTACGCGACCGACACCGTGTCCGTCACCCTCGAGGCGGAGACAGATGGGGAGAAGGCCGAGGTGCTTGAGGTGCCGTTCGCGGAGTTGGTCATCCACCGGTTGGAGGAAGAAGGCATTCAGATGCGTCAGCCGATGAACCAAACCTTGGTGCAACGCTTTTCTGCAGAACTCGACCATGAACGCATCTTGACACCAGAGCAGCTGACCCAAGACCAAGACCACGATGTGCAGCAGAAGGTCGCAGGGGCCATGATCCAGCAGCATGTGCTGAGTCCCAACTGGTCAGAGCGTCACAAAATTTACCCGGTGGTGGAGAAGGATCAGTTGATGGATTTGCTGGAAAGTGCCTTGCGGCGCCTCCATTTGTGGGACTTGAAAAAGGCCTCTGCCGAGGTGTCGGCCCAACTGCAAGGTGCCGACTTGCCCGTCGACACCGAGCGGGACTTGTTGGCCCAAAAAGTTGAAATCGACGCCCAAATCCGCCAAACACTGGCGCTCTTCGGGACGGTCATCCTGCCCTGACCCCCCTTTACTGACGCGTCAGTCGGCACTCGGTCGGATGGCCCGAATGTGCATGTTGAGGGAGGTTCGGCCCCGGAACGTGTTTTGGACCAGGGTAAACACCACATCCATGTCCTTCAGCCTGCGCACTTCTTCCAAGCGGTCGCCCATCCCAAACCCGATGGCCTCAAGACGTTGTTGGGGCGAATCTGCAGATTGCAAGATGAGCTTCAGGTGACGTCCGCGGTGACCCACGGTGCGCGGAGGCAATGCGGCGACGAGGCGACTGGCCATGAACACGGGCACGCCGTTCCCAGGCCCAAAAGGCGCCAAGCGCCCCATTTCCTCGTACACCTCGGGGGTTATCGCGTTCAAGTCAATTTCCAGGTGGTACGAGATGCTCGGTGCGGGAATGCGCCCGTTGACTTGGGAAGCGATGCTTTTTTCGATGGCGTTCTTGAATTCGTGCAGTTGGTCGCTGCGGAGGGTCAACCCGGCCGCCATGGGGTGCCCACCAAACTGCTCCAGGTAAGACCGGCAGTCTTCCAAAGCTTCGTGGATGTCCACGCCCTGTACGCTGCGTGCGCTGCCCATCATGAGCCCGTTTTCCTCGCTCAACACAATGGTGGGCCGGTACCGTGCCTCCACAAGACGGCTTGCCACGATGCCGAGCACGCCTCGGTGCCACCCCTCGCCGCACACCACGGTGCAGCAACGTCCGGCCGGTTGTTCCGCCATTTGGGCCAACGCTTCTTCCGTCATGTCTTCGTCAAGGTCGCGTCGCGCTTGGTTCATGGACTCCAGCTCGTAGGCGAGCTCGTAGGCCGTGTTGTCGTCCGACGCCATCAACAGCTCGACGGCCTTTAGGGCGTGGCCCACGCGGCCGGCTGCGTTGATCCGTGGCCCTAGGGTGAAGCTGATGTCACGTACGGTGTTGGGCACGCGCTCGATGTTGGCCACCTGGAGCATGGTCCGGATTCCAGGGCGCATGGTCTTGCGCAGCTTCCGCATGCCGTGGTGTGCCAAGATGCGGTTTTCCCCAGTGATGTCCACCAGGTCGGCGCCGATGCTCAATGCCAACAAGTCGAGGTGGTCGTAAACCGAAGACATGGTCAGCCCGATTCGGTTCACCAACGCGGTCAGCAATTTGAACGCGACCCCCGCCCCAGACAATTCCTTGAACGGGTAGGAGCACCCCTCTTGCTTGGGGTTGAGCAAGGCGGTGGTGATGGGCAGCGTGTCCGCCGGCAAGTGGTGGTCGCACACGATGGTGTCGATGCCCACCTCGGCGGCGGCGGCAAGGGCGTCAAAATCTTTGGTTCCGCAGTCCAGGGTGATCAGCACCGTGCACCCCGACACCTTGGCGCGTTCCACCCCCTTGGGTGAGACCCCATACCCTTCGCCGTAGCGCATGGGGATGTAAGGAACCACGGGCACTTGCAGCCCTCGAAAGAACGACGAGACCATGGCCACCGAGGTGGTGCCGTCGACGTCATAGTCGCCGTACACCATGATGCGTTCCTTCCGCTCCATGGCCTTCATGATGCGGGCCACGGCTTTGTCCATGTCCTTCATCAAAAAAGGATCGTGGAGCTTCTCGCGGCTGGGGTCCAGGAAGTCGTGGACCGATTCCGACGAGGCCATTCCCCGCTGGATCAACAAGGATGCAACCAAAGGGCTGAGACCCGTGTCTTGTGACAGGCGTCCGACTTCTTGGAAGTCAGGGGCAGGCGCGGGTTTCCACTCGAGGTTGTCCATGGTGTTGAAGTTGTATCTTTCGGGCTGTCAAAATTACGCACATGAGCACACCAAGTTCCCTCACCACCGGTTTCGGACGCCTGTTTTTGGTTTCCATGGCCATTTGCCTGTCTGCCATCACCTTGTCCGGTTGCTTGAACGACGACAACCTCATCGGAGAGAACTGCTACGACGAGATTCTCAACAACCAGGAGGAACTCGTGGACTGCGGAGGGCCGATTTGCGAGCCATGCGACCCTTGTGAAAACGGCGAGTGGGATCCGTTGTTGGGAGAACAGTGGGTGGATTGCGGCGGCAGCTGCGAGCCATGCGCCACCAACTTCAACGGGGTGTTGGACGAAGGTGAAACCGGGATTGATTGCGGTTGCGAGGATTGCCCAGCTTGCCCTGAACTCTGCGGGGACGGCCTGTTGAACGGCTACGAGCAGGACGTGGACTGCGGCGGTGTGGATTGTGAGGTGTGCCCCACCTGCGACGACGGAGAATTGAACGGCGACGAGACCGGCATCGACTGTGGCGGCAGCGATTGCGACCCTTGCGAATGCTTGTGCGACTGCACCAACGGCATTCAAGACGGGTTGGAAGACTACATCGATTGCGGAGGCCCCAACTGCGAGCCTTGCGCTGCAGAAATCACATGGAACTCCTACGGCATCCAGTACTTCGGAGACGCAGCGGCTTCAGCCGAGATCGTGGGCACCAACCTCCAGATCCAAGGCACCAGCTTGACTGGCGCGCAAATTGGCTTTGTGATTGCCGAGCCTGTGGACGGCTGGTACAACGGCTACGTGGTGGCGTTGAACCCCTCGTCGTTGCCCCAAGCTGGCGCTTACACCTCGACCGACGGCACGAACTACACCACGTTGATGGGCGGAAACACCACCTTCCAGATCAACTACATCGACCCTGTTTCTGGGGGGTACATTGTGGGCACGTTCAACGGATCCATGCAAGACGCCTTGGGCAGCAGCGCCACGGTGAGCGGGGGGTCCTACGCCATTCCGATCAACTGATCTGACGCGACATCGCACTGACATTGCGCTGTGAATAAGGCGCATCCGAGAGCCCCCCTTCTGGGGGTTCTTCGCTTGAACTTCGTGGGACATGAATGTCTCTCTTTCTGCCCCTTGGGTCCGACGGGCCCGCCTTGGAGTGTTGTTGGCCAGCTTGGCTGTGCTGATGGTGTCGTCGACCGGTTGCGTGACGTCCAAGCAATATGAAGCCCTGCAGGTCCAACTCGACGAAGCAGAACTGGAGAACACCGAGTTGCGGTTGGCCCGTCAAGACGCGGAAATCAGCAGCCGAGAATTGGAGGGCAAGTTGTCGCGGCTGACTGGGGAAAACGACGCCTTGGCCGACGAAGCAAACACGTTGGGCACCGAATTGCAGCGGTTGCGTGACGAGGTGTCTCGCTTGACCGACCTGAACGAAGCCTTGACAAGCCAGAGCTCCGGCCGATTGAGCGACATCGCCGAGGAAAACCGCCAGCTGCTCGAGGACGTCATGGCCATACGCGAGGAGTTGCAGCGCCGCGAAGACGCCTTGAATCAGTTGGAAAAGGACCTCAACGAGAAGTCGAGGTTGCTGGAGGTGCGGAGCCAACGGGTGGAGGAACTGGAGTCGCTCTTGGCGGCCCGCGAACGCGCGGCGGAAGCCTTGCGTGCACGTCTGTCTGAGGCCCTCCTGGGCTTCCAAGGCAAGGGACTCAACGTGGAGCAGCGCAACGGCAAGGTGTACGTCAGCATGGAGGCCAAACTCTTGTTCTCCTCCGGAAGCGCGGAGGTGGACGTCCAAGGGCAAGCCGCCTTGACCGAGTTGGCGGCGGTCATTGCCGAGCAGAGCGACCTTGAAATCGTGGTCGAGGGCCACACCGACACCGACAAAGTGAGCCGGACCACCACCCCTAAG
>CAJWII010000018.1 GCA_913041065.1 uncultured Flavobacteriales bacterium
CCCCAGGACGGCCACAAAAGAGGGCAATTGAAAGTGGCTTAGGCCCATTATGGCGTGCCCGGAGGTGCACCCGCCCGCGTAGCGGGTGCCGAATCCCACCAGGAATCCACCCCCCAGGATGAAGAGCCACGTCCGCCAGTCGGACAGGGCGTCCCACGAGAACAACTCTCGGGGGTGTTGGCCACTCAGGTCCTCCAACCCAAAGGCGTTCATGCGCGCCACCGCCGCGTCGCTGAGTGCGATGGGGGCGTCGCTGGCGAAGACCGTGGCCGCGATGCACGCGCCGCCCAGGATGCCCGCCACAAAGAGGAGGTTCCACGCCTCGTTCTTCCAGTCGTAGTTCAGGAACTCAAGCTTGGACGGCACCACCGCCGCACACATGTGGCGGAACGACGAACTCACCCCGAAGGTGCGGTTTAACAAGATCAAATGAAGGGGCACCATCAACCCGATGATGGGGCCAGCCACGTACCATGGCCAGGGTTGGCTGACCCATTCAACAAATGCATTCATGGCCGCGAATCTAAAAGACACGGCAACACGCGGTGGCGACCCAAGTCACATTGTGGGGCTTTGCCTACTTTGGACGCATGAACCCAACGATTCGCACCCTCCTGATGTCGGCGATGGCCCTTCCGGCCGCGTCGATCGCCCAAAGCTTGCAAGCCCCGGACCTCCACCCCCAAGGCTACACCTTCATCTACGGGGTGTCCAACCAACAACCGGAGGGTTGGGATTGGACCAACGCGTTCTCCCTCCAGGACGTGGCGCTTGAGTTTTTGCCGGCAGATAGCACCGCCTACGCCGACGGGTTTTCCAACGCCGACTTCGCACAGGTGGTGAACGCGCAAGGAACTCAGTATGCGTATTACAGCTACGACCCTGATGGCATGGGTTTTTGGGGGGGCGTGGACGCCAACGGAATTCAAGTTATTCACCCAGATGAAATTGTGACCATGCCCTATCCTTTCTCAGTGGGAGATGTGCACCAGGACAGCTTGTCGTTCGTGTTTGACGCGGCTGGAGACCTGGTACATCGGGACATCCATTTGACCTCAGTCGCCACGGAATGGGGAGCCTTGTTGCTGCCTGGCGAATTGGCGTTTAGCGACGTCATGCGCGTGGAAACAGAGCAATTGATCGAAGACAGCGCGGCCACCATTGAAGCTGGGTTGTTGTTGGTGACCACGGCGTTTTGGGCGCAAGACATGCCTTTGCCTGTGGCCCAGATTTACACCTACAGCGAAGTGGCGGCAGGCGACACGTCGGTCTTGTTTGTGGGGTCGGAATTCATGTTGGAGACGACGATGTCTTTGGGCGCGGAACCTTTGGCAAAGCGCATGCGAGCATTCCCGAACCCGGCGCACGACCGGGTGCAGATGGAAGGTGAGCCCGGTCAGCTTTGGGAAGTGAGAAACGCGTCAGGCCAAGTGGTGGCGCAAGGCCAGTTCAACGACGTGGTTCAAGGTTTTGACGTGTCGCGCTGGGAAGCCGGCGCGTACTTCGCCACTTCCGGAAACCAAACCACGAGGTTGGTGGTGGTCCACTGACCGACCTCAGTAGGCGCGGGCGTCGTTGCCTTCCATGTAGTAGACGAACGCCTTGTTCACCACGCGGCGGCCTCCCGGGGTGGGGAAGTCTCCCGTGAAGTACCAATCTCCCAGATGGTTGGGGCACGCCTCATGCAGCCCCTCCACGCTTTGGAAGATGATTTTCACCTCCGACTTCATGCCTTCGGGGGTCAGCAGCTCGCTGATGCGGTCGCTGACTTCCTCGTCCGTGAAGGGCGCGTAGATGGCCTTGACTTGATTGACATTTTCCACCAAAGGCAGAGTGAGCTGGTGCTTGCAAGCTTTGTAGGTGTCTTCCAGGACGTGTTCCATGCCGCGCTCCTTGAGCAAGGACACGGCCGCTTGGAACGCGATGAAGTCCCCCATGCGAGCCATGTCGATGCCGTAGCAGTCGGGGTAGCGGATTTGCGGGGCGCTGGACGCCACCACGATTCGTTTGGGCTGGAGGCGGTCCAAGATCCGGAGAATGCTCTTCTTCAGTGTGGTGCCACGCACGACGCTGTCGTCGATCACCACAAGGTTGTCGACGCCGGGTTTCACCGTGCCGTAGGTGACGTCGTAGACGTGGGCCACGAGGTCGTCTCGTGAGCTGTCTTCGGTGATGAAGGTGCGCAGCTTGGCGTCCTTGATGGCGATCTTGTCGATGCGAGGACGCTCGTTCAGGATGGACTCGATTTCCGCGTGGTCAGGGTCTGCTCCGAGCCCTTTGATGCGGGCGATTTTGCTCGCGTTCAAATGCTCCTCCAACCCCTTGACCAACCCGTAGAACGACGACTCCGCCGTGTTGGGGATGAAGCTCGTGACAGTGTGGTCCAAATCGTGTTCCACGGCTTCCAGCACCCGGGGGACGATGCTGCTTCCGAGGGCTTTTCGCTCGTTGTAGATGTCCCCGTCGTTTCCGCGGGAGAAGTAGATGCGCTCAAAGCTGCAGGCCTTTCGTTCCCCCGCCGGGCGAATCTCTTCCACCAGGGTTTCGCCGCTGCGTCGGACGAGCAGGGCGCCACCAGGCGCCACTTCCTGGATGGACTCGGCGGGCACGTTGAAGGCGGTTTGGATGACCGGCCGTTCGGAGGCGGCGACCACCACTTCATCGTCCTCATACCAATAGGCAGGACGGATGCCGTTTGGGTCTCGCATCACGAAGGCGTCCCCGTGTCCCAACATGCCGCACATCACATATCCGCCGTCGAAGTCGCAAGACGCCCGCCGGAGGATGGACCCCATGTCGAGGGTGTCTGCAATGCGTTCGGAGATGGTTTGGTGGTCCAAGCCTTGCCCCTTGAGTTCGTCGAACAATTCTTGGTTGGCCTCGTCCACGAAGTGGCCGATTTTTTCCAGCACGGTGACGGTGTCGGATTTCTGCTTGGGGTGCTGGCCGATTTGGACCAACACGTCGAAGAGCTCGTCCACGTTCGTGAGGTTGAAATTGCCGGCGACCACAAGGTTGCGGGTGCGCCAGTTGTTTTGCCTCAAGAACGGGTGGCAGTTCTCGATTTCATTTTTGCCAAAGGTGCCGTACCGCAGGTGTCCCAAGAACAATTCGCCGGTGAAGGCGTGGTCATGCTGAAGCGACACCGTGTCTTGAAGTTGCTCGGCGGAGAGGTCTTGGAAGCGCCCCATGATTTTCCCAAACAAATCCTGGATGGGGCGCGCGTCCACCGATCGCATTCTGGAGATGTAGCGCTTGCCTGGGTTCACGTCCAACTTGATGTTGGCCAACCCCGCACCGTCTTGGCCGCGGTTGTGCTGCTTCTCCATCAGCAGGTACATCTTGTTGAGGCCGTAAAACGGCGTGCCGTACTTGTCAACGTAGTGTTGCAACGGCTTTTTGAGTCGGAGCATGGCGATGCCACACTCGTGCTGAAGGAAATCGCTCATCCGGCCACAAATTTAGTCACGATTTCGCCTTGGGGTGGGGCTACTTTTGAGCCATGGCGTCAAAGTCATTCACCCTCGCTGAGCAGGCCTTGATTTCGAAGGCTTGGGAACGGGCGGACTCCATCACCGCGCACCTCGACGGGCTGATGGCAGCGACCCCACGCGACGAAAAAGACGCGCCGTACGACAAGTACATCCCCATCAACCAAAAGCGCGTGAAGCGGATTCGAAAAGCTTTGACCAACAAGGGACTTTGCGAGGAGCTGTCTGCGGTGGCCACAGCCTTGCCGCGCGGTACCCGGATGTTGGTGTTGAATGAATTTTGGTGCGGCGACGGGGCCCAGATTTTGCCCGTGCACGAGGCTGTCGCGTTGGCTTCCGAGGGCACGATGGACGTGCGCGTGTTGATGCGGGACGAGAATCTCGAGGTCATGGATCTGTTCTTGACAAACGGCGGACGGTCCATCCCCAAGACGGTGCTCCTCGACCAGGACGGTCAAGTGCTGGGGACGTGGGGCCCGAGGCCAAAGGAGGCCATGGATTTGGTCAAGCGGATCAAGTCCGATCCGGCCATCGCACACACCTACAGTCATGAGGTCCACAGGTGGTCCACCCAAGACGCCACCCAAGCGACCCAAGCGGAGTTGGCGGTACTTTTGAGTCATGCCCAAAGACCTTGAGCCGGAAGACTTTTACAAGACGCCCGAGGGCTTCATCGTCTTCACGGAAACATACCACCGCAAGCGGGGTTATTGCTGTCAGAGCGGCTGCAAACACTGTCCGTACGGATTTGACAAGAACACGGGTCGCTTCACCAAGAAACCATGACCATGACGCAAGCTGAATTCCAAGCCATTGTCCAGGAGGGCCTTCCAGAAACGTTGCCCCCAGCTGTTGGGCGCAACCCCGAATGGAGCCACGCCCCGGTGCGCAAGGACATCTTGACGGTGAAGGAAAAGAAGCTCGCGCTGCGCAATGCCTTGCGTTATTTCCCACAGCATCAGCACGCGGAACTCGCCCCCGAATTTGCCCAAGAGCTCAAGGACTACGGGCGAATTTACATGTACCGCCTGCGCCCTGCGCACGACATGAAGGCGCACCCCATTGGGTGGTACCCAGCGAAGTGCCGCCAGGCCGCCTCGGTCATGCTGATGATCCAGAACAACCTCGACCCGGCTGTGGCGCAGCATCCCGAGGAGCTTATCACCTATGGCGGAAACGGGGCGGTGTTTCAGAATTGGGCGCAGTACCGTTTGGCCATGAAGTATTTGTGCGAGATGGAGGAAGACCAAACCCTGGTCATGTACTCCGGCCATCCGCTCGGGCTCTTCCCGTCCAACAAGGAGGCTCCCCGTGTGGTGGTGACCAACGGCATGGTCATCCCGAACTACAGCCAGCCCGACGACTGGGAGCGCATGAACGCCATGGGCGTCAGCCAGTACGGCCAAATGACCGCAGGGTCGTACATGTACATCGGTCCCCAAGGCATTGTGCATGGCACCACCATCACCGTGTTGAATGCGGGCCGGATGATCGACAAGAGGCGCGGCGTGACTGGAACCACCGACGGCTTGGCCGGGAAGTTGTTCGTCACGGCAGGCTTGGGCGGCATGAGCGGCGCCCAACCCAAGGCGGCGAACATTGCCGGTTGCGTGTCCGTGACCGCGGAAGTGAATCCAGCAGCGGCCTACAAACGTCACGAGCAAGGGTGGGTGGACCATGTGGTCACCGACCTGGATGAGTTGACCGCCAAGGTCCGCGAGGCCCGCGAGGCGAAGCGCGCGGAGTCGTTCGCCTACCTCGGCAACGTGGTTGACGTGTGGGAGAAGTTCGACGAAGAAAACGTCCTTGTGGACATGGGGTCCGACCAAACGTCGTTGCACAACCCGTGGGCGGGCGGGTACTACCCTGCGGGTCTGTCCTTCGACGACGCCAACGCGATGATGGCAGAAGAACCGGACAATTTCCGCACGCACGTTCAAGACTCGCTCAAGCGGCACGCCGCCGCGGTGAACAAGCACACGGCGCGCGGGACATACTTCTTTGATTATGGTAACGCCTTTTTGCTCGAAGCGAGCCGTGCCGGGGCGGACATCTTGGCGGAAGACGGCGACGGATTCCGGTACCCCTCGTACGTCCAAGACATCATGGGCCCCATGTGCTTCGACTATGGCTTTGGGCCGTTCCGCTGGGTGTGTTGCAGCGGCGATTCCGCAGACCTTGACACCACCGACGCCATTGCAGCGGAGGTGTTGGAACGCCTGATGGGCGAAGCTCCGGAAGACATCCAGCAACAAATGCAAGACAACTTGCGCTGGATTCGCGAGGCGAAGGCCAACCAACTGGTCGTGGGTTCGCAGGCGCGCATCTTGTACGCCGACGCCCATGGTCGTGCAGAGATTGCCTCGGCGTTCAACGACGCGATTCGAGATGGCCGCTTGACGGGGCCCGTCGTCTTGGGCCGGGACCACCACGACGTCAGTGGCACCGACAGTCCGTACCGCGAGACCAGCAACATCTACGACGGCTCCGCATTCACCGCAGACATGGCCGTTCACAACTTCGTGGGAGACAGCTTCCGGGGGGCCACGTGGATCAGCTTGCACAACGGCGGAGGCGTCGGTTGGGGCGAGGTGATGAACGGTGGATTCGGGATGCTCATCGACGGCAGCGAGGACAGCGAGCGCCGACTCCGCTCCATGCTGCACTGGGACGTCAACAACGGCATAGCCCGGCGCAGTTGGGCTCGCAATTCGGGTGCCCAATGGGCCATCGACCGTGCCATGGAGGCGGAGCCCAAATTGAAAGTGACCCGCGCCAACCACGCGGACGACGAGGTGATTTCAGGAGCCCTGTCTTGACCTGAATTGTCAAAGGGTGTCCCTTGGAAACGATTTGCGTTTTTTTCGTTTCCTGTGCGTGCATTGCGTTGTAGTTTTGCGGCGCTTTGAAGGAGACCCCACCCATGTTGGACACCCCGCTGGGCGAGGAGGCGCGCGCTGCCGAGTTACGTGATCGTTGCGCAGGCCTGTTTGCGAGGTTTGGCATCAAGTCCATGAACATGGACGATTTGGCCAAACACCTGGCATGCTCCAAGAAAACCCTGTACAAGCATTTCCGTGACAAGCGTGACTTGGTGTCCCAGGCGCTGACCAGCCATCTCGACGGGTTGGAGAAGCGGATGGACGAGGTGATGTCTTCGCAGGGCAACGCGATTGACGTGGCGCTTCAGGAAATGGAGGAGAAGCGAAGCATGCTGTCGGCGATGAATCCGACGGTGTTGTTTGACCTGAAAAAGCACTACCCCAAAGTGTTCGAGGCGACGTTCAGTCGACGTCGGGCCATGGTGCGGCGTGTGGTGAAGCACAACGTTCATCGCGGCATGAAGGAGGGGTTGTACCGCTCTGATTTGAACGTGGATGCGGTGGCCGATTTGCATTTGGCCTTGGTGGAGGACATTGTGAAGCAAGCGGAGGACGGCACCTTGGCCCGACCCCTGGCGGAACATTTCCAAGCCCTGTTCACGTACCACATCCGTGGCATCGCCAGCCCGCAGGGGTTGGCCCATTTGGAACAAAAACTCAAGGATCAACCATGAAGATTCTCACAAAGAACACAGCGGTTGCCGGCCTGGCCTGGTGCGCGCTGCTGAGCATCCCGGCGGCAGCGTCGGCGCAGACGTCGCTGAGCCTGGCCGAGGCTCAAGAAAAGGCGCTGGACCAGGCGTACGCGATGGAGCGCGCGCTGATTGACGTGGAGGTGGCGAAGCGCGACGTGAAGGAATTGCTCGCCACGGGGTTGCCGCAAGTGACCGGAAGCGTGGACTTCAACCACTTCATCGACATCCCCACCCAGGTGGTGCCCGCGTCGTCGTTTGACCCCACGGCGCAAGAGGACATGGTGTTGGAATTTTCGTTTGGGACCACCCAGTCGTTGACCGCGGGCTTGAATGCGACCCAACTCATCTTCAGTGGGAGCTACCTCGTGGGTGTGCAAGCGGCCAAGGTGTTGGCGGACGCGAAGGACTTGGCCGTGGAACGCACCGCCGTTGACACGCGTCGCATGGTGGCGGAGGCGTACGCAACAGCTCTTGCGGCCCGAGCCAATGTGGCCACTTTGGACAACGCGTTGACCCTCGTCGCCCAGTCGGAAGCTGAGTTGCGTGCCATGTCGGAGGAAGGCTTCTTGGAGTCGGTGGACGCCGACCGGTTGACGTTGACCCGGCAGACGCTGGAGCAACAGTTGGGCACAGCCCGCCTGCAAGCGGATTTGACAGCCAAACTCCTGCTGTTCCAATGCGGCTTGCCAGTGGACTCGGACGTGGAATTGACGGACACGCTTGAGGACCTGACCCAAGCAGAGGTTCCGGCGGCCGTCCAGGCTCACTTGAACTTGGCCACGGTGCCGTCGCTGCAGGAACAGCAGCAGTACGTCGCGTTGGCGGAGCTCGATGTGAAGAACCGACGTGCTGAAGGGCTGCCTCAGATCGCAGGCTTTTACAGCACGAGCCAACAAGCGTTTCGGGACCCGGATTTCCCAGTGCTTGAAGACCAAAACAACTGGTACCCCAACCAAATCGTCGGCCTCTCCATGAGCATGCCGGTGTGGACCAGCTTTGGGGGTCGCCAACGCGTGGAGAAAGCCAAACTCCAGGTGTTGAACGCCCAGAGCGGGTACCGCCAAATGGTGGAAGCGGCGAAGTTGGAATTCGACAACGCCAAAGCCACCTTCCTCGACGCCGAAGCGGCGTTGCGCACAGCACGGGAGCAGCGGGATTTGGCCGCACGCATCCTGGAACGCATCGAAGCAGGCCACAAAGAAGGCGTGCGCAGCAGTTTCGAGCTGAACGACGCCCAAAACCAACTCATCGAATCTGAGGGCAACCTCATCGGCGCGCAACTCGCGTGGCTGAACGCACAACAACGTCTCATCGCCTCCAACCCACAACCATGAACTTGACATCCCACCTCCCCCGCGTGATGGCCGCCTTGGCCCTCGTCGTTGGAACGACCCAATGCGGTGGACCTGCGGCGCCAGCCGAGGGCGACGCCCCCGCAACCACCACCCGACTCACCCGCGTCGGGGTGCGCACCATGGAGTGGGTGCCATTTGCCCACAGCTTTGCCGTACAAGGCAACGTGGAGACGGACCGGGTGGCCAACATCTTGGCCGAATTCCCTGGCGTGGTTGACGCCGTGCTTGTGGATGAAGGCACCGAAGTCGCCAAAGGCGAGGCCATTCTTCGCATCAACACCGACGTGCTCCAAAAGCAGCGCGCCGAGGTGGTGACCCAGCTTGAGTTGGCCCAAACGTTGTTTGAGCGTCAAGAGCGCTTGTGGAGCAAGGACATCGGTTCGGAGGTCGAATACCTCCAGGCACGCGCCGGCGTCGAAGCGCTGGAACGCAGCCTCGCCACCCTTGACGAGCAGGTGGACAAGGCGACCGTCCGTGCCCCGTTCAGCGGGGTGGTGGACCGTGTGTTCGCCAACGTCGGTGAGATGGCGTCACCCCCCATGCCCGTGGTGCGTGTCGTCGACCTGAGCGACCTCTACATCCGTGCCTCCGTGAGCGATCACTATGCTGGAAGCGTGGAGAAAGGCCAGCCTGTGCGCATCGAAGTGCGTGGGTTTGAGGGTGACATGCAGAGCCAAATTCGCCGTGTGGGTCAATACATCACCGCAGCCAACCGGACCATCGATTTGACGGTGGACTTGCCCGGCGACGCCATGATGTTGCCCAACATGGTGGCCACGGTGCACATCACCGACCTCGCTTTGGACAGTGCCCTGGCTTTGCCCACGTCGCTGGTGCAGCAAGACGCCCAAGGACAGGACTTCGTGTACGTGGTGCGCGGAGATGTGGCCAAGAAGCAAACGGTGCAAGCCGGCACCATGGCCGACGGCATGCTTCTTATTCAATCTGGTTTGGCACCAGGCGACCGCGTCATCGACCGCGGCGCTGCCCGTGTGGTGGACGGCGAACGTGTGGCATTGATCGAATCCTGAGTCCAAGACCATGAGTGAACAGAACCAAAACAAGCTCAAGCTGCGCGAGTTTGGCCTGACAACCTTGAGCATTCAAAACAAGACTACGGTCTTCGTCTTGATCGCCATCATCACATTGTCCGGCATCAGCAGCTACTTGACGGTCCCCAAGGAGGCGTTTCCTGAGATTGTGGTGCCGGAGATTTTCGTCAGCACGGCCTACCCTGGAAACAGCCCGGCCAACATGGAAAAGCTGGTGACCCGTCCTCTTGAAAAAGAGATCAACACCATCTCAGGCATCGACGAAATCACGTCGACCAGCGTGCAGGGCTTCAGCGCCATCGACATCAAATTCAACTTCGACGTGACCCCCACCGAGGCGTTGCGCAAGGTGAAGGATGCTGTGGACAAGGCGAAGGCCGACCCCGATTTCCCCACCGACCTCCCTGCCGACCCAAGCATCATGGAGCTCAATTTCAGCGAGCTCATGCCTGTGATGAACATCAACCTGAGCGGGGATTACCGGCTCCAGGATTTGAAGAAGTACGCCGAGCACCTCGAAGACGAGATCGAGGCGCTGCCCCAAATCAGCAAGGTGGACATCCAGGGCATCAGCGACCTCGAGGTGGAGATTGAGGTGGACCACTTGCGGGCCGAAGCCATGCTGGTCAGCTTCAACGACATCTCCGGGGCCATCGCCGCGGAGAACATGACGATTTCCGGCGGCGATCTTCTGATGGATGGGGTGCGCCGAAGCGTGCAGGTGGAAGGCGACTTCACCGGCGTGGAAGAATTGGAAAACGTCATCATCAAGGCAGAAGGAGGCAACATCATCCACCTTCGGGATGTGGCGACTGTGGAATTCGTGGAGAAAGAAGCGGAGAGTTTTGCCCGGGAATACACGCGCCCGGTGGTTTCCCTTGACGTGGTGAAGCGCGCCGGCGAGAACTTGTTGGAGGCGTCCTCGGCCATCAACGCCATCATCGACGAGGCCAAGCAAAACGTGCTGCCCCGAAACCTGGGGGTGTCCATCACCAACGACCAAAGCGACATGACCCAAACCCAAGTGGAGGAGCTTCAGAACTCCATCATTTTTGGGGTGTTGCTGGTGGTCGGCGTGCTCTTGTTCTTCCTTGGACTGCGCAACGCGTTGTTCGTGGGGGTCGCCATTCCGTTGTCCATGTTCATGAGCTTCCTCATCCTGAACTCCTTGGGTGTGACGTTCAACACCATGGTGCTGTTCTCCTTGGTGTTGGCACTCGGGATGCTGGTTGACAATGGCATCGTGGTGGTGGAGAACGTGTACCGTCTTATGGACGAGGGGTACAGTCCGCTGAACGCGGCGCGTTACGGCGTGGGCGAGGTGGCGTGGCCCATCATTGCCTCCACGGGCACGACCCTTGCGGCCTTCTTGCCCTTGGCGTTGTGGCCTGGACTCATCGGCGAATTCATGAGTTACCTGCCGATGACGCTGATCATTGTCTTGGGGTCGTCTTTGTTCGTCGCCCTTGTGATCAACCCCGTGTTGACCTCGGTCTTCATGAAAGTGGGTGAAGAACACGTGAACCGCCGCAGGACCCACCTCGTGTCCGGCATCCTGGTGGCCGTGGGCGTTGCATTCTTGTTGCTGGGCGCCACGGGATTGGGCAACATGTTGGCGTTGGCGGGCGTGCTGACGCTGCTCAACACCTATTTGCTTTATCCGGCGACCTCGATGTTCCAAAACCGCTTCTTGCCCCGCTTGGAGTCCGCCTACGAGCGATTCTTGACCTACGTGTTGGGGGGACGCCGCCCTTGGGCTTTCTTTTTTGGGACTGTGGGCTTGTTGTTCTTGTCGATGGTGCTGATGGGCGTGTTCCCGCCCAAAGTGCTTTTCTTTCCTGACAACCAGCCGCAGTACCTCAACATCTTTGTATCCAAACCCATCGGCACCGACCTCAACGCCACCAACGAAGTGGCCAAGGACATCGAGCTGCGGGTGATGGAGGTGTTGGAGCGGGACGAGTTCAAGCGCCCCAACCCGGAGACGGGTGAGCTTGAGAGCTTCCTCGTGAACTCGGTCATCGGCACCGTGGGCAACGGAACCAGCGACCCCAACGAGGGACCGCAGCTTGGACCCACGCCGCACAAGGCGCGCATCGTGGTCAACTTCGTGAAGTTCCAAGACCGCCGAGGTTTGGCCACTGGGGATGTACTGAGCGCCATCCGGGACGAACTGAAAGGGTACCCAGATGCCGAGGTTGTGGTGACCAAGAACTCCGATGGACCGCCGCAGGGCGCCCCCATCAATTTGGAGTTGATCGGAGACGATTACGACGAGTTGCTCGCCGCATCCGAGGAGGTTCTCTTGTACCTCCGCGGCAAGGATTACGCGGGCGTGGAGGAGCTCAAGATTGACGTGGACAAGCGCAAGCCCCAAATGCCTGTCACCATCGACAGGGAAAAGGCGCGGACCTATGGATTGAGCACCCGTGACATTGGGTACACCTTGCGGACAGCGCTGTTTGGCCGAGAGGTGGGCACCTTCAAGGACGGGGAAGACGATTATCCGATCAACCTGCGTTTCTCAGAAGAGCACCGCCACAGCAGCGACGCCTTGATGAACCAAAAGGTCATCTTTCGGAGCCAATCGGACGGCCAAATCAAGGAAGTGCCCATCAGCGCCGTGGCCACCGTGAGCCGTGCCACGACATTCAGCGCGGTCAAGCGCAAGGACCTCAAGCGCGTCATCACTTTGACATCCAATGTTTTGGAAGGCGCCAACCCCACCGAAATCATCTCCAACATGGAGGTGGATATGGCGGAAGAGCTCAACCTTCCGACCACGGTCAAGTGGGCGTTCACTGGCCAACAAGAGGAGCAAGCCAAGGAAATGGCCTTTTTGAGCAAGGCGCTTTTAATCGCCCTGTTCCTGATTTTCCTCATTATCGTGAGCCAATTCAACAGCGTCACCACGCCGTTCATCATCGGCTTCAGCGTGGTGTTCTCCTTGATTGGCGTGCTCTTGGGCTTGGTGATCTTCCAAATGGAATTCGTGATCATCATGACGATGATTGGCATCATCTCGCTGGCCGGGGTGGTGGTGAACAACGCGATTGTGTTGATCGACTACACCAACTTG
Organism: uncultured Flavobacteriales bacterium; assembly: GCA_913041065.1. Classification (GTDB taxonomy): domain Bacteria; phylum Bacteroidota; class Bacteroidia; order Flavobacteriales_D; family Sanyastnellaceae; genus UBA11663. The sequence goes on from CAJWII010000018.1 coordinate 12,555, forward strand.
CTGCGTGCACGGCGCCGTGAGGAACTAGGCCTGGAAGAGGGGGAAAGCACCGAATCGGCGACCAGGTTGCCCTTTGAAGAGGTGCACAAGGCGATCGTGGAAGGGGGCAAGACCCGTCTCCGCCCCGTCTTGTTGACAGCCATCACAACGGTGCTGGGCCTGTTGCCCTTGGCCATCGGACTCAACATCGACTTTGTGGGACTCATCACCGAGTACGACCCCAACATCTACGTGGGCGGGGACAACAACGTGTTTTGGAAGCCCATGAGCTGGGCGATCATCTTCGGGTTGACCTTCGCCACGTTCTTGACCCTCATCATCGTGCCGGTCATGTATTGGTGGATTGAGCGCACCACATATAAGTGGGCGGGCCGAAGGGTCTGACGACTCGAACAAGGAGGCTCAGCGCTCCGACACGCGTTGAACGCGGGGGCCGATGCGGGTCAGCAATTCGTAGGGGATGGTGTGGGCTTGCTTGGCGCAAACCTCCAGGGTCGGCGACGCACCCCACAGGGTGATGGCGTCGCCAGGATGGACTTCCAGCCCTGTGGCGTCCACGGTCATCATGTCCATGCAAACCCGTCCCACTGTGGGAAGGAGGTGTCCGTTCCACCCGACGTGGGCTTGGCCTCCCCCGAGGGACCGCGGGTAGCCGTCGGCATAGCCGGCCGACACCACGGCCAGGGTGCGGTCGTGGTCTGCGGCGCCCGTCCAGCCGTACCCTGAACCATGTCCAGCGGGGACGTCCACCAGTTTGGACACCACAGACGTGAGGGCCAAGGCTGGGGTCAGGCCGTGCGCTGTGGCGTGCGGCGCCAAGCCGTACATGCCCAGCCCGATCCGGATGGTGTCACGCAGGAAGGCGAGCTCGGGACGTCCTTCCAACCACGCCTGGGCGCGTGCGGCGCCTGCGGTGTTCAGGATGTGGCAGGGCGTCTCTTGGAAATGGGAGGATACGCGCTTGGCAAACGCTTGCAGTTGGCCCAACGTCAGAGGGTCCTGTTCTTCGTCGTCGGCCGCGGCGAGATGGGACATCACCGTGCCAAGCCGCAGGCGTCCGTCGGCCAGCAGCGCGGCGGCCTTGGCGTCTTCCTCTGGCAAAATGCCCAAGCGGCGCATCCCGGTGTCGAGTTTCAAGTGAATGGGCCAGGCCCGCACACCCGCGTGCTCGGCCCAGGAATGGGCTTGCTGGAGGTGTGGCCAGGAGACGATCTCAGGCTCCAGCCCGTGGCTGTGCATCGTGCCGAAGGTCGTGGGGTCCGGATTGAGCACCAGCACCCGGGTTTGGATGCCCGCCTCCCGAAGCCGCACGCCTTCTTCCGCATAGGCCACCGCCAAGCCGTCGACCCCCTGGGCCTCCAGGATGCGTCCCAACATCACCGGGTCGGTGCCGTAGCCCAACCCTTTGATGACGGCGATGACACGGGACGCGCCGGCCGCGTTTTGAAGCAGCCTGACGTTGTCCACGATGGCAGGCACGTTGATGGTCAGGGTGGTGATGTGCTCAGCCGGTGCCAGCGCTTGCTTCAAGCCGGCCACGGCATCTCCCAATCCGAGCTTCATCAACACGTGGGCCGAACCCAAACCGTCCGCGGCATGGCAGAGCGCCTCGGTGCGGTTGAAGAATGTGACTTGAACTTGCTGGGCGGCCTCGGCCAACCGGGACTGCATGTGGGGGGTCCAACGGGGACACCAAACCCAGGCTCGCTCGCACCCGGCGCGTTGAAGGAAGGCCCCCAGCTTGTCCGCCCGGGCGCTGTCTTCTAGTCCAGATTGAGGGACGTCGCCTACGATTGCGACACGGGGCAAGTCGTCGTTCAATCCGACAAGCCGTTGAAGGGCCACGCCCAACGCGCCAAAGTCGTGGCTTGTGTCGTCTTGGAGCAGCACGCCCCCTTGCGGCCTCTTGACGCTTGACAGCCGACCAGACACGGGCTTCAGCGAGGGCCATTGCGCGGCGAGGTTGGCCAACGTTGCGCCATGGTGCAGGGCGACCAGCGACGCGGTCAACGCGTTGTGCACGGACACGTCGTCATGCATACCGAGTTGCACGCGCGTGGCTTCCCCTCTCCAAGACAATTGGAAACCACCTGGATGTTCTGCGGCGGTGGCTTGGAGCTCGGCGTGCGGGGCTCGCCCGTTGAGGCCCCAAGTCACGGCAGGGCAGTCCAAAAGGTCTTGCACCTCAGGCAGCAATGAGGCAGGCATGAAGACGCGGCGACAACCGCGAAACAGGCCACATTTTTCTTGTGCAAGGTGACGTGCGTCCTCGAAGTTCCCGAGGTGGGCTTCCCCCAAGTGGGTGAGCACACCTTCAGTGGGGGCGATGCAGCGTTGGAGCTTGGCCATTTCGTGGGGTAGGCTGATGCCCGCTTCGACCAAAGAGAGGTCGTGGTGCGCGCCGAGGGACCAAAGGCTCGTGGGCACCCCCAATTGACTGTTGTGGCTGAATGGGCTTCTGTGTAGGGCCACGGAAGCAGGCAGCAACTGGGCGATCCATTCTTTCACTGTGGTCTTGCCGTTGCTTCCGGTGAGGGCCACCACCGGCCCTTCGAATTTGACGCGTTGAGCCAATGCCATGCTTTGCATGAAGGCAAGCACGTCGGCCACCACAACCACGTCGCTGTCTGCCGACCACGTTGCGTGATCTGAAAGCAAGTGGTTTACCACAAAGCGTCTGACGCCCTTTCTGTGGGCAGCTTCGAGGTGGTCGTGACCGTCATGCCAGGGTCCGCGCAAGGCGAAAAATACTGCAGAGTCTGGGGCTTGCACCCTTCGGGTGTCTGCGGTCATTTCGAGGATGGAACCGGCGTCGGGGCCATGAAAGTGGCAAGACGATCCGGGATGGTCGGACGCAAGGAGGCGCCATGCCTCGGGGGTCCAATCGGGTCCAATCATGAGGTTGCGCCCTCCCTGGCGGCCACGTAGGCATGCCGGGCCAAGGGGATGTACCGGTCTTGGGCTCCGAGTTCAACTTGGTTGTCGCCCCCTGCGATGCGGTGCGAGAAATGCGCGGCTCGGCCAGTCTCCACGCACACGGCATGGAGTTTCGTAACTTCTTCAGCCAGCGCCAACAAACGGGGTATTGGGCCAAACGGCCGACCCTCGTAGTCGAGGTCCAATCCTGCGACGATCACCCGAATCCCTCGGTCGGCCAGCGTGTTGCACACGTCGGGCAGGCCGTCGTCGAAGAATTGAGCTTCGTCCACGCCCACAACGGCCAAAGGAGGCCCCGCATTCACATGTTGCAAAATGGCTTGGCTGTTGGCCACCACCGTGGATGGCATGGCTTTGCGGTCGTGGCTCACCACTTCCTGGTCCGCGTACCGTGTGTCGGTGGCGGGCTTGAAGATCTCAAGCGGGAGGTTGGCGATGTGGGCGCGGCGAATGCGGCGAAGCAACTCTTCCGTTTTGCCAGAAAACATAGGTCCACAGACAACTTCCAGTCGTCCTTCTCCGGCAGGCAGCCCTGAGGGCGCGGTAAATTGGTCGGTCGCGTGCATGTCGAGGGCAAGTTAGCTTCTCGTGGGGTGTATGTTTGGCGTCATGAAGAGGAATTCACGAACAGCTTGGGCACTTCTTGTCGGCATGTCGTTGGCCGCCTGCGAGCAAGTTCCGGGCGAGGGCGGACGCGCCAGCATTGCGGGCCACGTTCAAGAGGAGGCCCGCACAGTGTTGACCCAACCTTCTTCGGCGGCGCCTTACCCAGCGACGGACCACAACGTGTTCTTGATTTACGGCGACAACGTGGGGCCTGACGACAACGTGGAGACCAACCACAACGGGGACTTTGTGTTCCCTTGGCTGCGGCCGGGCGAGTACACCGTGTACGTCTACAGTGAGGACACCTCTGGCACCGTGCCTCCACGGGACATGGCAGTGGTTCGGACCGTGACCATTGAAAGCCAGACGGAAACAGTGGTCCTGGACACGCTGACCGTTTACAAGGACCTCTAAAGGTCATGAGACTGTCACTCGTGGCTTGGACGTTGTGGGCCCTGGCAGGATCGGCCTCGGGTCAATCGTGGTTGGTGGTGGACGTGGGCCAAAAACTGCCTTCGGATTGGTCGTGGTCGGCCAAAAGCCAACTTCGCACCCCGGCGGAGAACATGTGGCGTTGGAACGAGGGTTTGGTGGATTTGGACTTGACCAAGTCGCTGGACGCCGTCCCTCGGCTGGCCCTCACTGGCCAGTGGCGGACGGGTTGGCAATGGCCCCAAGCTGGAGGGTGGACCATGGCTTGGCGATGGGCAACGTCTGCGCGTTGGAAAACAGACGTGGGCGACCATGCCGTGGCGGTGCGCGTTCGGCACCAGTTTGGCGGCGCTTGGATGCGGCCTTGGGACCGGGCGCGGTGGCGCACTTCGGTGAAGTGGACACACGACTTGCCGTCGGGTTGGAAGCTCGTGCCTTCTGGCGAGTTGTTCGTCGGTCGGGAAGGGGGTCAGCTCTCGCCCCAGGCTTGGCGTGGACGTTTGGCGTTGGACAAAAAACTGTCCAAACGCCGTCACCTCGTGGTCGCCTACCAAGCGCAAGCCCCCATTCAGGGAAAGCCAGATGTGACGGAACACACGGTCATCCTGGCCCTGGACGTGGCGCTGAAAAAAGTGAAGCGCCAGAATAAAGACGAAGGGCCGCGCTGAGAAAAACGGCTGCTTCGTGAAACTTTGTCCACGAAGGCGCTTGGGTTGTCCACATGATTCCCTATCTTCGCACCCCCAAATTTTGGGGAAACTCAACTACGCAACCCGTACGCTGTGGATACTTTGAGCTACAAAACGCGTTCCATCAACAAGGAGAACGCAGACAAGAAGTGGTGGTTGGTCGATGCCGAAGGTCAAACTTTGGGTCGTCTCTCCACGCAGATTGCCACGTTGTTGCGCGGCAAGCACAAACCCAACTTCACCCCCCACGCCGATTGCGGCGACTACGTGGTGGTGGTGAACGCAGAGAAGATTGTGCTCACCGGCAACAAAATGGAAACCAAAGAGTACATCCGCCACACGGGTTACCCAGGTGGTCAGCGCGTCCGCACTGCTTCGGAGCAGTTGAGCCGCAAGCCTCACGCTTTGGTGGAAGATGCCGTTCGTGGCATGCTCCCCAAGAACCGTCTCGGTCGTGAGCTCTTCCGCAACCTCCACGTGTACGTCGGTCCCGACCACAAACAGGAGGCCCAACAACCCACGCCATTTCAATTGAACGCCTGATGGACGTCATCAACACTTCCGGTCGCCGCAAGACCTCTGTGGCCCGCATTTACATGAAGCCTGGCAAGGGCGAATTCACTGTCAACAAGCGCCCTGTCGCGGAGTACTTCACCACCGGCACCCTCCAGTACAAGATCAACCAGCCTTTCGCGATTACCGAGACCGAGGGCCAGTACGACGTCAACGTCAACGTGTTTGGCGGAGGCATCACCGGTCAAGCTGAGGCGGTCCGCTTGGCCATGTCCAAGGCCTTGATTGAAATCAATCCCGAATGGAAGTCTTCGTTGAAGGCGGAAGGCTTGACCACCCGCGACCCACGTATGGTGGAGCGCAAGAAGTTTGGCCAAAAGAAAGCACGCAAGAAGGAGCAGTTCTCCAAGCGTTGACCGCTTGGGAGGGTGCTCCTCTCTTTTTTATCTCAGTTTAGAATCCAAACGGCGGAGACCTGCTTGCCAGCTACTTTGTCGTTGCTCAACCCAGGAACGTAAACATCATGTCACGAGTTTCTTTCGATCAGTTGCTTGAGTCTGGCTCCCAGTACGGACACCTTAAGCGCAAGTGGAACCCCCACATGGCCCCTTACATCTTCGCAGAGAAGAAGGGCATTCACATCATCGACCTTCACAAAACGGTCATCAAGGTGGACGAGGCCGCTGCGGCCATGAAGCAGATTGCCAAGAGTGGCAAGAAGATTTTGTTTGTCGCCACCAAGAAGCAGGCGAAGGAGGCTGTGGCAGAGCGCGTGAAAGCGGTTGGCATGCCTTACGTGACCGAGCGTTGGTCAGGCGGCATGTTGACCAACTTCGCGACCATTCGTAAGGCGGTCCGCAAGATGAGCACCATCGACAAGATGGAGAAGGACGGCACGTTGGCCACCATGTCTAAGCGCGAGCGTTTGCAGGTGAGCCGTCAGCGCGCCAAGCTTGAGAAGAACCTCGGCTCCATTTCTGATTTGACACGCATTCCAGCTGCGATCTTTATCGTGGACGTGATGAAGGAGGACATTGCGTTGGCCGAGGCCAAGAAGTTGGGCATCCCGGTGTTCGCCATCGTGGACACCAACAGCGATCCTCGCGACGTGGACTTCGTGATCCCAGCCAACGATGACGCAACCAAGTCCATCGTGACTGTGGTGGACGCAGTGGTTGGAGCTGTTGCAGAAGGCCTGAACGAGCGCAAGAGTGACAAGGCCGCTGCCGCCAAGCAGAAGGAAGATGCTGCTGCCGCTGAAGCCCCTGCGGAGGAGGCGCCTGCAGCCGAGGCCAATGAAGAAGCCAAGGGCT
>CAJWII010000019.1 GCA_913041065.1 uncultured Flavobacteriales bacterium
CCTCGTGGCGCCCTTCTTATCTTCCGCCGCAATGATTTGGATCAAGTGGTTTTTGAGTGTGCTCGGAGGGCTAGGTGTGTTTCTGTTTGGGATGCGCACCCTGAGCGACGCCATCCGTCGTGCGTCCGCCACGTCATTCAGGCAATTCTTGTCCAGCGTCACCCAGAGCACGTGGGTGGGCACGGTCACTGGATTCTTCGTGACCAGCCTCATCCAATCCAGCTCGGCGGTCACAGTGACGGTGGTCAGCTTGGTGAATGCCGGCTTGCTGACCATCCGCGAGTCCGTGGGCGTCTTGTTGGGCACCAACGTCGGCACCACCATCACGGCCTGGCTGATTGTGCTGTCCTTGGGTGGGTTTTCGCTGAGTGACCTGGCGCTTCCTCTGGCTGGACTTGCGGTGCCGTTGTTGTTGCTTGACCGCCGCGTCCCCAAGCAGATCGCCGACACCGTCTTTGGGTTCGCGCTGCTGTTCATTGGTTTGGACCTGTTGAAAGACCAAATGGCTGTGCTCGGTGCGCAGGAACTTTTCGCCACCCTCTTGCCCAACCTCGGAGAAGGGTTGGGCAGCAACGTGCTTTTTTTGCTGCTGGGTGCAGGGCTGACGGCCTTGATTCAATCTTCTTCCGCGGCCACCGCATTGACCCTGGCTGCCCTTGTGTCGGGGGTCATCAACTTGGAGCATGCCTTGGCCATGGTGCTTGGGGAGAACATCGGCACGACCTTGACCGCCAACCTCGCGGCCGTGGTCGGCAACCGCGCCAGCAAGCGCGTGGCGCGCATTCACTTTTTGATCAATGCCTTGGGCAGCGTGTGGATGGTAGGCCTCATTCCCTTGTTGGCCGACGGCTTGTCAGGGGTGTTCGCTGGCGTCGACGACCCCGAGGTGAGAAGCGGCTACGTCATGGCGTCTTTTCACACTACGTTCAATGTGTTCAACGGCCTCTTGATGTCGTTGCTCAGCGAGAACTTGGTGTCGTTGTCCAAAAAGCTTGTTTGGTCCGCCTCGTCCCAAGAGGAGGTGACCTTGTCGGAGGGCAGCTTCACGGGTCGGATTGTGGATGCGAGGTTGACCATGGAAGAGGTGCTTGGAGACTTCAGAAGGAGCGGAGGCACGCTGAAAAGAATGGTCTCAGGCGTCGAAGAATTGCTGGGTCTTGTGGACCCGGGAGAACGCGCAGACGTGTTGAACCAAATGGCCAAATGGGGGGAGCGCACCAGCGAAGGCGCCCAGTTGGTGTCCTCCAAGCTGGAAGCTGTGGCTCAGGAAGAGCTCAGCCCAGAACTCAGCGCTCGATTGTCCGCCCTGTCGGCCATCAACCCAGCTTTGGAACGTGTGGGCGACGCCTTGGTGAACATGTCTTGGCAACTCGACGCCAAAGGCCGCCAAGGGGTATATTTTTTGCCCAAACAGCGCACCAGCTTGGTTGAGATGCTGCGGTTGCTGAAAGAAGCCTTGACCTTGATGGATCGCAACCTCAGGCAAAACGCGGCGGATTTGGATGCGGTGGCGGAAGTGGAGGGCAAGATCAACGCCCTGACCGAGCGCCTTCGGGAAAAGCACTTGAGGGATTTGGACAAGGGCAAGTACCCGGCGTCCAGCGGCGTGTTCTACAACGACCTCGTCAACGATTTGGAGAAGTGCGGCGACCGTGTGGCTTCCGTGGCCGCGCATTTGGCCTCCGAAGAAGACGTCTGAGTCAGGGCACGGGCAACCCGGGAGTTGACGCCACGTTGGAAGGGTTCAAGTCGAGGTCCCACAGCGTCCACAAGAACCTCACCGAATCGGCTTCGGTGCCCCACAGGTGCCAGGACGGCATGGCCAGTTCCAGCGTGCCATCCAGTGCGGGGCTTGACCCTGTTGGCGTGGCGACGGGCACCCGGTAGGCGTAAGGGATGAGCAAGTCCGGGGTGTTCCACGCTTCTCCATTCCACTCTTGGTATTCTGCCACCAAGTTGAAATGGTGTTCGCAAGTGCTGCAAAAGGGCGGCAAGGTGTCTGCTTGGGTGAGACCCACGTTGCCGTCGCCGTCGGTGAACCCCAAAGTCATGGTGGCCGACCCATCTAACGACGGCACAAAGTCGACAAACCGCAAGGTCGGTTCGTCCGGGAACTCGAGTTGTGGGAGGCAGCCAACCAACATCACACAGGTCATTCCGAGCAAGGCCAAACATCGAGACATGAAACAAATCTACCGAACTTGCAGGCATGACGTCGGACCACGGACTTTGGGGACATGGGGCAGGGGTGGAAGAAGTCCGAAACGTCCTGTGGTCTTGGATGAGTTTGCCTGACTCGGATCGAGATCGAAGGGAGTTTGACCGCTTGGCGTTGGCGCTCTTTCGCTGGCAAGCTCATCACAACGAGTTGTATGGAGAGTTTGTGCGCTTGATGGACGTTCAGCCCTCGACGATTGAGGCCGTCGACGACATTCCGTTCATGCCGGTCGAGTTGTTCAAGTCGCGCGAGGTCAAATCCACGTCTTGGCCCACCCACCACATCTTCCGAAGCTCCGGAACGTCGGCGACCAATTCGCGGGCGGCTCACCACCTTGATGCGGCCGGGGGAGCATGGTACAGAAAGGTGGCCGCCTTGGCGTGGTCGTCCGTTTGGAACACGAATGTGTCAGGACACGACTGGTTGGGGTTGTTGCCGGGCTACGTGGGGCGTGAAGACGCCTCGTTGTTGACCATGTTTCAGGGGTTTTGTGAGGCTGCTGGCCACACAGGCAACCGTTTTTGGATGCACGACCACGACAGCCTGTCACGCGCGTTGTCGGACTGGTCTTCAGAGACACAACGACGACCGCTCGTGCTCTTCGGTGTGACGTGGGCGTTGCTCGATTGGGTGCGAAGTGCAGCCGCGGACAGGTTCGAGTTGGACGGCGAAATGCTTGTTGTGGACACCGGGGGCATGAAGGGCAGGGGCGAGGAGCCCACAAGGGAAGAGGTGTTGGAGGAATTGCGCGGACGATTGCCCCAAGCCCGTTTGGCCTCCGAATACGGAATGACGGAGATGCTCTCCCAGGGGTATGCGAAGGATGGGCTTCATCACACTTTCCCCAAGTGGGTGTTGCCGTTGGTCCGCGACCCACGTGACCCCAGCCGCACCTTGCCCGAAGGACGCACTGGACGGGTGGATGTCGTGGACCTTGCAAACGTCCACAGCTGCGCGTTTTTGGCCACGTCGGATGCAGCGCAATGGCGTCCCGAAGGGCTCAAGCTCCTGGGTCGAATGGACCATGCCGAGGTGAGGGGATGCAGTTTGTTGGCTTCCGAGTGAAATCATAACCTCGAATCGTTGTCAGGTTGCCATACTTCAACCATCTTGCACCCGCGGAAGCATCACCTGCGACACCCACACCTTGGAACAGACATTCGCGCTTTTGGGATTTGCGTTGGCCGCCTACTCTGTGGTCGGCAACGACAGCATCCAAACCTTGGGCACCTTCCTGGTGTCCAACGAGCGTCGCAAGTGGTGGCAACTCTGGTTGTTTGCAGGTTCCATCATGGCTGTGGTGGTGACGCTGGGTTACCTCGGGTACGGCGAGTACCTCGGCGGCAAAGGCGATGACCTCACGTTTGGCAAGTTTGACGGCATCTTCAAAGACGGCGTGACCTTCCCGACCATCAGTGCTTGGTACGTGCTACCTCCACTTGCGCTGTTGTTCATCACGAGGCTTGGCATTCCGGTCAGTACGACTTTCCTGGTGTTGACCTTCTTTGCGCCCAAGGCCTTGCCCCAAATGCTCATCAAGAGCCTGGGAGGCTACGGCGTGGCGTTCACCTTCGCCATCGTGGCGTTTTTCGCGCTGAGCCGCTTGACGGAGCGGCTGTTCATGAAGCGGCCGCTGGACGGCGAGAACCACGGCTTGTGGACCAACAAAACGTTTTGGACGGTGCTTCAATGGTCGTCCACAGGCTTTTTGTGGAGCCAATGGTTGACCCAGGATTTGGTCAACATCATGGTGTATTTGGGCCATCCCGACCAGGTGGGGGCGGGGACTTTTGCCTTTGCACTCGTCACTTTGCTCGTCATGTTGGGTTACATCTTCTACCGCAGGGGTGGAAAGATTCAGGAAATCGTGCGGGTGAAGACGAACACACAAGACATCCGTTCGGCCACGTTCATCGACTTCTTCTATGGCTTGGTGCTGTTGCTGTTTAAGTTTGACATGCTGGGCATCGGGGCCAAAATCCCCATGAGCACAACCTGGGTCTTCTTGGGCATGCTGGCAGGCCGCGAAGTGGCCCTGCGCATCAGATTGACCGAGGCCAATCAAGACGGCCGCCAAGTGGCCAAGATGGTCTTTTCAGACCTCGGCAAGGCCACCATTGGATTGGTGGTGTCCGTGATGCTGGTGATCTTCCTGTACCTCGTGGAAGGCCGCGACTTGACCGCGTTGTTCGGCTGAGTTCAGTCCGTAATCCGGACCAAGAAGTAGTTTTTCTTTCCCCGCTGCAACAGCACCAACCCTGTGCCGAGGATGTCTTCCGCGGTGAGGACTTTTTGGTCGTTGACCTTCGCCTTGTTCACGCTCACGCTGCCCTCCTTCAAGGCGCGACGCGCGTCGCCGTTGCTCGCCAAAAAGGGCGGGTCCCCTCCGGCCAAGACGTCTATGATGCCCACGCCTTTCTCCAACTCGGAGCGACGAAGGGTCCGTTTTGGGACGCCCTCGAACACGGACAACAGCTCAGATTCAGGCAACGCCCGGAGGTCGTCCTCGGAGCTTTTGCCAAACAACAATTCGCTCGCGGCAATGGCCGTGTCTAAATCTTCTTGGCCGTGAATGCGTCGTGTGACGTCTTCTGCCAAGGCTTTTTGCATCGCGCGGCCGCCTGGGTTCTCAGCATGCTCAGCCTCGATGCTTTCGATCTCCTCTTTGGGCAGCAAGGTGAAGATGCGGAGGTAGCGCGAGGCGTCTTCGTCCGCGGCGTTGATCCAGTACTGGTAAAATTTGTAGGCCGAGGTGCGGGATTTGTCGAGCCACACGTTGCCACCCTCGCTCTTACCAAACTTGGAACCGTCAGCTTTGGTGATCAGCGGGGCCGTGATTGCGAACGCCTGTCCAGCGCCTTTGCGGCGGATCAACTCTGTGCCAGTGACGATGTTGCCCCATTGGTCGCTTCCGCCCATTTGGACTTTCACGCCATGGTGTTTCCAAAGGTGGTAGAAGTCGTAGCCCTGCACCAGTTGATAGGTGAATTCGGTGAAGCTCATTCCTGTGTCCAGGCGGTTTTTCACGCTGTCCTTGGACATCATGTAGTTCACCGTGATGTGTTTTCCCACGTCCCGAATGAAGTCAAGGAAGCTGAAGTCTTTGAACCAATCGTGGTTGTTGACCACCTCCGCCGCGTTGACTCCTGTGAAGTCCAAGAACCGCTCCAATTGCGCGCGTTGGGACGCCAGGTTGTGTTGGATGACGTCAACATCCAAGAACTGGCGCTCTGTGGTCTTTCCGCTGGGGTCGCCGACCATGCCAGTCGCGCCACCCACCAGCGCAATGGGGGTGTGTCCAGCGCGCTGCCAGTGCACCAGAAGCATGATGGGCACCAGGTTGCCGATGTGCAGGCTGTCCGCCGTGGGATCGAAGCCAACGTAGGCCTTCACCTGTTCCTGCGCAAGCAGTTCCTCTGTGCCTGGCATGATGTCATGCAGAAGGCCGCGCCACTTCAATTCTTCGATCAACGTCATGCCACAAAGATAGTTGTCGTCACAGGGAAGGCATCAGTTTTTCAAGCCGAGCGCTGCGGCTCCCTTTGACCAAAATTTGGCGACTCTCAAGCGGGTTTGATTCCACATGAGAGATCATCGCATCCAGGCGGTCAAAGTGCGTTCTGGCCTGGCCGCCTTCGACAGGAATGCGACCAAATTCAGGCCCCACCGTCCACACCTCCAGCCCTCGTCCCAAGACGTCTTTCAGCACGTCGAGGTGTGCCTGCGTGCTGACCTCACCCAACTCCGCCATGCCTCCAAGCACCACCAGAGGATGCGTGTGGTCTTTTGTGGCGAAGGACGCCATGGCGTGCGCGACGCTGCTGGGATTGGCGTTGTAGGCGTCCAGCAGCACCCAGTTTCGTTCCGTGCGGATTACTTGAGACCGGTGGTTGGAAGGCACGTAGGCGCTCAAAGCTTGCTGGCAAGCCTTTTCAGATATGCCGAAGTGCCGTCCCACAGTCCAGGCAATGGCCACGTTCATCAAGTTGTAGTTCCCTTCGAGGTGCACACCAAAGGAGGCACCGCTCGGGCTGCCGACGGCGGTCGCGCCTTCGTCCGCAGGAGGGGTCCAGGTCCAGCCTTCCGACGAGATGGAAACCTTCCGACCCACTCCCTCCGAAGCACGCACCACTTGGGGGTCGGCCAAGTTGACGAACGCGGTTCCTTGCTTGGCGGCGAGGTGGTCGAACAGTTCCTTCTTGCCTTTGTACACGCCCTCTTCACCACCAAATCCTTCCAAATGCGCCAGACCAATGTTGGTGATGCAACCATGGGATGGTTCGGCGATGGTGCAGAGCAGCGCAATTTCTTGTTGGTGGTTCGCGCCCATTTCCACCACCACAAAGTCAGGGTCGGCTGGCGCGCGCAGCAAGGTCAAGGGCACCCCGATGTGGTTGTTGAAGTTGCCGGAGGTCGCGTGAACCACCATCCCCTCCGCCAACACATCGCGCAAGAGTTCCTTGGTGGTGGTTTTCCCGTTGCTGCCCGTGAGGGCCAATACCGGACAATCCCATGTTCTGCGAAGGGCACGTGCAGTGGCTTGCAAAGCGTCCAATACGTCTTCCACGACCGTGACCCGCGAGTCATCGCGAAATTCAGGGCGGTTGCTGACGACATGGGCGGCTCCTTGGTTCAAGGCAGCCTCCACAAAGTCGTTGCCGTCAAACCTGTCTCCTGTCAGCGCCCAAAACACCAGGCCTCCGAGGACGTCACGCGTGTCTGTGGACACACCCTGGGCCTGCTGAACCTCCCCCAAGAGGCGTTCAACTGTGGCGGTGGAAGTGCGGAAAGAGGGGCTCATGGCTTCACGTCAGGACAAAGAAAACCCCCGAGTGGAATGCTCGGGGGTTGAGGAAATGTCATCATTGGCCCGCGAACGGCACGGGAGTGCCGAGGCGGTCCATCGCGCATCGGAATCCGATGCTGGCTGAGCTTTGACGCTCGTCCAAGAAACGGCGCGTCCCTGGAATCAAATAGTACGCACGGTCGTCCCATCCGCCGCCTTTGTAGACGCGGCTGCGGTTGCTGACCATGGTGGAACCACCGTAATTGTAGACGCGCTTGTCCTGCATGGCATCTTCTTCGGCGCTTTGGGCTGCGAAGTCGAACGAGCTGTTCCGGTCGCCGTCGAGGTAGTCGACGTTGTCCGCCACGCGGTAGTTGGTGCGGCTGAGGTTCTCTTCCACACTTTCCTTGCGCATTTGGATTTGGCCGGGCAACGCGTCGATGTTGTCGCTGAAGCCTTTGCGAAGGTCAGCTGCGGCGACAGCGTCGCTGTCCACAATGAGATCCATCGCATCTTGCATGAGGGTCTGGGCCTCTTCAAATCGCTTGGCCTTCATGCGCTCCTCTGCGTCGGTGACCTTTTGGTTCAAATTGCCCATGAGATCGACGTCTTCGGGTGTGAAGGCTCCAACCTTGTTGCCTTCCGCCTCGTACACCTGGAGGAAAGACTTCACGCCGTCGATGTTGTACACCACGTAGTCGTACTTGTCGACGGGACGGCCTTCAGCATTCAAGCGACGCGTCTCGTACACGTTTCCTCGGAAGGGACGGAATTCGTTGTTGTCTTGGATGGAAAGAGGACGGTACACATCCATCACCCATTCGTTCACGTTGCCAGCCATGTTGTACAGTCCGTAATCGTTGGGGGCGTACTGGTAGACATTCACGGTGATGTCGCCAAAGTCGTCGAGCGCACCGGCGACACCCATGTAGTCACCGTTGCCTTTCACGAAGTTGGCGTTGATGGAGCCGTATCCCGCGCTGCGGCTGTCCCCGTTCCGCACGAAGTGGCCGTTCCATGGGTACGTGCGACGCTCGGTCACCAATTCACCAAGGCTGTTTCCAATCAGACCCAACGCCGCATATTCCCATTCTGCTTCGGTGGGGAGGCGGTAGGACGGCAACAACACGCCATCCTCCATTTTCACATCACGGAAGTCGCTGTTGATGCTGTAGCTGGGGAGGCCCTCACGGAGGCGCTCGCCTTGGTATTGGCCAGAGAAGTACGTCTCTGTGGTGAAGTGCTCTTCGTCCACTTGGGCGTCGGGGTTGTGCACGAGCAGGCCCTCACGAACGAGGATGCCTTCGTTGACTCGGTCGGATCGCCACTTGCAGAACTCGGTGGCCTGCAACCAGCTCACTCCCACCACAGGGTAGTCGCGGTAGGCTGGGTGACGCAGATAATAGTTCACCATGGGCTCGTTGTAAGCCAGCTTGTTCCGCCATGCCGCGGTGTCGGGCAGCGCCCGTTCCACAATCTCTGGGTAGGAAGAGCCGTAGACACGGTTCAACCAAGTGACGTACTCCAACCAGAAGTGGTTGGTCACCTCGGTTTCGTCCATGTAGAAAGAGGATACCGTGGTGCGGCGCGGGATGTTGTCCCACTCGTAGTTCAAATCGTCGTCGACTGAACCCATGGTGAAGGTTCCGCCTTCGACGAAGATCAAGCCGGGACCGGTCTCTTGCTCGAAGTAAGATGGGCGTTCGAAGCCACCGTTGGCTTCAAAGTTGTAGGCCCAACCTGTCGCGCCCGAACGCTCGTAGTAGCATCCGCTCAAGGTCATCAGACCAAGCGCCACGCTGAACAAGCCAAGTATGTGCTTTTGCGTCATGGTGTGGGGTTTCAATTTTCAGATTTCGATTGTGCAGGTTCCGGAGTCAAATCAGAAGGTGGGGCAGGACACCGATCTGAATTTGGACCTCTGGGGAGAGGCGAATTTCATGCTCAAACTCAGCTCGTGCGCCCCACCCGTGGCAGGCGTCAAGTCTGAGATGGTGATGTCGTAGCTGTAGCCGAAGCGCATCATGCCGGTCTCCACGCCCACCAGGACGATGAGGGCGTCACGCGTGTCTTCGGAGAAGAACCCGCGGTGCCAGATGCCCCCTACCAGTGGGCCTTTGCTGACGTAAACACCGAGGTTGAGTTGCTGAAACTCCCCTTGAACGCGGTAGAGCACGTTGGGAGAAATCCAAGCTTCCACCCCGCGGACAGAGCGTTGCAATGGCAACTTGGCTCCGGCATGGCCTGTGAACTTCATGGGCAACCGGCTCACACCAACCACCAAGCTCTCGTTGGGTTCGTTCAAGTGAGTGGCGGCAGCGCCGATGTAGAATTTTTCGGTAAAGGCCAACAGACCTGCGCCAAAATCCACCTTCTTCACGGTCTCGCCACGTGGGGTGTCTGCTGTCTCGTAGATGAAGCCTCGACGGGGGTCGATCATGTCGCCAAACGTCAGGTTACTCCAATCCAGGGCCTTTTGGAAGTAGCTGGCCTCCAGCGCGGCGCGCAGGGACAATTTCCGTGTGATGGCTTGCTGGTAACTGTACATCCCGGTGATCCGGGTGGTGTTCAGCGTGTTTTGACCGGCTTGGTCGTGCATGACCGTCAAGCCCAAACCACCTTGGATGCTGCTGAAGTGCTGGTCGTAGCTAACCGCTTGGGTCACGAACGCCCCGCTCATGGCAGGCCATTGGTTGCGGTGGGACATCACCACGCGGGGACCACGCGCCGTGCCTGCGAAGGCGGGATTCAACAGCAAAGGGTTGCTGTAGAATTGGGAAAATTCCGGGTCCTGGGCTTGCGCCTGTTGAGGCGCAATGGCCACCACCATGGTGCACACGGTGGCAATGAGCAGGAGACAGGAGGTGAATTTTGTCATGGTCGAAAGGACTGTTGAACCCACAATACTAAGGAATTTTGGCGACGTAGAGGGTGTGAACCTCGTCCGCTTGTGGAATGCGTTGGCCTGTGCCAAGGCGCGGCCAGACCTCGGACAATAAGCCCGAAGTTTGTGCGTACCAAGTCCCATGAGATTGAACATGTTTGTGCCAATGCTTCTCGCGAATTTGCAGGCGTTTTTGCCTTCGAATGTCTTGCCCAAGACAAGGTTGTCCACATGGAAACGTGGGCGGAGGGCTTTGTCGTATGCCGTTGCCGCGGGGTTGGTGCCTTGTTGGATTTCTGGTGTCCAAGCCCAAATCGTACTGGACCTCGACCGAGCATGGTCTGAAGAAGAGGTTGTTCGCACCATGGAAGCCCAGCCCTGGAACCCCAGGATGGCCGTCGTGCAAGGATTGAGTTCACCTTGGCCTGGTGTGGAGGTGTTGAACCAGCGGATTGAATGGGCCGAGTGCTCTGCGGAATTGGAGGCGCTTCTTCTTCAAGTCAATCCATCCAAACGTCCGCAGCCTTGGGTTTGGACGGCCCAAGCGTCGCACGGTCACACGAGGATTATGGGTGAGGGTCAGGCGCTGCGATGGGACGGCGAACATTGGCAGAGGTTGGCCCGCATGGAGGCGACGCTCGGGGCATCTCCCGTGGCCTCGAACCGTGAAACAAGGGAGTGGCCGACCGCCAGTGTCCGCTCGGAGGGCGTGTGGTTGGCTTTCGCGACCACCGAAGAAGGTGTGCACTGCATTGGTTATGACGAACTGGTGGATGCGGGGATCCAGCCGGACACCTTGGACGTAGTGGGGCTGCGTTTGTTTGGCCATGGAGGTGGGAATTTGCCGATAGACAATGACACAGACCGTCCTTTGGACATGCCGCAGCAACGGGTGGTGTGGCGAGGATTGGGGGACGGGTCCTTCGACCCGGGGGACGAAGTGTGCTGGCATGCACGTTCCCACGAGCGGTGGAATTGGTCGTCCGAGGACGGTTGGCGTCACACGTCGCCCCATTGGGGAGACACGGCGAAGTGGTTTTTGCGGCTGGATGCCCCTTCGGAATTGGAATTGACGGCCATGGAAACGGCATCCGGTTTCGAGGGAGAGGTGGCTGAAACGCGCACCACGCATCGCGCTCGAGGGGTGGAAGAGACGCACGATTTCAATTTAATCAAGTCTGGTCGAAACTGGTTTGGAGACCGGTTGAGTGCGCTGGGAGCCAACGTGAAGGCCTACAACATTCCGGTGGCTTCCCCTGTGGTTGGGGAACCGGCGCAGATTTGGTTTGCAGCGGCCATGCGCACGGCTGGAAGCGGCACGGGCTCAGAGCTGAAATACGATTGGGAAGGGGAGAGCATATCCTTGACAGACAGCCCATTGTCTCCATCGTCGTTGTCGTTTGCGGGTTACCGGAGTGGCGCCCTCGAAGCGCCCATGCCTGCTGAGGGATTGCAAGTCTTGGCCACGCTCAACCCTGGGACGGACGACAGCAACGCGTGGATGGACTATTTGGCCTACGAAGTCCCACAACACTTGGAATACCAAGGTGGGCAAATGCCTGTCAATGGACTGCCGCTGGGCGCGGAAGGTCTTGGGGTGCAGTACCGGTTGACGTTGCCGTTCAGCCCGGTCGAGGAAGTCTGGGATGTGACCGATGCCTTGGAGGTGAAACGTGTGGATTTGGCCGCAGAAGGCAACGCGGTGACTTGGACATCGTCAGCCACCGAAGTCAAGCGGTTCTGCGCGTTTCGTTGGGGGGCGGCACGTCGGCCAGAGGTGCTGGGGCCGGTGGTCAACAGCAATTTGCACGGGTTGGGCGAGACAGATTACGTGATCGTCACCGTTCCGGAGCTGCAAGCGCCGGCGGATTCCCTGGCAGCCTTGCACGCGGCCTTGGGGAAACGTGTGGCCGTGGTGCAGCAGCAGGACGTGTTCGACGCATTCAACAGCGGGGTGTCCGACCCCACCGCCATTAAAATGCTGATGATGATGCTGCGCGATCGGGCGTTGCAAAGCGACGGTGCTCTGGCACCGCCAAGCCATTTGTTGCTGATGGGAGATGCTTCCTACGAGAACAGAAATGTGCAAGGCCGAGGCAGCACGGTGGTGGCGCATTACTCGCAGGAAAGTTTGATCACCACCACGAGCTACAGCTCGGACGACTACTTCGCCTTGACAGCAGAAGGGCAAGGGGAGCGTCCTGAGGACCTTCTTCAACTAGGCGTGGGACGCATTCCGGCGTCGGATGTGGACGCGGCGTGGGCCGTGGTCGGCAAAGTGGCCACTTATCTTGGTTTCGAAGAGGGTGACGAGGATGCGGTGTCGTGTTTGGACCCCAATGGCAGCAGCTCGTTTGGGCCTTGGAGAAATCGGATTTTGTTCGTGTCCGACGACCAAGACGGCAACAACCTCGACGGCCACCGGTACATGGAAAACAGCGAGACGCACAGCCTCACCATCCAGAACAACCACCCGGCCTACGACGTCCTGAAAGTGTACCCTGACGCCTATGTCCAAACCAACACCCCAGGCGGTGAACGCTATGTGGACGCCACAGCGGAAATCGCGAGGCGCGTGGATGAAGGGGCCTTGATTGTGAACTACATCGGCCACGGGGGCGAGCGCGGATGGGCCCACGAGCGCATCCTCAATTTGGAAACGATCCAGTCGTGGACCAACCGCCGACGGTTGCCGGTCTTCATGACGGCGACTTGCGAGTTGTTCAGGCATGACGACCCAGAGACCTATTCTGCCGGGGAGGCCATCTTGTTCAACCCCGAAGGTGGGGCTGTGTCGCTGTTGACCACCACCCGAACGGTGTACAGTGCTGGCAACCAACAGGTGAACAGGGCGTTTTTTGAGACGGCTCTGGACGAAGGCGACGGCAGCCGCTGCTTGGGAGACATTTATTTGGCGACCAAAAACTCGGAGACCATCACGTCGCACACCAACGCGAGAAACTTCAGTTTGATGGGGGACCCGGCCTTGGCTTTGGCCTACCCCAAACATCAGGTTCACTTTACCGAGGTGCCTGACACCTTGCGCTCCCTCGACCGCGTTGTTGTCAAGGGCTTCGTGGGCGACGCCGCCGGCAACGTGCTGCCTGATTTCAACGGGGTGGTGGTGCCGACGGTGTTCGACAAAAAGGCCACGGTGACGACGCTGGACAACGACGCGTCGGAAGGGCCGTTCACCTACCAAGTGTTCCAAAACATCCTGCACAAAGGCTTGGCATCTGTGGTGAATGGGTTTTTTGAGTTCGAGTTCATCGTGCCTCGAGACATTGACTTCAGTTACGGGACAGGCCGCATCAGTTGCTACGCGCTCGGTGGTGGTGAAGACGCGCACGGCTCGGTGGAGGACCTGGTGGTGGGGGGTGTTTCGGCGGACCCTGTTCAGGACGACTTCGGGCCAGAGATTCAATTGTACATCAACGACAGCCTGTTTCGTGCGGGCGACGTGGTCCACGAGGATCCTTGGCTCTTCGCCCGGATTTTCGACGAAAGCGGCATCAACACCTCAGGGCTCGGCATTGGGCACGATGCCAAGGCTGTGCTGGACGGTGAAACGGCCGCGCCCTTCGTGTTGAACGAGTACTTCACGTCTGATTTGGACACCTACACCAAAGGGTCCATCCGCTTTCCATTTTCCAATTTGGAAGAGGGGCGTCACGATCTGGAATTGAAGGTTTGGGATGTGGCCAACAACAGCGCCACAGCAAGCACCCACTTTGTGGTGTCCAGCTCCCTTGAGGTGGCCCTGGTGGAGGTGTTGGCCTACCCCAATCCGGCGACCGACTGGGTGACGTTCCGCATGTCGGGCAACCAGGCGTGCCGGGCGGCCAACGTCCACCTGGACATCTTTGATTTGTCTGGCGCCCGTGTCCACAGCATGGATTTTGAAGGGGAGGTGTTGGGCTTTCGTGACGACGTGATGACCTGGAACTTGCAACCTTCGTCTGGGACCCCCAAACGACATGGCGTCTACCTTTTCCGAGTGACGTGGGAAAATGAATTTGGCCAATCCGCACAATACGCCGACAAATTGGTCGTTCTTCGCCCCGAGTGATCACATGCCCCGTTCTAAATTTGGCAGCATTCAGATGAAGCATCTCCTTTCCACCGTCCTTCTGGCGCTCATTGTTTGCGCAGGGTTTTTGACCAGCGCGCCCGCCTTGGGTCAAATCGAAGAGGACCCGACGCAACTTCTTCAACTCAACACCATCACAACGGCTGTGCCTTTCCTGATGATTGCGCCTGACTCCCGTTCAGGAGCAATGGGAGATGTGGGCGTGGCTTTGAGCCCCGACGCCAACAGCTTGCACTGGAATCCTGCCAAGATGGCATTTTCTGAGAACGAGGTGGAGATGAGCTTAAGCTACGCTCCTTGGTTGCGGGCCCTGGTGGACGACATGAATTTGGCCTACGTCAGTTCAGTGCGCCGTTTGAACAAGCGGCAGGCGTACGGGGTGGCACTTCGCTACTTCAGCTTGGGCAACATCACGTTCACCGACGAAGTCGGCACCACCATCCGAGATTTTCAGCCTGCGGAATTGAGTCTGGACGCCGGGTTTTCCCAGAAGTTCTCCGACAAGTTCAGTGGGGGATTCTCGGCGAGATTCATCCACAGCAACCTGACTGGAGGGACCTCCGTGCAGGGCGCGGACAGCCGACCTGGCATTTCGGTGGCGGCGGACCTCAGCATGTACTACGTGAACGATCGGGCGAATTGGGGAAAGAAGGACGGCATTTTCAGCTGGGGCATGAACATGAGCAACCTCGGGGCGAAGATGTCGTACACCGAGACTGCGGCCAGGGACTTCATCCCAAGCAACTTGCGATTGGGCGCGGCGTATGAAACCATCCTCGACGACTACAACAGCTTGACCATTGCGCTCGACGCCAACAAGCTGCTCGTGCCCACCCAGCCCATCTACGACTTGGACGACCCCACACGCATTGTGAGTGGCATGGATCCCAACGTGGGTGTGGCCAACGGCATTGTGCAAAGCTTCTACGACGCCCCCGGTGTGGTCACGTTCGACAACGAAGGCAATGCCACAGTGCTCGAGGGCAGCGTGCTCAAGGAAGAGCTTCGTGAAGTCAACTTGGGCTTCGGGATGGAATACGATTTTGCCGACGTCTTCGCCTTCAGAACAGGGTACTTCTATGAGCACTTCAGCAAAGGCAACCGTCAATTCATCACCCTGGGTGCCGGCATCAAATACACGGTGTTCACGGTGGATTTGAGCTACCTTATCAGCACCACGCAGCAAAATCCCTTGGCCAACACGCTCCGGTTCAGCCTTCGGTTGCAGTTCTCGGATTTGGCTGAATTTGCCCAAGACGGCGAATGAGTTTCCGCATCGGGTACGGTTACGACGTTCACCAGCTCGCAGAGGGCGAGGATTTGGTGATCGGTGGTCTTGTGGTTCCCCACACCAAGGGTTCAGTGGGCCACAGCGACGCGGACGTGTTGCTTCACGTGATGTGCGATGCCCTGCTCGGTGCACTTGCTTTGGGTGACATCGGGACCCACTTCCCAGACAACGACCCTGCGTACAAAGGAATTGACAGCAAAATTCTTTTGAAGCGCACGTGGGACCTCGTTCAAGCCAAGGGCTGGACGTTGTCCAACATGGACACCACCGTGTGCTTGCAGCAGCCCAAATTGAAACCTCACATTCCAGCCATGCGAGCATGCGTGGCGGACATTTTGGGCGTGGATGTGGGGCGCATTGGCATCAAGGCCACCACCACTGAGAAACTCGGTTTTGTGGGCACAGAAGAGGGCATTTCAGCCCATGCTGTGGTGTTGCTTGAGAAGGCAGGCTGAGCGTCAGCTTTGTTGCTCTTCGAAGTGGCCAGGCTCTTTGTCCCCTGAGAAGTGAATCTTCAAGTTTGCCGTGTCCCGCAACAAATCGACTTTGCCAATTTCCAACCTCACAATGCTTACCCCTGTGCGGCGCTCCAGGTCGGCGATGAGTTCCGCACGCTTCCCTTCGTGAAGGAGGTCAATGCGGTCGTACACCACCATTTTCGTGGCGAGGTGTTCCACAAACCACAACCGTTCCAAAACCCAAGCGAGCACCCAGATCAGCGCATTGGCCAAGGCAATTTCCACCCATGACGCTGCGACGGGCGCCAAGGCGTTGATGACCGAAAGCGCAATGACGATGAAGAGGTACGTCATTTCCCGAATCGGGATGGCGTTGGTGCGGTATCGGATGATGCCGAAAATGGCGAACAGGCCAAGCGCAAACGCCAAGTCGATTTCAACCCCTGCAAGCAATCGGCACAGCAAGAACACGGCCGCCGACACCAGCATGAAGGTGAATACGAAGTCCCGTCGTTTGGCGGCCATGTGGTAAATGAATCGAACCACCACCAGCGAGGACACCAGGTTGAGTCCAAACAGGGCCAGCAAGCCGGTCCATCCTTCCAAGGCACTTAGCGCCGTCAACATCATATTCAACATCATCTCAAGATCGATTGGGGTGTAAAAGTCGGGTTTGCCGCCAAACTCTCGGCACGCGACATGTCGCGCAGCGCCGGGCGGTAGGTTTTGAAGTCCAAACCTGGCTGCAGGGTTTGACGTCCCAACAGGTATTTGGACATGCGAAGGGGCCTTCCAAGAGGGCCTCGGCGTTCAGGGTGGCTGCGGAGCGCTTGGATCAAGGAACCCTGGTGGTTCACGCTGTTCTGCTTCCACTCGACCACAGAAACATGGGCCAAGGGCGCATGCCAATCCCCTTCAGAACCGGGGGTCCTGAATTCCACCCCCAGGTCAAAGGTCAACCGCTCGCCTTCCTGCAGATCCACCAGTGTGAACCGCTCAAAACGACTCTCGAGCACAGGGAAAAGTTGCGAGGCGATGTCTCCGAGGTGGAGGAGCAGGAAGCCTCGTTCAGCCTCATTCAGCGGGGCGTCCCAGGCGGAGGCATTGCGCACGACACGGTGCTTTGTGGTCTTGCCATAGACGTCGCGCAGTTTGACCTCGAGGAAGGTGACCTCGGTGTTGGAGTAGTGCCTGATGCGCACCTTGAAACGGGACGTCTTGCCTCGCACGTGTTGTTGCACACAGACGTTGTCTGACGAGTCGAAATAGAGGTTTCGGTAAGTCGTGGACAAGCTGTCGGCAATGGACAGCACTGCGTGGTTGGGCAATTGGGTCAACGTGTGACTCAACCAATGTTCAGGCACCATGAACTTTGAATCGTAGCGGTCCATCAGGGCCACCGATTCAATGTCTTCCAACCCCAAGTGGGGTCGTCTGTTCAGAAAGTTCAAGACGTGCATGCAGGTGTCGCGAAGGTAAGGTGCGCCACAAGAAGACGTGCTGGACGTTGAAAGGTTGAGTGTGTCCAAGGGACACAATTTATGCCGCGGTTCGGGCCGTGCCCCGAGGCCGGTGCGCAGGTGAGGCTCCGCGTTATATTTGGGCACATTCAGATTGTCGATGGCTACATCTCAACCCACCACCGCTGCAGCGCCCAAAAAGCCTGCGAAAGCTCGCGGAAAGGCCGCTTCAGCGAAGTCGTCCTTGTCGCATTCTCAAGACACCTACACACGCTGGTTCCGCGAAATGTACCTCATGCGGAAGTTTGAGGAACGTTGCGGTCAGCTCTACATCCAACAGAAATTCGGAGGTTTCTGCCACTTGTACATTGGACAAGAAGCGGTGCTTTCAGGCATGCGGCAAGCCATCCGTCCCACCGACCGTGTCATCACGGCCTACCGTGACCACGCACACCCCTTGGTGTTGGGCACCGACCCCAAATACGTGATGGCGGAGATGTACGGCAAGAAGACCGGTACCTCCAAGGGAAAGGGCGGCTCCATGCACATGTTTGACAAGGAGCGCAACCTCTTTGGTGGCCATGGCATCGTGGGTGGGCAAATCGGCCTGGGTGCCGGCATTGCCTTCGCCGACAAGTACCGCAAGGAAGATCACGTCACGGTGTGCTTCTTGGGAGACGGTGCGGCACGTCAAGGCATGTTGTACGAGACCTTCAACATGGCCATGACTTGGAAGCTTCCTGTGATTTTCGTCATCGAGAACAACCAGTATGCCATGGGCACTTCCGTGGAGCGCACGTCCAACGTGACCGACTTGAAGACCTTGGGTGCGAGCTTCGAGATGCCTTCTGCGACCGTGGACGGCATGAGCCCCGAGGCCGTGTGTGCGGCCATTGCCGAGGCTGCAGAACGCGGCCGCAAAGGCGAAGGTCCCACGTTGTTGGACATTCAGACTTACCGCTTCAAGGGGCACAGCATGAGCGACCCTCAGAAGTACCGCACCAAGAACGAAGTGGCGTCGTTCGTCGAGCGAGACCCAATCGTCCACGTGCGCTCAGTGTTGCTCGACAACAACTGGGCCACCGAGGAGTCATTGAAGGCGGTGGAGAAAGAAATCAAAGCCCAAGTGGAGGAGGCCATCAAGTTTGCGGAGGAGAGCCCCCTTCCCGACCCGTCCGAGCTGTACGAGGACGTGTACGTACAAACCGATTACCCATTTGTGAAGGACTGATTCCATGGCTGAAATCATTCGCATGCCCAAACTCAGCGACACCATGACCGAAGGGGTCGTGGCTGAGTGGCACAAAAAAGTTGGAGAGGAGGTGGAAAGCGGCGAGCTCCTGGCGGAGATCGATACCGACAAAGCCACCATGGAGTTCGAGTCCTTCCAAGACGGCGTGCTTTTGCACGTCGGCGTGGAAAAAGGTGGCTCCGCCCCTGTGGACAGCGTGCTCTGCATCCTCGGAGAAGAAGGGGAGGACTTTGCAGAGTTGCTTGCGTCTGCCGACGCATCTGAAGCCCCGGCCCAAGAGGAGGCCCCCGCCCCCGCCCCCGCTCC
>CAJWII010000020.1 GCA_913041065.1 uncultured Flavobacteriales bacterium
TGGGCGAATCCAAGTTGCTTGCGTCGGACGGCATCGCCCACCACGTCAACCCCACAGCCGCAACCACGGCTGAACCACCAACCCACCAAGACATCTTCTTGGACGACGCTGGGACAGGTTGATCCAAGGCGCTGAACACCTGAGACTCGAGCCCCGCGGGCGGGTCGACCTCCATGTGGAGAGCCTCCTCACGGTACAGGCACTCCGCGGCCGTCCACGGTTCTTGGCTGGGAGCTTCAGGCATATGCAAGTGTGGGTTCTCAGTGGTCATGCGGAGGTAGAACGTGGAGGATTGCCAATGGTTGCTTCACCCTTGGTTTTTTTCGTCTGGTCGAGGTGTGGCGCGACGGGCCATGGCTTTCAAGTTGGCCTGCAACTGCTTGCGGCCGCGGGACAGTTGGCTTTTCGACGTGTTGACGTCGACCTGAAGCATCTCGGCGATTTCCTTGTGACTGAATCCATCCACGAGGTACAGCTGGATGACTGTGCGGTACCCTTTTGGCAAGGCAGCCATGGCCGTTTGGATTTCACCCATGGTGAAGTCCGACTGCTTGGACGCCTCAAAATCCCGCGGCGTGGACAGCGCCTCCGACACATCGTCGTGGTGCCTGTGCTTGAGGTTGCGTCGATAGTGGGTGATGGCCGTGTTGACGGTGATGCGGCGAACCCACCCCTCGAAGCTGTTGAACTCGGTAAACTTGACCAAATTCTTGAACACCTTTACCCAACTCTCCTGCGCAATGTCGGCGGCCGCCTCCTTTCCGTCGGAGTACCTCAAGGCCGTGGCGAACACCTTGCCGGCGAACTTTCTGTAGAGACGTGTTTGGGCACCCCGCTCTTCCGCGATGCACCGTTCCAGCAAATCTTTCAGTTCGTCGTCCATTTGGTGTGCAAGCGTCCCGGTCCGTCAATCAAAGTGGGACGCGTCCATGCCCAACCAAGACAACACCGACCCCGAGAAAAGTTGCATCCGGGCCGACTCATTGAGCCCCATTTCTTCCATGAATTGCCCAAACTCCAGATCCCCCAACGGGAACGGGTAATCGGTGCCCATGCATATGCGGTCGGACCCTTGCATTTCCAGGATGTAGCGAAGGAGACGTGGGTCGTGTGTGATGCTGTCCACCCAAAACTTGCCGAGGTAGGTGTCCGGTGCGTTTTCGTTGTCAATCGCCACGAGGTCGGGTCGGCAAGCATGGCCGTGTTTGATCCGCCCGATGGTGGGCAGGAAGGATCCGCCGGCGTGGGAAAACAACACACGCAAGCGAGGGTGCTTGTCCAACACCCCCGCGAAAATCATGGAACACGCCGCCCTGGAAGTCTCGGCAGGCATGCCCACAAGCCAAGGCAACCAATACTTCTCCATGTCCGCCTTGCCCATCATATCCCAGGGGTGGATGAACAACGACATGCCAAGCTCCTCGCAAGCTTCGTAGAACGATGCGAATCGAGGGTAACCCAAGTTGAGTCCATTCACGTTGGATCCGATTTGCACGCCTTGCAGCCCGGCAACATGGGCCTCATGCAGCACCTCGATGGCCAAGTCTGTGTCTTGCATGGGGACCGAGGCCAAACCCACGTAATGCTTGGGGTGGTCACGCACAATTTGAGCCAAATGGTCGTTCAGGAACCTCGCCAAATCGGCGGCATCCTGCGCCTTCGCCCAGTAGGAAAACATCACAGGGATGGTGCTGACCACTTGGACCTGCACACCAGCCTTGCCGTACTCTTCGATGCGCTCCTCGGCGTTCCAACAATTGGAGGAGATTTCTCGGAAGAAGAGGTCGTCCCGCATCATGTTGGCGAACCCGGGACGGGACACCTCCAAATGGATGAATCCCCCATAGCCAAATTTCTCCGACCATTTGGGCATGACCCGGGGCAAAATGTGCGTATGGCTGTCAATTTTGAGCATGGCAGGTCGTTTCTGCGGCTTCCAAGATACACGAAGGTCATGCCCCCTTTTTCACCCGCCGCAAGTCCAAACGGTTGACCGGCGAAATGGCCCAACCTTCGACGTCCTGCCGCAAGACATGGGTGACGCGGTCGTGGAACAAAGGGATGACCGGCATTTCGCAGTGCACCAAGCTGTCCATGGCCAAGTAAAGGGCCCGGCGCACTTCTTCATCGTCTGACAACGTCAGCGCTTGCTGGTACATGGCTTCGAATTCGGGATTGTGGTGGTGCGTGTAATTGGGGCCTCCAGGTGAAAAATTGGCCTTCACGAACAGGCCCAGGAAGTTTTCCGCATCCGGGTGGTCCGCCAGCCACGACTTGTAAAACACCGCCACTTCGCCTTGCGCCACGCGTTCACGCAGCACGGACGAAGGCAAAACGTCGATTTGAACGTCCAACCCCAGGGCCGTCCAGTCGTGCTGCATGGCGGCGCACAAATCGGCGTAGTCCGATGTGGTGCTGACCACCACGGTGCCCACCCCCTTCCCGTCGGCGTGTCCCGCAGCGGCAAGCAAGGCCTTGGCCGAGTCCAAATCAAGGCGAACAGGACGGGGGTCGGCACGACCAAGCATGGAAGGGGGGACAAACCGATCCGTGGCCGACACCGAATTGCGGCGCAGGTGTCGGACCAGGGAGGGGCGGTCCAATGCCAAGCTCAGGGCTTGCCTCACCATGGGCTTTTTCAGTGCGGGCGGCGTTTGGCTCCCGTCCACCACCACACCCAGGTAATCCGTTTTCAGAAATGGTACGTGCTCCAAGCGGAGCTCCTCCGCGAACGACGTGCGAAGGCCGCCCTCCTCGTCGAGCAGCGTCTCCATGAACGACGGGTGCAAGCCGCTGATGAAATCGTACCGGCCTTGGGTCAGCCCGAGGAATTCCGACCCCATGTCTTGGACAACGTCGATGTGCACGGCGTCCAAGTAGGGCAGCGAACGTCCTTCATCGTCTCGCTCCCAATACCTGGGGTTGGGATGCAGCACCAAGCCAGCGTCCTCCAGCCACCACTTCAACACAAACGGCCCTGTGCCCCCAGGCTGGTCTCGCAAGCTGACGCCTTCGTTTTGGGCATGCTCTCGGTCCACCACGGCCCCGTACGCCGTCGTCAACAATCCCAGGAACGGTGGATACGCATGACTCAGCTGGATTTCCACCGTGTTGTCGTCCACGGCGCGGATGCCTTTGGGAACGACCGCATCCAGAATCCACCCCCCAGACGACACGACCGACGGGTCGCGCAGGCGTTCCAAGGAGAAGACCACGTCAGTCGCCTCAGCAGGTCTTCCCGACGCGAAAGCGATCCCAGGCCGGAGATGAAACGTGTAGGTGTGGGTCGCGGGGTCAACCTCCCAGGACTCGGCCAAGCACGGGACCACGTCGAGTTCGGCATTCAACTCCACCAGACCATCGTACAATTGATCCACCACCCACATGTGCTCGAGGCTTCGGGCGGCCGCCGGATCCAAGCTCGTGATGGCTGCACTTTCGTTGTATCGGAACACTCGTTTGTCTGTGTGCTCGCTCCCTCGGTTGGTGCCCAGGCTGCAACCTGTCCCTCCTCCCAAAACACCCAGAACCGTCAAGGCCCAAATCCAGTGAACAAGGGGGGTGTTTTTGCGTTTCTTCGACACAGGCCCGAAGGTACGCGGAGTACTTTTGCGCCCTCACAACACGCCATGGTCCACCGTCCACAATCGCCCTCGATTTTTCAGCCCTTGCTCGTTTTGATCTTCATGCTGCTTGGGACGGTTTCGGGCTTCTCGCAAATTGGCACCTTCACGGTCCGCGGACGGGTCACCGACGCACGCACCGGCGAATACGTCCTGGGGGCCAACGTCATTGTCGATGGCCAAAGCCAAGGCGCTTCCACCAACATCTACGGGTTTTACAGCCTGACCTTGCCCAAGGCACCTGCGACCTTGACGTGTTCGTTCATTGGCTACGCCCCCTTGGTGAAGGACGTGGGCGGCACCCGCGACGTGGAGTGGAACGTGGAATTGGCGCCCCAGTCGGTCGCGGTGGACGCCGCCACGGTGGTCGGCACGGCAGGCCAAAACACAGAAAGCACCAACCTGGGCAAAGCTGAAGTGGCCATCGCCACCATCCAGCGCCTCCCCGCTTTGATGGGCGAAGTCGACGTGCTGAAGGCGATTCAGCTGCTTCCAGGCATCCAGAGCGCGGGCGAAGGGAACAGCGGGTTTTACGTTCGCGGCGGTGGACAGGATCAGAACTTGCTGCTGCTGGACAACGCCGCCATCTACAACGCGAGCCACTTGTTTGGGTTTTTCAGCGTGTTCAACGCAGACGCCATCTCCTCGGTGGAGGTTTACAAGGGCAGCATGCCCGCACGATTTGGCGGGCGTGTTTCCAGCGTGCTCGATTTGGGTCTGAAAGAGGGCAATCGGAAAGAGCTCAAAGGAAGTGGCGGCATTGGGCTGATCAGTTCTAGACTGACCTTGGAGGGCCCTGTAAAAAAGGGCGTGTCCAGTTTCATCGTGTCGGGGCGCCGGACCTACATCGACGTGCTGACCCGTCCAGTTGTGGAACAGACCTCCGCGGCGGGATCAGGCTATTATTTCTACGACCTCAACGCGAAGTACAACCATCGCTTCAGCGACAAAGACGAGGTGTTTATTTCAGGGTATTTTGGACGTGACGTGTTCAGCTTCCAAAGCGCGGATGCAGGATTCGGGGCGTCCATCCCCTGGGGCAACGCGATGGTCTCCACGCGCTGGAACCACGTGGTGACCGACAAGATGTTCCTCAATGTCAATGCGTCCTACACGAATTACGAGTTCGCGTTCACCTCAGGGCAGGACGATTTCGAGTTTGGGTTCAATTCAGGCGTCGTGGACTGGACACAGAAAGCCCAGCTGAGTTGGTACCCCAACCTGCAACACGAAGTCAGAATGGGCCTCGAGCACGTGTTCCACGAATTCGTGCCGACGTCGTTCTTCTTCAGGCAGGGCGACAACGAATTTGACTTTGGGGAAGCCACCGTGTCGTTCAGCCACGAGAGCGCGGCCTTCGTGGAAGACATCGTGGATGTGACGGATGCGTTCCGGCTGAACCTCGGTCTGCGTGGGAGCGACTTCCGTCACGTAGGGCCGTTCACGCGCATCACGCCAGGTGAGAATGTACTTGCTCCGGACGACTCAACGACCTACGGGCAAGGCGAGCTGGTGAAGCACTACGGCGGTTGGGAACCCCGGGTGAGCGCGCGACTGAAGACTGGCCCGCGCAGCAGCATCAAGGCGGGCTGGTCCATCAACTACCAGTACGTGCACTTGGCGTCGCTCTCGGCCACCACAACCCCCACCGACGTCTGGTTGCCAAGCTCGGATTTGGTCCCGCCCCAGCGCGGCCGACAATTCAGCGCGGGGTATTTCGTGGACTTGGGCGCCCATCGCGAGTGGGAAACCTCAGTGGAGGTCTACCACAAGGAACTGAACAACCTGGTGGAATACGCCGAGAACACCCGTCCGGATCAAAACATCGGCACCAACCCCGACAACAACCTCGTCTTCGGAGAAGGCACCTCATACGGGGCCGAGTTTTTCTTGAAGCGGAAGTTTGGCAAGCTCAACGGTTGGGTCGGCTACACGTGGAGCAAAACCGACCGCCAATTTGAGGACTTGAACAACGGAGACCCCTTCCCGGCCAAATTCGACCGTCGCCACGACCTCAGTGTCGTCATGGATTGGACCCCAAGCGAGCGGTGGAACCTCTCGGCCGCCTTCGTGTACGCCACTGGCAACACGCTCACCCTCCCCATCCAACGCTACTTCCTGGAAGGCAACATCACGGATGTTTATGGGTCGCGTAACGGATACCGCATGGTGCCCTACCACCGTGCGGATATCAGCGCCACGCTCTTCCCCAAGAAGAACTTCGAAGACCGGAAAGTGGAACGCCGTTGGGTGTTCAGCATCTACAACTTGTACAACCGCGCCAACCCGTACTTCTTGTTCTTCGACAACGAGGGCGAATTGTTGGAAGGGAACTTGGAAATTCAGGCCAAACAAGTGAGTCTGTTCCCCATCTTGCCGTCGGTGTCTTGGAACTTCTCGTTCTGAACCGAACCCCCACCCCATGAAGGCCCTGCTTGCACTGAATCCCCTGATTTGGAAGTACCGAGGACGCTTGTTCCTGGGCATGGTCTTCGTGGTGTTCACCAACATGTTTGCGGTTTGGGCGCCCTCCATGATTGGGGAAGGCGTCAACGCCCTGAACGAAGCCAACACACACTTCCTGGTGCCCATGGCCGAGGGGCAATCTCCCACATTGGACCAACTCGATCTGCCCCGCACGTTGGCCTTCTTGGCCAAGACCTTGGGGTGGGCTTGGCAAGGGCTGGACGCTCCAACGTCACGGGAGGCCGTCCTGCACTTTGTGCTTTGGGTCGGCGCCCTGCAGGCCGTGTTCTACCTCTTGGCGTTCCTGGTCAAAGGGGGGTTCTCGTTTTTGACCCGGCAAACCATCATTGTGATGAGCCGCTTGGTGGAATACGACCTCAAGCGAGACATCTACGGGCATTACCAAGTGCTGGACAGCAGCTTCTACAAAAGGCATGATACGGGCGACTTGATGAACCGCATCAGCGAAGACGTGAGCCACGTACGCATGTACCTCGGCCCGGCCATCATGTATTCCATGAACCTGGTGGTGCTGGTGGCGCTGGTGGTCACGGTGATGCTGTCGATTGACCCGGTGCTGACGCTGTTTGCCCTGCTGCCTCTCCCCTTCATGTCGCTGGGCATCTACTTCATCTCGGCGAACATCCACCGCAAGAGCGACGCTCGCCAAAAGGCACAAAGCCGCGTCTCGAGCTTCGTGCAACAGCACATCGCGGGCATTCGGGTGCTCAAGAGCTTCAACCGTGAACGAGACGCCGCCAAGCGGTTCGACGACGAGACGACTGCATACAAGGTCCGTGTGCTTGACCTGGTCAAGGTGGAGGCCATGTTCATGCCGCTCATCGTCTTGCTGGTGGGCTTGAGCACCATCCTCACCATTTACGTGGGCGGACAACGCGTGGTCGGCGGACACCTCGATCTGGGCCACATTTTCCAATTCGTCTTCTACGTCAACCTGTTGACTTGGCCGTTCGCCTCGGTCGGTTGGGTGACCTCGTTGGTCCAAAAGGCGGAAGCCTCCATGAACCGCATCCTGGACTTCTTGGACGCCACCCCCGCCGTGATGTCCCCAGACAAGGGAGGAAGAAAGGACGGCTTGTCGGCCTCCCCGGCCCTTGAATTCGACGGGGTGTCGTGGACCTATCCCGACACGGGCATCCAAGCCTTGAAAGACGTCTCGTTCACGCTTCAAGCCGGGGAAAACCTGGGCATCACCGGCCGCACCGGCAGCGGAAAATCCACCGTTCTCCAGTTGGCCATGCGCATGATGGACCCCCAAGAAGGCCACATCTCACTCGACGGCACTCCCCTCCAAGCATGGAACCTCGACGCCATGAAACGGGACCTGGGCTACGTGCCTCAGGATGTCTTCCTGTTCAGCGACACCATCGGCCGCAACATCGCGTTTGGCCAGGGTGACGCTGACGATCAGATGGTGCGACAAGCGGCCCAAGACGCCGGTGTTCGGGAGGACATTGAGAGGTTTGAGCACGGGTTCGACACCATGCTTGGAGAACGTGGGGTCAACCTGAGTGGAGGCCAAAAGCAACGCATCAGCATCGCCCGCGCCCTCGTCAAAACCCCAAGAATCCTCTTCCTGGACGACTGCCTGTCCGCCGTGGACACGGAAACCGAGGACGCCATCCTCGATGCCATTGAGAACCAAGAAGCCTCTTGCACCTTGATGGTCAGCCACAGGTTGGCCTCCCTGCGCAACGCCGACCGCATCCTCGTGATGGACGAAGGGCAGATTGTGGAATCGGGAACCCCCGACGAGCTGCTTGCAGCCGGCGGGTTGTACGCCACGATGTTCGAGCAGCAGAAGGCCGAACAAGACTGACCTCTCCCGGGTTGTCTTCCCAAATTCAACCCATGTCCACTGCACGCTCCCCTCAAACCTGGCTGGTGACTGGCGCATCCGGCCTCGTTGGCGCCGCACTCTGCGACCACCTCCTCGCACAAGGTCATGAGGTTCGCGTGCTCAGCCGCAGCCGTGCCTTCCAATTGGCGGGGGCCACATCGTTTGTGTGGGATGTGGCTGGAAAGGTCTTTCCCAAAGCGGTCTTGAACAACGTTGACCATGTCGTCCACCTCGCGGGGGCCAACGTCGGCCAGCGCTGGACCGCGGCGCACAAAGCCAACATCCTCACGAGTCGCACCGAGGGCACGGCCTTGTTGGCCAACGCCCTGGCCCAAGCCGGCTTTTCTGGCACGTTCATGCAAGCGTCTGCCATCGGACTTTACGGCGAATGCCACCACGCCGGAGAATCCACCCTCAAGGGAGACGGGTTTCTCTCAGACGTGACGGCGGCTTGGGAATCCGCAGCCAAGGACTTGTTGCCAGAAGGTGTCCGACACGTGACCATGCGCATTGGGCTGGTGCTCTCCGACCAAGGAGGCACCCTGGACAAGCTGCTCCCCATCTACCGTCTCGGCTTGGGCGCCCCGTTGGGCTCGGGTCAACAGTGGATGAGTTGGATCCACCTGGACGACGTGGTGCGCTTTGTGGTGCACGCCGCGTCCGACCCCCATGTGGTCGGCCCTCACAACCTTGTGGCGCCTGAGCCCGTGACCAACCGGGCGTTCTCAGAAGCCCTGGCACGCACGTTGTCACGCCCACACTTTGCCCCAGCAGTGCCTGCCTTCGCCCTGAAATTGGCCCTGGGCGAGATGGCCTCCCTTCTGCTGACTTCACAGCACGTCGTCCCAGAAAATTTGAACCGCTTGGGGTTCACCTGGACGGCCGGCCATTTGGACGACGCACTTGAACGCTGTGTGAAAGGCTGAGCGACCCGCCTGTTTGATATGCCCCAACAAAAAAGGCCTCCCGCTGGGAGGCCTTTTCCTGTCGCAATCTATTCGGGTCAGCGCACCACCAACTTCGTGGTGGCGGTGACACCTTTCTGGGTGATGCTCACCACGTAGGTACCTGCACCCAGGTGGCCGACGTTGAAGAGCTGTCCAGCGTTGTCGTTTTGCAACACAACGCGTCCTGCCAAATCGCGGATCAACACGTTGGCGTTCCCCTGCAATCCGCCAATGCGAACCACATCGGTCGCAGGGTTGGGCATCATTTGCACGTTGACCGCAGCTTCCTCGACCTTGTCGGTGGGTGGCAACAACACCGCGTCAATCACGTGCACCACGCCGTTGTCGGCCATGATGTCTGCCAAGGTCACTTGGGCGTCGTTGATGAACACACCCTCTTCGTTGATGGTCACCGTCACATCGGGACCGAGCAACGTGGCGATCATTTGGCCGTCGGAGAGGTCGGTACTCATCGCGAGGCCAGCCACCACGTGGTACATAAGGATGTCCCCGAGGGTCTCCAAAGCCAACAATTCGGCAGGTGTGATTTCCAAGGCTTCCACCAACGCGGTGATGGCGGCGTCGGTGGGGGCAAACACGGTGAGGGTGTCCTCGCCGCTCAATGCACCCGCCAAACCTGCTGCGTCCACCGCAGCCGCAAGCAACATGTGCTCTGGGCTGTTCTGGATCACGTCCAAGATGGTGTTGGTTGGAGGTGCGGGCGGCAACAAGACCGCGTCGATGACGTGCACCACACCGTTGTCGGCCTCAATGTCGGCAACAGTGACTTGCGCGTTGTTGATGAACACACCCTGGTCATTGACGGTCACGGTGACGTCTGGACCAAGCAATGTGGCGATCATTTGGCCGTCCGACAAATCGGTGCTCATGGCTTGGCCAGCCAACACGTGGTACTGCAAAATGGCACCGAGATTTTCCAATGCGAGCAATTCTTCTGCCGTGATTTCAAGGGCTTCGACCAGTGCGGTGAAGGCCGCGTCGGTGGGCGCAAAGACGGTGAACGGGCCGGCGGCGTTCAAGGCGTCCGCAAGGCCAGCGGCCCCCACGGCTGAGGCGAGCAGGGTGTGGTCAGGGCTGCCTGCGATGACGTCGACCACGGTGGTGGTCATGGGCGCAGGATTCACCACAATGGATGCCACCATGCCTTGTGCGGCGTGGTTTCCAATGCTGCAATCGTAGTTGTAGGTGCCAGGCACGTTGAACGTGTACGTTCCGATGCACTCTCCTTCTGGTGCACCAGACACGGCATCGAGGTAGAACGATTCAGGGTTGCCAAACGACATGCCAGTTTGGCTGTCCACGTCGCCATTGACGTCGTGCGTGCCGCCGAGGTTGATGAAAGCCACGCTTTCTCCCTGCTCAATGGTGAGCGAGCTCGGGGCGTACATGAAGCTGCTGGCTTCCACGATGTGGTCAGCATCGCACTGTGCGAGGCCTGAAAATGACGCCATCACGAGGGCTAGCGCCGTTGAGAACAAATGTTTCATAGGGTTGATTTGAGGTTAATCTTCCCCAGACCAACAGGCCCTCAAGAAAAATGTTCGGGGGCCGTGAACCTTTCCCTGTATGTCCTGTTCTTACGTCGTGGTCCGCGAGGATCACGAGATCGTAAGGTGTTTTGATCCAATTACTTGGAGCAAAGGGCGGCCCGCGAAAGGCGGCCGTTTCCTTGTCCAACAT
Source organism: uncultured Flavobacteriales bacterium (assembly GCA_913041065.1). GTDB lineage: Bacteria > Bacteroidota > Bacteroidia > Flavobacteriales_D > Sanyastnellaceae > UBA11663. Next base: position 10,599 of record CAJWII010000020.1, read on the forward strand.
TTTCGTTTGTCATGAGCTCATTTCCCCAAGGAAAAATTGTCCTTCACTGGTTCCGTCGCGACTTGCGCTGGCACGACAACCGAGCCTTGCACGCGGCTTTGAATTCTGGGCACACCGTGTTGCCCGTGTTTGTGTTTGACCGCGCCATCCTGGACACCCTCAACGCGATAGACGACGCCAGGGTAACTTTCCTTCACGACCGCGTGACCCATCTTGACGAGCAAGCCCGCGAGAAGGGCGCTGGCTTGTGGGTGGAACATGGGCATCCCTTGGATGTGCTCGCCTCGTTGTGCGACCAATTTGAAGTGGCCGAAATCCACACGAACCAGGATTACGAGCCATACGCTTTGGAGCGCGATGCCCAGGTTCGGGAGATGCTTGAGGCCCGCGGCGTGGCGTTCCACACCCAAAAAGACCATGTGGTGAAAGCGCCCGGCGAAGTGACCAAACCCGACGGCCTCCCCTACACCGTGTTCACGCCTTACAGCAAACGTTGGCACGCCAACCTGGTGGACGCTGACCTAGAGGCAGCTCCCTCCGAAAATCACCTCGACGCCTTGGCCAGCTGGGATGGTCGCGGCTTGCCAAGCCTGCAAGAAATGGGATTCGAACGGAGTGCCATCGAAGCGCCCGAAGCCCAAGTCGATGTCGACGTATTGAAGCACTACGCCGACACCCGCGATCTGCCTGCCAAGCGCGGGACCACGCGCATCAGCGTGCACCTGCGATTTGGCACGGTGAGCATCCGAGAATTGGCCAAACTCGGGTTCAAGCACAGCGACAAGTGGTTGACAGAATTGATTTGGCGTGATTTCTACCAGGCCATCATCCATGCCTTCCCCCACAGCGCGAAGGACGCCTTCAGACCGCAATACGACCGGATACCATGGCGGCACGACGACGCACACTTCGAAGCGTGGAAGGCCGGAAAGACGGGCTATCCATTGGTGGACGCCGGCATGCGTGAATTGAACGCCACCGGGTTCATGCACAACCGGGTTCGCATGGTCGTGGCCTCGTTTTTTTGCAAGCACTTGCTGCTGGATTGGCGGTTGGGCGAACGGTACTTCGCCGAGAAGTTGCTCGACTTTGAGCTGGCCAGCAACACCGGCGGCTGGCAGTGGGCCTCTGGGTCTGGATGCGACGCGGCGCCCTACTTCCGGGTGTTCAACCCGGCCTCCCAACTGGAAAAGTTCGACAAGCAATTGGCTTACGTCCGCAAGTGGGTTCCGGAGTATGGCACGTCGCGTTACCCTACCCCCATTGTCGAGCACAAAATGGCGCGTCAACGGGCCATCGACACATACAAGCAGGCCCTGGCCACAGGTTGACCTGAACGCAAGTATCTTGAAGGCATGGAAGGTGTGTTGACAGGCGTCCGTGTGCTCGACTTGTCAAGCGTGTTGGCGGGCCCCTTGGCGGGCACATTCTTGGCCGAGTGTGGCGCGGACGTGACCAAGGTGGAAGCCCCTGGGGGCGACGTCACCAGGTCCTGGAAGCTGCCGGGAGAGGCACCTGGCCCTTCTTCCAGTTATTACGAAGCGGCCAACCATGGCAAAACAGTCGTGTCCCACAACCTCAAAACGGCAGAGGGTCAGGCTTGGCTCCAAGACATCCTGGCCCACACAGACGTGCTCCTGCAGAACATGAAATGGGGAGACCTCGACACAATGGGCCTTTTGCCGGACCGACTGTCCGACGCGTTTCCCCACCTTGTGCATGTGCGGCTGGTCGGCTTCGAGCAGCGCTCCGATCGCCTGGCGTACGACGTGGTCGTGCAGGCAGAATCTGGATTCATGTCGATGAACGGGACCCCAGACGGCCCAGCCACCAAAATGCCGGTGGCCATGATGGACATCTTGGCGTCGCATCAAATGCGTGCAGCCGTGCTCGGCGGGCTGTTTCATCGGGAACGCACCGGACGCGGCGGCTATGCAGAAGTGAGTTTGTGGGGATCGGGGCTCACGGCATTGGCCAACCAAGGAACGCAATGGCTCATGCATGGGACTGTTCCCCAACGGATGGGCTCAACCCACCCCAACATTGCCCCGTACGGCGACATGTTGACGTGCCGCGACGGCGACGTCGTGCTGGCCGTGGGCAGCGACGCCCAATTCAAATCCCTGTGCAACGTGCTGGGGTGCAACGGCTTGACGAAAGACCCTCGCTTTCGCACCAACGTGCAACGGGTGAAGCACCGCGAGGCCTTGGTGGCGGCTCTGAATGCGAAAGCGCGACAGGCCTCACGTGCCGACTTGCTGGCGGCATTTGTAGAAAGGCGTGTGCCTGCCGGGGCCGTGCGCAGCGTCCAAGAGGCTTTGGACAGCGAGATGGCCCAGGCGTACCTGACAGGTTCAGGCGACTGCTGCAAGTTGCAGACCAGCGCGATCCGCTGGGCTCAAGCAGGGATGCGCAAGGCGTAAACCTGGCCCTCACCCACATCCAAATGGTCGCGTCGCAACCATGGGTTGAAGGCCTTCAGTTCTCGAAGGTTGGTGCCTTGCTCAATCGCGAACGAGGCCAAATCTTCGATGTCCTCCGTCACCTTCACCTCGCGACCTTGAAGCGGCGCGTAGACGTCCTTCGCCGTGAGCTGGAATCCGAATTGATCAGGCTTTTCCATGACTTCCCGCAAGGCCACCAGACGGTAAACGTACCGGGCCGTCTCCGAGTTGAGGTGAAGGTCCCAATAATTGTCCACGTGCTGGGCGACCAGGGATTTGGTCACCCCAGACATGCCCATGTTGTAGGAGGCCGCAGCCAACACCCAACTGCCCAGCTTCTCGTGGGCTTCCTTGAGGTATCCACATGCGGCACGGGTGGCCAATTCCACGTGGTATCGCTGGTCGACAGTGGAAGACACTTCCAACCCGTATTCTGGACCTGTCCGCTTCATGAATTGCCAAAATCCAGCCGCACCCGCGGGGCTCACCACTTGGCTCAATCCACTTTCGATGACAGCGAGGTATTTGAAATCTGTGGGCACCCCTTCCTCCTCCAGAATGGGCTCAATTGCAGGAAACCACCGGGCCGCGCGCTTGAGGTACAACATGGTGGAGCTGTGCCTGTAGGTGTTCACGATCAACTCGCGGTCCAACGCTTCCACCACCCCAAATCGGTCCAACGGCACAGGCTCTCCAAACAAGGCCAAATCGTGGGGCACAGCCGGCGAAATCACCGGGGAGTGCTGCTTGGGAGTCGCTTCAAAATCCGGGACTTTGCTTGCGTTCGAGGGCGAAATCCACCATGCGCCAGAGGCGAACAACACGAGGCCCATCCCAAGGGCGTGCCGACGGGGCATCCAAGTCATCTTCATGACCGGTGAAGTTCTTCCAGCCATGCGATGCATAGACCTCCTGGCTTTCAGGTTGCCAACGGCTCTCGCGGCGCTGTCGTGAACAAGTTCAAAATGGACTCTCAAACGTCGCAAAGGCGGCGGCAGCTTGGTCACGTTCGCTCACCACAGGACGCTCCACCCCCCAGTCGATGCCCAAGTCAGGGTCGTCCCACGCCAAGCTTTGCTCAAAATCCGGGTGGTACGTGTCCGTGCAGTTGTATTGAAGGGTGGAACCATCTTCCAACGCCAAAAACCCGTGAGCGAACCCCACGGGAATCCAAAATTGCCATCTGTTCATTGCGCTCAACTCCACCGCCACATGCTGGCCAAACGTCCGGCTCCCTTTTCTCAAATCCACCGCCACATCCATCACACGTCCGCGGGTGACGCGCACGAGCTTGCCTTGGCCGCGAGGAGGAACTTGAAAGTGCATTCCGCGCAACACGCCTGCCCGCGACACGCTCTCGTTGCTTTGTCTGAATTGAACGGGCTCCCCCACGACCTTCGCAAACGCGTGCATGTTCCACGTCTCGGTGAAGCTGCCGCGGTCGTCTTCGAACATGCGCGGCTTGACGAGCATCACACCTTCCAATCGGGTGGTTTCAAATTCCATGGAAACAGTCAAGAGAGATTCAAGAAAGACGCGTGGCCCCGGGAAGGCACCCTGCCAAGGTACGGCTATCTTCGCGGGGTGCTGACATCAGACATTCATCGATTGAGGGCCATGGAACCCACCGACGTGGACCTGCTGATGGCGTGGGAAAATGCCAGCGAAGACTGGTGGATGGGCGCCACGCTCTCTCCCATCAACCGGGCCGCTATGACCACCTTTGTCGACGGTGGCCAAGACTTGTTTGAGGCACGCCAAATCAGGTGGATGGTCGACGCCCGCCACGAAGACTCTTGGCGAACGGTGGGGGCCGTGGACTTGTACGATTTTGACCCACGGCAGCTTCGGGCCGGCGTGGCGATCCACGTCGACGATGCGCACCGTCGTCAAGGACATGCCCACGGAGCGCTTCAACTGATGCTGAACTACGCCGGACACCACCTTCACCTGCGGCAGGTTTACGCAGAAATTCCAGGTGGCCACAGAGGCTCTCTTGACTTGTTCTGCAAGGCCGGATTTGGCCACGAATCCATTCGCTCCTCCTGGATCCGAACCCCGGAAGGGGTCTGGACCGACGTCCACACCCTGCAACACCTCTTTACCGCAGAAAACCCATGAGGACCTGGCTCACATTCTTCGCCGCTGCAGCCTGGGTGGCAGCTGGTGCAGGAGCATGGGGCTGGAACCACTTTGTCACCGGGACATGGACCCCATCCACTGTGGTGGTCCAATTGGCACCTGACCAAGACTCGCTGGGACTGTTGGACGACTTGGAAGACGCTTGGGCAGGCACCCCAGGTGAGCGGGTCCTGCGCCACGTGGTGTGGCGCGGTTGGGACGGCCGTCTGAAGGCTGGCCAGTACACCTTCACCCCCGATGAGTCCGTCCAAACCTCGGCCGAGCGTTTGATCACCGGCGACCGGGACGCCGTGAATGTCGTGGTGCCCTCGGGCCGAGACTTGGGCCCCATCGCAAGTGCAGTGTCACGCCGGGTGTTTGCAGACAGCGCCCAGGTGGCAGAGTGGTTCTCCCGCGACAGCGTCATGTGGCGCGTGTTGCCCAACACCTACGAAATGTGGTGGGATACGGACGCCGAAGGCGTGACGGCCCGTCTGCTCCGCGAACACCGGGCATGGTGGAACGAGGACCGCGTCGCGGCGGCGGCAGCGCAGGGGTTGACTCCCAAGGAAGCGACCGTGCTCGCGTCCATTGTGCAAGCGGAGACAGCCGTGATTGCCGAAGCCCCCCTCGTGGCGGGATTGTACCTCAACCGACTCAAGAAAGGCATGCTTCTGCAGGCGGACCCCACGCTGATTTTTGCGTTGGGCGACCCCAGCATCCGGCGGGTGCTCGACGTGCACAAGGAGGTGGACTCCCCTTACAACACCTACAAGCACCAGGGCCTTCCACCTGGCCCCATCCGCTTCGTGGACCCGCGGTACTTGCAAAGCGTTCTGCACCCCGCCGGGCATCGTGATTTGTACATGTGCGCCAAGCCTGGCGGGGACGGCACCCACAATTTTGCCAGGACGTACCGTGAACATTTGCGCAACGCGCGCTCTTACCAAACTTGGCTGAACAAGCAACGCATTTTCCGTTGAGACCCGACCACCTCCCCTTCTCCTGTGCTTGGATGTTGGCGCTGGCATGCGCCTTGCCCGCCGCGTTGTGGGGCCAAACCAAGGACACCCCCGCGTACAACTTGACCGACCAAGTGGCCCAGGCCTTTCGCATCGATACGCCGCCCACCGTGGACGGGCTTCTCGACGAATCGGCTTGGCTCACCATGCCAAGTGCGACCAACTTCACCCAGAGCCGCCCCTCCCCCCAAAGCGCTCCGACCCACCGGACCGAGGTCTGGATCGCCTACGACGACCAGAACCTCTACATCGCAGCCCAGATGCACGACCCGGCACCGGATTCGATTCTGCAGCAACTGAGCGTGCGCGACCGAGTGGAGAATTCCGACGAGTTTGGGATTTGGTTCAGCCCTTACAACGACGGCATCAACGCCGTGGGATTCAGCACGACTCCGAGGGGGGCGCTCAACGACTTCATCATGAACGCCCAAGGGTCCGACGACGCGTGGAACGGGGTCTGGGAAGTCCAAAGCCAAATCCACAGCGGCGGATGGTCCACCGAGATTCGGGTGCCATGGAGCCAATTCAGGATGCCCACGCTGCCTGAAGGCGTGCCCCAGACGTGGGGCATGAACATTTGGCGTTCTGTGCGACGCAGCCGAGAAGAAACGGTGTGGAACGCCTTGGACCCAACCCAAAACGGCATGGTGAACCAAGGCGGCGTGCTTCGCGGGATCCAAGGCGTGGACACCCCACCGCGCATCGCCCTGTTCCCATACCTGAGTGCCTATGCACAAACGGAATTGGACGAGACCGGAGGCCGTCAGTGGGGCGACACGTACAACGGCGGCCTGGACGCCAAGCTGGGCTTGGGCGACGCCTTCACGTTGGACATGACCCTGGTGCCCGATTTCGGCCAGGTCGTCGCCGACAACCTCATCCTGAACCTCAGCCCGTACGAGGTGCGTTTCGCTGAAAACCGCCCGTTCTTTTTGGAAGGCACAGACCTCTTCAACAAAGGCGGGCTGTTTTACAGCCGTCGCGTGGGCCAAGAAGGCCAGCTCATCAATGCGTCGAAATTCAGCGGCAGAACCTCCTCCAGCACGGGGCTTGGCGTGTTCCAGGCCTTCGCCCACGACACCACCGGCGGCCGCGACGCGTTGACGTCGTACAACGTGACGGTGGCTGACCAAAACCTCCCCAACAACGGCTACATCACCGCACTCAGCACGGCCACGGTCCGCGGCGGAGACGGTCGGGACGCTTACGTGCAAGGGGTGGACTACTCCTTCCGAAACGAAGACAACAGCTGGACGCTCAGCGGCAGCGCAGCGCGGAACACCATGGCGCAAGGCGACACCGCCAACCACGACGAAGGCCACCGATGGGGTGTGAACCTGGCGAAAACGTCAGGCCAATTTCGAGGCACGGTGGGCCACTACCGCGAGTCGGAATCCTACAACCCCAACGACCTGGGCTACCTGGCAGCCCCCAACGAGATCGTGACTTGGATGGATTTGGAATACGGCATCTACAAACCCTTTGGGGTCTTCAACCGGATGTGGTGGAACCTAAACACCAACGTCAGCCACCTGCATGCCCCCCGCGCCTATAGCAACTGGACCTGGGTGGCGGAATGGGCTGCGTTAACGAAAACGTTCTGGTTCACCAAACTGGGTTTTGAAGGCCAACCGCTGGAGGGCCAAGATTGGTTCGCTTCCCGGTTGGACGCGCTCCCTTTCGCGACGCCCCGATGGACGTCGGCGGAGTTGGTGACCTCCACGGACTACCGACGGAAGTTGGCGCTGGACGGGTTCGTCAAACGACGTGTTCGGCCAGACATGCCGGACTGGCGAGAATCGTTCATCCGGGTGGCGCCCAGGTTCCGATTCAGCGATCGCCTCAGCGCAGATTACGTGTGGAGCTGGCAGATCCGCCACAACGAACGCGGATGGGTGGACGTGGTGGACGAAGGACAGCTGAGCCTGTTTGGGCAACGTGAAAACACGAGCCACACCCACGTCTTGAACGCCAGTTACATCTTCACCCCCACCTCCAGCCTGTCGGCACGCGTCCGGCATTATTGGAGCGTGGTCGATTACCACGGTTTTTTTGAATTGCAGGAGGACGGCAGCTTGGGCTTCATCGACGACCCAAACCTCTTCGCCTCGCTGGAATTGTTCAACCAAGATCTGACCTCACGCTACGACGTCAATTACAACGCCTGGAGCGTGGACCTCGTCTACCGATGGATTTTCTCGCCAGGCTCTGAGTTGAGCGTGGTGTGGAAGAACACCCTTAACGAAGCGGGCACAGCCCTGCCTGCCAGTTACTGGAGCAACTGGCAATCGATGTTGGACGAAGGCTTCACCAACTCCCTGTCGGTTCGGGCGCTGTATTACTTGGATTACAGCATGATTGAATCTCGGATGTCCCGCTGATCGGCCAGATCAAGGCCACGCCAACGTCCCGGACCACGACGCGACGTTGCCCACCGCGTCCGTCACCTCCAGCTCCGCACGAACTGGCGTCCCTGATGGGTGCCTGCCGTCGGAGGCTTCGTAGGTCA
>CAJWII010000021.1 GCA_913041065.1 uncultured Flavobacteriales bacterium
TCAAAGCAGAGAGCAAGGTGTCGTCAAAATGGAGGCCCGCCGTGGGTGCCGCCACGCTTCCGGGGGCCATGGCGAACACAGTTTGGTAGTCTTGCTTGTCGCCCTCGACGGCCGCCCTGCGCATGTACGGAGGAAGTGGCGTCTTGCCAAGGTCTTCGAGCACCTCTGCAAACGTGGCTTCCGAATCCCAGTCCAACAGCACCGTCCACGTGCCATCCTCCCCTCGCGCTTCACGCTCGATGGTCATGTGAGTCGAGGTGCCGGTCACGGAAGCATGGCCGTCCGCCCAGCGTTTGGCGTTCCGCACCATCGCCTTCCAGCGGCAAGGTTCCGAGCTCGCAAGCACCGCCTCCATGGGCGTCGACTCGGGGGACAACAGGAACACTTCCAACCCCCCTCCTGTGGTTTTGGTGGCCAAAATTCTGGCATGCAAAACCCTCGTGTCGTTGGCCCACAGGCCATCCACCCCCTCTCGCTGAAGCAAGTCGGGCAACGCCTCAAACGTATGATGCGACACCCCACCATGGCTGGTGCGAACAAGCATCTTGGCCGCCCTTCGCGGGTGAACCGGCTCCGTGGCGATGGCCTCCTCGGGCAAGGGATATTGAAACTCCTCTGAATTCACCACCCAAAGGTACCCTCGGTGTATTTTCGTTGCATGAGCAATTATCTCATTGTGGGGGCAGCGGGGCAACTTGGCATCGAATTGATGCTGGCCCTGCAAAAAAAGCATGGCCCTGAGCGGGTTGTGTTGGGCGACATCCGGCCGGTGGACCACCCCGACGCCGCGCTGAGCACGTTCGTGCAATGCGACGCCACAGACAAAAAGGCCATGGCCGACCTGGTGGATCAAGTCCAACCTGCCGAGATGTACATGCTGGTCGCTATGCTCTCTGCCAAAGGCGAGGCTTCCCCTCTGCAAGCGTGGGGGTTGAACATGGACCCGCTGTTGCACGCATTGGAATTGGCCAAAGACGGCCGCGTGCCGAAGGTGTTTTGGCCGAGCTCCATTGCCGTATTTGGGCCTGACGCCCCCAAGGACGCCACACCTCAAAACAATGGACTTCGCCCCACCACCGTGTACGGGGTGTCCAAAGTGTCTGGGGAATTGTGGTGCCAGTACTACCACCAGAAATACGGCGTCGACGTGCGCAGCCTGCGCTACCCAGGCTTGATTGGTTTCCGTTCCAAGCCTGGCGGCGGCACCACCGACTATGCCGTGGAAGCCTTCCACTCCGCGGTCGAAGGGCGACCCTTGCACTGCTACCTCGAGTCCACCGAAACCTTGCCGATGATGACCATGGAAGACGCCGTGCGCGCCACGTTGGAATTGATGGCCGCAGACGGGGACGCCTTGAGTGTCAGAACGTCCTACAACTTGCAAGGCTGCAGCTTCTCCCCTGCTGAACTCGTGTCCGAGTTGCGCGCGCAAGGGGTGTCTTTGGATGTGATGTACGCCCCCGACACGCGGCAGGACATCGCAGCTTCTTGGCCCAACAGCTTGGACGATTCCGCGGCACGAAGCGACTGGGGATGGAGGTCCGCCCACGACACCCCTGGGCTGGTGGGGGCCATCTTGGCCGGACTTTCCCAACCTGCAATTGGTTGAAAGGGGGGCTCTGCAGGGTGAATGACGTGCAGGGTTTGGTCTTTTCTTTGCAATTGAACACGATTCCCACGACATGGACGCCCTGCACATCTCCAACAGCCTGACTCGGCGAAAAGAACGTTTTGAGCCAATCAACCCGCCCTTCGTGGGCATGTACGTGTGTGGCCCGACAGTCTACAGCAACGTGCACTTGGGAAACGTGCGCACTTTCTTGACGTTCGACATTGTCTATCGGTACCTGCAGCACTTGGGCTTCAAAGTCCGCTACGTCCGGAACATCACCGACGTCGGACACTTGACCGGCGACACCGACGACGGGGAAGACAAAATTGGCAAGAAGGCGCGGCTTGAGAACCTCGAGCCCATGGAAGTGGTGCAGCAATACACCAACGACTTCCACGACGTGATGAACGTCTTCAACATCCTGCGCCCCTCCATTGAGCCCACGGCCACAGGCCACATCGTGGAGCAAATCGAGGCGATCAAGCAAATCGTCGACAACGGCTACGCCTACGAGGTGAACGGAAGCGTGTACTTCAGCGTTCGTTCCTTCAGCGAGGACCATCCTTACGGTGAATTGTCCGGGCGAAAGATTGACGAGCTCCTGAATTCCACCCGAGAATTGGACGGCCAAAGCGAAAAACGGGATCCCCTTGACTTCGCGTTATGGAAAGCCGCCGACATCAGCCACCTCATGCAATGGCCTTCGCCATGGGGCATGGGCTTCCCAGGCTGGCACCTCGAGTGCTCGGTGATGAGCACCAAATACCTCGGCGAGACCTTCGACATCCACGGCGGCGGCATGGACCTGAAGTTCCCCCACCACGAGTGCGAAATCGCGCAAAATGTGGCCTGCAACGGCGAAAGCCAGCCCGTCAAATACTGGATGCACGGCAACATGCTCACGGTCAATGGCCGGAAGATGGCGAAGTCCGAAGGCAACGGGTTCACGCCAGAAGAACTCATCACGGGCAACCACAAATTGCTGGAACAGGGCTACAGCCCCATGACTGTGCGTTTCTTCATGTTGATGGGACACTACGCCAGCACACTGGACTTCAGCAACGAAGCGCTCCAGGCGGCGGAAAAAGGGCTGGCCAAACTGGAAAAGGCCGTGGAGACACTGGCCACGCTCGAGCCTTCCAAAGGCGACGCCACCTACGATGTGCAAGCTTTCGCCGCCAAGTGCAGCGCGGCCATGAACGACGACTTCAACACCCCGATTCTCATCGCCACCTTGTTCGACGGCGTGAAAGCTGTGAACGGCGCGGCTGCAGGCCGTGTGACCCTTTCCGCCAAGGACCTCGAGTCGCTCCAAAGCACCTTCCAGGCCTTCCTTCGGGACGTGCTGGGGTTGGCCTCCGAAGCAAGCCAGAACAAGGGAGAAGGCGGCGGAGACGACGCTGGCGCGTTGTTGGATTTGTTGGTGGACATGCGCGCCAACGCCAAAACAAACAAGGACTGGGGCACAGCGGACAAAATCCGCGACGTCCTCGCCGCGCAAGGCATCACGATCCAAGACGGCAAAGACGGTAGCAGCTGGAGCCGTGGTTAAGTTGAACTCCGCGACAACCTGGGCGCTGGGGCTGGCTTTGCTCACTTTCGCCGCGTGCGGCACCGATTCTGGTTCGGGCACCGCCCGAGGCCCCCAGAACCCCTCGGTGGAAGACATCGTAGCGCCTGAATTCAACGAAGACTCGGCGTACGCCTACGTGGCCGCGCAGGTCGCGTTTGGACCCCGGGTGCCCAACACCGATCCGCACGGAGCATGTGCGGAGTGGTTGATTGGCGAGCTGACCCGCCATGGTGCCCAAGTCACGGTGCAAGAAGGCCGGACCCGGGCGTTCGACGGGACCATCCTGAACATGAAAAACATCGTGGGGTCGTTCCATACGGAGTCCCGCGACCGCGTGTTGCTCTTTGCCCATTGGGACACGCGGCCGTTTGCCGACAAAGACAGCCTGCGCCAACGCGAACCCATCGACGGGGCCAACGACGGGGCCTCCGGCGTGGGCGTGCTGTTGGAAATTGCGAGGCAACTCAGCCAAATCCCCGCCGCCATCGGGGTGGACATCGCCTTCTTTGACGCAGAGGACTACGGCCGCCCTGAGTGGTTGCCCTCCTCTCAAAACGGGTACAAAGACTGGTGCCTGGGCAGCCAGTTTTGGGCTGCCAACCCCCACCGTCCAGGGTACCGCGCCCGGTTTGGCATCCTGCTTGACATGGTCGGGGCCCGCGACGCCGTGTTCAACCAAGAAGGCACGAGTTTGAGGCTGGCGCCGCACGTCGTAAGAAAGGTTTGGAAACGGGCTTCGGATTTGGGGTTCGGGAACCGCTTTTCATCCCGCAGCACGCCGCCAACCATCGACGACAACCTGTTTGTGTCTGAACTCGCGGGAATCCCGAGCGCCAACATCGTCGATTACAGGATGAACATTCGTCCCATGGGCTACGGTCCTTTTCACCACACCCACGCGGACAACATGGACATCATCGACCGCCAAACCCTTGCCGAGGTGGGCACCACGGTGCTTTCTGTGGTCTACAATCCGTGATCAAATGATTCACGGCATGCTGTCAGAAACCGCCTGACAGCCCTTCTCTGCGCCTGTTGGACTCAAGTACCTTGAATGCCATGAGCAAAGGTCTGTTTTTGTCGTGGATTGCCCCCTTCCTGATGGCCTTGCCCCTGCACGCTTGGGGCAATTCCGTCGACCTGGAGCGCGCAGACAGCCTTCGGCAATCTGGCAAGATGGTTCAAGCCCTGACCTTGTACCGGAGGCTGTCGGCAGAAACATTGACCGGATGCGACTTCGCGAGGATCGAGGCGGGGATGGGTCACATCCAATGGAATGCAGGAAACGCCTCGGAGGCGCACCCTCACCTCATGGCTGCTTCCGAGCAATGCGGCACATGTCCGACAGCCGTTCGAAGTTCTCTGGTGTTGGACATCGCGCACCACTTGCTCTCTAGCGGTTGGACGTCCGAGGCAATCGACCTGCTCGAGCAAGAACTTGAATGGGGACCTCATGAACCGGCCTTGAACGACGTCCACCTCTCCCTCGCCAAGTTGCACTTTGCCGAAGGGCATTGGCAGCGAACGTGGGAGACGGCCGCGCAAACTCAGGGCCCCGAAGCAGCCGGCATTGCGTTGCAAGCGGGGGCCATGCTGGGCAAGACCTTGGACAAATTGCCTCTGGACGAGTTCATCCGTCAGGCCAAACCTTCCCAGAGCCGCGTGGTCACCGACGAATTGAATCACCTGCACACCTTGCTCAGTGAAGAAGGTCGTCACGCAGAGGCATTGGTGTTGTCGCGAAAAATCAACTCCCTCACCGACCCCATCGCCGACCCCACGGCTTGGACCCTGTCTCAACTCAACGTGGCCCGTTCCGCCGAGCTGGCCAACAAGCCCCTTGAAGCATTGCTGGCCTTTCACGAAGCAGGACGGACAGCCGAGCTGTTGGACGACCTCGCCCTCAGGGCTCGTGTGGCACGGACCCAGGCGCGCTTCGAAGAGTCGCGCGGCGCCACGGCGTCGGCCTTAAGGCACTTGAATTTGGCGGACAGCCTCACCCTTGCCGTGTTGAACGCCACCAAAGCATCCAAGGAAACCAAGACCTTTGAAACCCATGCCGTCCTGCCCCACGACCCCTTTGAATTGGCGGCGGCTGAGGCCATGGCCGTCGGCACCAACCCAGGCGCATGGCCCTTTGCCTGCGCACTCATTCTACTGGGGCTTTTGGCCGCCGGCATTCGGGCAAACGAACTGAAGCGCACCTTGCGCCGCGAGCGCGTTCGCTCCCTCCGAATGCAACGGATGATCCAACCGCAAGACGCATTGAATGGCGCAGTCTCGGCCGACCTCACCGTAAATCCAGAAGGCGGGGTGGAGGAAATCCTGACGCGGCCCAACCGTTTGGACTTCGATGACATCATCGCGTCGTTGGAAATGGACCACGGCACCGACGTGGAATGGGAGTTGCAGGGTGACTCCGAAGGTCAGTCCGCCCCTGAGGGGTTGCTTTCCTTGCTCTCAGTCACCGTGAAGCGCTTGCTTGCGCACAAACCCAAAGACGCGTCTATCCAAGGGGTCATCCGCAATGATTGGCACGGCATCCACGTTGAATTGGGTGGCCCGGATTCACCCTCAACCCAAGAGCTTCAACGCATATTCGCTGGAGGGGAGCACAGCTCAACATGGAACCCTGTGCTGGTGCAGATTGAAAAGTTGGCCGGCCGGTTCACGGTCGAAAAGAAAGCCACAGGCGAGTTGGCGCTGACGTTCCTCCTCCCCCACAACGAGGATCAGCGCTCCCCGGCGAACTGATTCAGGAAACGGCGGTCGTTCTCGAAGAAGTGGCGTAAGTCGCCAATCTGGTAGCGAAGCATGGTGATGCGCTCGATGCCCATCCCAAAAGCGAATCCGCTGTACACGTTGGGGTCGATGCCGTTGGCCTCAAGCACGTTGGGGTCGACCATGCCGCAGCCCAAAATTTCGAGCCATCCAGTGCCTTTGGTGATGCGCTTGTCCACCTCAGTCTTCAAGCCCCAATACACATCCACCTCCGCACTTGGTTCGGTGAAGGGGAAATACGAGGGGCGCAAGCGGATGTCCGTGTCGGGCCCAAAGAAGCACCGTGCGAAATGCAACAAGGTTTGCTTCAGGTCGGCAAACGAGACGTCCTTGTCGATGTAAAGGCCTTCGATTTGGTGGAACATGCAATGTGCACGTGCCGAGATGGCTTCGTTGCGGAACACACGCCCTGGCATGATTAACCGCATGGGCGGCTCGCGCTTTTCCATCTCACGCACCTGGACAGAACTGGTGTGCGTGCGCAACAGCACGTCGGGATTTCGCTCCACGAAGAACGTGTCCTGCATGTCCCGCGCAGGGTGCTCAGGTGGGAAGTTCAGGCCGCTGAACACGTGCCAATCATCCTCAATTTCTGGGCCTTCCGCCACGGCGAATCCCATGTTTTGGAAGATGTCGACGATTTCCCGGCGGACGACTTGCAAGGGGTGGTGCGTGCCCAGAGGCACACCTCCTGAGGGGCGCGTGGCGTCAAGTCCTGAAGCCTTGACCTTGGATGCGGAGACGCCAGACGCAGCCTTCACCTTGTCCTCGACGGCCTGCTTCAACGCGTTGAGCATCGGGCCGAGCACTCGCTTTTGGTCCCCTGGCACCTCCTTGAAGGCGGCCATGAGGTCCTTCATCTTGCCCTTTCGGCCCAAGTAGGCAACGCGGAACGCCTCCACTTCGTCCTCGCCAGAAAACTCCGCCGCGGCCACGTCAGCCATCAACTGCCCAATCCGGTCCTTCATGAATTCCTCAGTTCAATCGCTTCATGCTCATCACCACATCCTCAACAGGGCGGTCGCCTCGACGGCGGTCCGTTTCCACTGCGGCGATGCTGTCGATGATGCTCAACCCTTCCACGACATATCCAAAGACCGTGTACTGCATGTCCAAAAATGGCGTGCCACCCAACCGCTGGTATGCTTCACGAGATTCCGGAGAGTAGACAAACTGGCCGTTCTCCACGTTCTGCAATCCGTTGCCGTACTCGTTGGCGAAATTCGCAATCCGCCCCTCGATGCCCGACATCTCCACCTCGCTGAACGGACGCCCTTGCACCAGGTAAAACTGGCTTCCGGAACTGCGCTTTTCAGGGTTGATGTTGTCGCCTTGGCGCGCCGCCGCAAGCGCCCCCTTGATGTGCAAGTGGTCGGGGCGAATTTCTGCCTCAATGGTGTAGCCGGGGCCTCCGTTTCCGAGGCGCGCATTTTCTGAAGCGCCCTTGCTCTGCGGGTCGCCGCCTTGCACCATGAACTCCTTGATGACGCGGTGAAACAACAAGCTGTCATAGAACCCTTCCTCCACCAACTTGACAAAGTTGTCGCGGTGTTGCGGGGTGGAATCGCTCAATTGCACCACCATGGGCCCAAACCGGGTGTCGATCTGCACCTTCACCGGAGCGGTGGGCACCGCTTGGCTGTCCGCCGCAGAATCGCAGCCAGATGCCGACATGAACAACAAGGCCACCGCAGCCAACAACGTCGCGGTGAAGAAGGTGGAAGTGGACAAACGCATTTGTGCTTTTTTCATCATCTTTGAGGTCTGACGGACAAAGTTAGACCCTGCCCTGACAAGAAGAAGACCATGATTCGCATTTTCTCCACCGCCCTCGCCGCCGCTTCCGTCCTCCTCATGGCCGGATGCTATGAAATGGATGAAACCATCGCCAACGTTTACGTGGTGCGCATGGAAGGAGGGGAAGAAGTGCCCGTGTCGGACGCCTCAGTCCGGTTGTTCGCGTTGGGATCCTTAGACGAAGATTTCGTCGGCGAGCCACGCTTCGACACCACCCAGGTGACGTCCAACGAAGGGTTCACCTCCTTCAACTTCTCCCCGTACTATGTGGCAGGACAAGCTGGGTTTGCCGTGCTTGACGTGGAATGCACCAAAGGCTCGTTAAGCGGCACAGGTCTCATCAAGATTGAAGAAATGTTGACCAACGAAACCACGGTCATCATGGAGTGACCTCGGTCAGTCCACCCTTTTGTTCTCCTCCACTTCCCTTCCGATCCAAGCTGCAAAGTAGTCCAACAGGGCCCGCTTCATCATGGTCTCCTGTTCTGATGGACTCAGTGCAGGCAGTGGGTCGCCCACGGTGAAATGAGGCCACCCGTCTTCGTCCTCCCCCTTGCGCAGGTAGTAACCCAAAGGTTCCAGCAGCGTGCACACCCCGACGTGCATCAGGTCCATCTTCTCGTCCTTCTTGTACCTCCGCGCGCCTTGACCTGCCTCTTGCAACCCCACGGCAAACACCATGGTGGTCACGTCCGGCTCTTCTCCGAAGCGGTCTGTCATTTTGGCTACCAACGTGTTCCAGTCTTTTTCAAATGCGTAATCCATGGGTGCTGCAAAGGTTGCCAAAGGGGGCACAAAAAAAGCCACGTTTGACCGTGGCTTTCTGTCGGGATGACTGGACTTGAACCAGCGACCACACGTCCCCCAGACGCGTACTCTACCAACTGAGCTACATCCCGATAGGAGCGTGCAAATGTAGGCGTTTTTCTCCCACTGAAAAAAGGACCTGACAAAGTAGATTTGCAGAAGGCCATTTGGCTCGAATCAACCGCATCCCATGAAAATTTCTGCCAACTGGCTCCGAGAATTGTTCCCCCATGAGGTGGATGTCCAACAAGCCGTCCAAGTCTTGACCGCCACCGGGCTGGAGGTGGAAGGTGTGGACCACTTCGAAGCCGTTCCTGGCGGGCTGCGCGGTGTGATTGTCGGCCACGTCACCGGGGTGGTGCAACACCCCAACGCTGACCGCCTGCGCATTTGCACGGTGGACGTCGGGCTTGAAGACGGCCCCTTGAACATCGTGTGCGGTGCCTCCAACGTTGCAGAAGGCCAAAAAGTGCCCGTGGCCACCGTCGGCACCACCCTCCACCCCCAAGGCGGAGAACCACTCAAAATCAAGAAAGGCAAGATCCGCGGCGAAGTGTCCCTCGGCATGATTTGCGCCGAAGACGAGTTGGGCCTCGGCTCAGGGCACGACGGCATCATGGTGCTGGCCGAAGACGCCCCGGTGGGTGCAGACATGGCGCAAGTTGTGGGCCTTGAAGGAGACGACGTCATCGAAATCGGACTGACCCCCAACCGGAACGACGCCATGGGCCATTGGGGCGTGGCGCGGGACCTTCGGGCCGGGTTGCTACACGGAACCGTGAAAGGCATCGGCCCCATGTCCGCCGACGACCTAGTGCTGCCTGAGTGCAGCGATTTGAATGCCGCCTTGAAGGAAACCACGTCAGTGTCGTTGTCGGTGGACGCGACCGAAGACTGCCCCCATTACCTGGCAGTGGAACTGCACAACGTCAAGGTGGGTCCCAGCCCCGATTGGGCACAAAAGCGGTTGCGCGCCATTGGCGTTCAGCCCCTGAACAATGTGGTGGACGCAACCAATTTGGTTTTGCATGAATTCGGCAACCCCTTGCATGCGTTTGACATGGACAAGATTGGAGGAGGCCAAATTGTGGTCCGCAAGGCCGCCCAAGGCGAGCCCTTCACCACCCTCGACGGCGAAGGCCGCGAACTCGACACCAATGACCTCGTCATTGCCGACGCTGCCAAAGCCATGTGCCTCGCCGGTGTTTACGGGGGGCTGGACAGCGGGGTGTCAGAAAGCACGACCAAAGTGATCCTCGAAGCGGCCTGGTTCAATCCCGTGACCGTGCGCAAGAGCGCCAAGCGGCACACCCTGAGCACCGACGCGAGCTTCCGGTTTGAGCGCGGCGTCGACCCCAACACCGTGCGATTGGCCGCAGAACGCTGCACCCAGCTGTTGACAGAATGGTCCCGGGCGCAAGTGAGCGCCGCCACAGAACACGTGGACACGGCGACCGTCCAGGACGCCCAGGTCAAACTCGATCTGGGTTGGCTCGCACGCTTTTTGGGCACCGACATCTCGAAAGACCGGTTGAAGTCCATCCTGGCTTCACTGGACATCGCGGTCTCTGAAGAACTAGCCTCGACATGGACGTTGACCGTTCCCGCGTACCGCAGCGACGTGACCCGTCCCGCGGACGTGGCTGAAGAAATCCTGCGCATCCACGGCTTCGACCATGTTCCCCTGCCCACACGCATGACGGGAACGTTGGAGGTTCCGGCCAAACCCAACCGCGAAGACGTGTTGTTTGGATGGCGCGAACTGTTGGTCAGCCAAGGGTTCACGGAAATCATGTCCAACTCTTTGACCAAAGCCAAGTACGCCGAGCTCGTCAAGGACCGCGACTTGCATCCCGAAGCATCTGTGCACATGCTCAACCCCTTGAGCTCGGATTTGGGGGCCATGCGCCAAAGCTTGGTCTTCCAAGGCCTTGAGGCCGTGGCTCGGAACAGCAAGCACAAGCAACCCGACCTGCGGATGTTTGAATTTGGTCGGACCTACACCCAACGGGACGTCACTGAAGAGGACGGCACGGTGCGCAAGACCTACGACGAGAAAGAGCACCTCAGTCTGTGGGTGACGGGGAGGGACAAACCCGAAACCTGGAATGCGCCCAAAGGCAAGGACGGCCAAGCCAACATGTTCACGCTGAAGCATGCCGTGGAGTCGTTGCTGGCGAAAGTGGGATTGAACGTCTTATCCGAAGCCGAAGCGGACACCGACGGCCTCCTGGCGGAGGGAATCGTGCTCCGGCACGCGAACGGTCAGGAGGTCGGCCGCTGGGGTCTGATGCAGCCTTCGGTGGCCCAAACCTGCGACGTGGATGTGCCTGTGTTTTGGGCTGACTTCGACGTCGCCAAGCTTTGGAAAGTGGTGAAGAAGCGTCGTGTGAAGGCGCACGACCTGGCGCGGTTCCCCTCAGTGCGGCGTGACTTTGCCGTGGTGGTGGCCAAGTCTGTGGCGTACGAAACCCTCAAGTTGGCGGCTGAAAAAGCCGAGCGAAAATGGCTCAGGGGCGTCGAGTTGTTCGACGTCTACGAGGGCAAGGGTCTACAAGAAGGTGAGCAGAGCTACGCCCTGGCGTTCACTTTGCAAAACCCCGACGCCACGTTGAATGACAAGCAAATCGATTCTGCGATGTCTCGGATTTTGAAGGCCCTCGAATCGGCTGGCGCACGCCTGCGTTGACCTGAGACCATGGCGAAGACCCGACCCATTTTGACACCGCCTGTGCAGGTGTCCCACCTCTACTACAGGCTGACACGCGTGCTGGTCTGGAGCGGCATCACTCGTTATTTCCGCATCCGTGGCCTCGACGGATTCGACGCCCTGCCCAAGCCAGGCACGCCAGCCATCTTCATCAGCAACCACCAGAACGGCATGATGGACCCGATGCCGATCTGTGCGTTCATCCCGCAACAAATGCACTATTTGACGCGGGCGGATGTGTTTTGGAACCCCGTGTTCCGACACTTGTTGTTCGGCTGGAACCAAATGCCAGTGTACCGTCAGAGGGACAGGCTCGTGGACTTGCGCCACCGCAACGACGTCATCTTTGACGTGTGCGTGAATCGCATGGAGGCCGGCGCAGCCATGGCCCTTTTTCCTGAAGGCAACCACAACCCTTTCCCATCCCTTCGCCCTCTGAAAGGGGGGTTGGCAGAAATGCTGGCCCGAGCGGCATGCAAACAGAACAGCCTCCGCGACATCCAGTTGATCCCTGTCGGATTGGACTACGAGCACTACGCCGATTGGCGACGTCAACTCAGAGTGCGCGCTGGAGAGCCCATCCCGTATGCCGATTGCCTGAATGAAGATGGGACGATGGACAAAGTGGCTTTTCACGAACGGGTGGCCACAGCCATGAAAAAGGTCATGGTGGACATCCAGCCGGCGGAGGCCCAACAGGTGTTCCACGATGGGTTGCGCGCCAAACGCACGACAGAACTCAACGCCCAAGATTGGGAATCCATCCCCGCCATGCTTGAGCGGTGGAGCAAGCGATGGAGCGAAGACCCCGCGTGGGCCGCGCGTGTTTCGGAAACGCACCGCATGTGGAAAGACGCCCACCAAGCCAAACCTGCCCCTGGACGCCCCGAAGCTTGGGGGCAGGGCCCTGAAGACGTTCGTGTCGGGCGATCGTGGGTGCGGTTGTTGGATCCCTTTGCAAGACTCGCCCAATTGCCCACGTGGCCCATTGCCGCGGTGATCCGACAAGGCGTGAAGAAAAAGGTGCGCAAGCTGGAATTCGTCTCCACCATGCGCATGGGTTTTGCGATGGTGTTGTTCCCCGTCTTGTGGTTGATCGAATCGGCGGTGGTTGGCGCCTTAGCTCCTGAGGGATGGGGTGTGGTGGCCGCGGCTGGCATGTGGGTTTGGGGGAATGTCGGTTCCCACCTGTTCGGCCGATTCAATGACGCCATGCACAACTTGCGAGACGCAGAAGACGGACAGGCTTTCTGGCACGCCCCCCAGCACGGCGAAGTGCGTGATGCTTGGAATAATTACCTGAACGCGCTGAAATAGGCGGAAGTCCGCAGAAGGTGTTGCATCTTCGTGAAGAACCACGCTTCACATGCCGTTAACTCAAGCAAAACATAGCCCTGACGAACTTCAGACCATGGGAAAGCAACGCATCCTCCTCGTCGACGATGAGCCAGACATCTTGGAATTCATCGAATACAACTTGTTGAAAGAAGGCTACGACGTTCACACCGCGGGCAACGGCAGGATCGGTGTCGAGATGGCCAAGAAGTTGTTGCCGGATTTGGTGCTTTTGGACGTGATGATGCCTGAGATGGACGGTGTCGAGGCGTGTTCGGAAATCCGGGGGCATGCCCCCCTCGCAGAAACTGTGGTGGCCTTCTTGACCGCCCGGGGCGAGGACTACAGCCAAATCGCCGGCTTCGAAGCTGGGGCCGACGATTACATCTTGAAGCCCATCAAGCCCAAGGTCTTGGTGTCACGCGTCCAAGCCTTGCTGCGACGGAAGAAGAACTCCGGATATGTTGGGGGCAACTACGACGGCACAGGTCTGATGATTGACCCCGAACGCTACGTGGTGATGCACCAGAGCCAAGAATTGAATTTGCCCAAAAAGGAATTCGAGTTGTTGAGCCTGTTGGCCTCCCAGCCAGGCAAGGTGTTCAGCCGAGAAAAAATTCTGGCAAGCGTGTGGGGCACCGACGTGGTGGTGGGCGACCGCACCATCGACGTGCATATACGCAAGCTCAGGGAGAAACTCGGGGACGAATACTTCAAGACGGTCAAGGGCGTCGGATACAAATTCGTCGGCTGATGGCCGGAAAGACCCCAAGGACGGTGGCCGTACAAGCGGCCGTGACTGCAGGTCTAACCTCGTTGGCCGCGACGGCGCTGGCCACCCAATTCGCCTCGGGCGAGGTGCACTTGGCCATGTCCGTGGCCTCAAGCGCCGTGGTGGGAGTGGTGTGTTTTCTTTTGGTTTATCGGCAGCTCGGGCTGTACATCCAGGATCGGGTGCGCATCATCTACAAGACGATCCGGCGATTGAAGGGTTCCACAAGCCACGTGCACCTGGACATGGGTCAGGACATTGTGGAGCAAGTCAACCACGATGTGATGACTTGGGCGGACAGCCAAATCGAAGAAATCACCACGCTCAGGGAAGCGGACACCTTCCGCAAAGAGTTCATCGGCAACCTTGCCCACGAGCTGAAGACCCCCATTTTCAACATCCAGGGATTCATCCTGACCTTGCTTGAAGGCGGGTTGAACGACCCGGAGATCAACCGCAAATTCCTGCTCAAAGCCGCGAAAAACGTTGACCGCATGGCGGGGTTGCTGGACAATTTGGACGTCATCACCAAGATGGAATCGGGCACGCTCGACATCGAGTTGGTGCCCTTCGATTTGCTGGAAATCATCCGGGAGACGATGGAGAGCCTCGAGCCCAAGGCGAGGAGGAGCGATATTGACTTGAGGCTGAAGAAGGGGTTCGACGCCTCCCAAATCATGGTGAAGGGGGACTCGGCCAAGATTGTCCAAGTCCTCACCAACCTCCTCGTCAATTCCATCAATTACGGCTCGGAGGAAGGGCACACCGAGATCCGGTACTACGACGCCGACGACGCCGTTTTGGTGGAGGTGGCGGACAACGGCATCGGAATCAGCGAGTCGCACCTCGCTCGGGTGTTTGAACGTTTTTACCGCGTGGACAAATCGCGCAGCAGGCATGCAGGCGGATCAGGACTGGGGCTGGCCATCGTCAAACACATCCTGGAATCCCACGGCCAAACCATCAGCGTGCGCAGCACCGAAGGCGAAGGGTCAACCTTCAGCTTCACGCTGGAGAAGGCCTGAGCCAGCCCCATTCACAAACGGGTTCCCGCGCTTTTCTTCCCCCACCGTGGTCGGCCCGCCGTGACCTGGCCACACCACCATGGAATCGGGCAGGGTGAAGACTTGGGCTTCAATGCTTTGGGCCAGGGCGGCGGCGGCGCAACCTGGCAAGTCGGTCCGCCCCACACTGCCCCGAAACAGCACATCGCCGCCCAGCGTCCACCCCCCACGATGGCACACGAAGGCCACGTGGCCGGGGGCATGGCCGGGCACAAAGCGCACCTCCAACCCCACTTGGCCACATGCCACGGTGTCGCCGTGGGCGAGGTCAAACGTGGCCTCCGGCACAGGGTCCATCCGGACCCCATAAACCTCAGCGACGCGGGGCGCCTGCTCGTAAGTCTCGCGGTCTGCCGGATGAAGTCTCGGGGCAAGCCCGTAGGTGTCCATCATCCAAGCGCAACCCATGACGTGGTCCAAGTGGGCGTGGGTCAACAACACCTGCACGGGCTTGGCGCTAAGGCGGTCACAGAGGTTTAGAAAAGCCTTCCGCTCGCCCCCACTGGCCATCCCTGGATCGACTACGGTCAATCCACCATCTCCATGTTCCACGACGTAGGTCTGCTCGCCAAAGGCGTTGCACGTGAGAGTATGCACCATGGGGCGTAATTTCGGGTAGAATGCGCGCGCGTAGTTTCCTTGTTGTCCTGAGTTGGTTATGGGTCCTCGGATCCATCCACCCCGACGCCTGCGCCCAGTTCACCGACGGCATGAACGTGGCGTTCGGCAAGAACCGGGTGCAGCACCGCACATTCGAGTGGCAGGTCTTCGAGCAGGGCAACTTCGAGGTGCACCATTACCGAGAAGGAGACCAAATCGCAGGCCAAGTCACCCGCATGCTCCAACGTGAAGCAGACGCCCTGGCGCCCATGTTTGGCCGCCAACTGGAAGGCCCCCTTCAAGTGCTGGTGTTCAACTCCCAAGAAGAATTCCGGCAAAGCAACGTCGGCGTGATGCTCGGCCAAGACGAAGCCTCCAACCTTGGGGGATCAGCTCGGTTGGTGGGCAGCAAAATGTTCGTCTACGCGACAGGCGACCGTCGGTCTGTGACATGGCAGGTGCGCGAAGGGCTGGCGCACGTGCTGTTCAACCAAACCATGTACGAGACCGACTGGAGCCAGGCCATCCGGTCGGGCAACGTCGTCCAGTCGCCTTCCTGGATGTCCGACGGCCTCGCCCGGTACGCGGCACGAGGGTTGGACGCCGCCAGCCAGGAAGCCATCCTCGACCTCTGCCGTCGCGACGCCTTCCGCCAACTGGAGTTGGCCAGCGGGATGGATGCCGCGCTACTCGGCCAAGCCATGTGGTCCTACGTGACAGACATCTACGGCCTGCCGACAGTGGCCAATGTGCTGTACATGACCCGGGTGACCCAAAGCGTCGAAAGCGGGTTCCGACTCGCAACGGGGTCCTTCCTTCAGGATTTGGCCTTGGAAGTGCAGGCCCATCACCTCCGTCAAGCCCCAGAGGGGTACGCCGACCTGTTCCCAGCCTTCCAAGACCGCAAAGCCATGCGCAAGGCTGGACGTTCTCTAGGACCGAGCATGCCGATGCGACCTGTGTCCCGGCTTTCGTACACCCAGTTCCTCCCAAATCCAGAGGGCGATCTGGCGGCGTTCACGACAGACGAACGCGGCCAATTGCGCGTGGGTACGGTGGACTTGGAGAATGGAGCACGCACCTGGCACGCCACCTTGGGACATCGGCTGGACCGGTTGGACAATGAATTGCACCCGCGGCTGGCCTGGGGGCCGGAAGGCCAACTCCTCTTCTTCTCCGTGGACCTGAAAGGCGCGCCCCACCTGGGTATGGTGAATCTGGGCACGGGTGACGTGGAACTGAAGGAACTGTTCAAAATCGACCAAGTGCTCGACATGGCTTGCTCACCCGACGGGAGGTACTTGCTCATGTCGGCTCTCCAACACGGCCAGAGCGACCTCTACCGCTACGACATTGTCGCGAACAACCACACCCCCCTTTGGCGGGATCGGTTCGACGACTTGCAGCCTGCGTTTTGGCCTGGCAGCTCGACGTTCATGTTCTCGTCCAACCGGCCCGACGTCACCTTGCGCAACGACCGGCTTGACCACCCCTTCCCCGAGGCGCTCGACTTGTACGTGGGCGACCTCGCCGACAACCCTGTCACCTTGACCCGTTGGACCGCCACGCCAGACGTGGACGAGCGCCATCCTCAACCGATCGAGGGCTGGGAATTCCTGACCGTGACCACCGACGATGCGGGCGCACGCGGGCTGGGGTTTGGCGGGCGAGACAGCTCCATTGTGGCCGTCGACACCGTGGTGCGCTACCGCACCTTTACCCAATTCCGAGATGCATTGCCCCTGCCCGTGGCCGGAGAGATGCCCTTGATGGGCAAGGACCTCACTCAAGTCATGGCCTCCCGAGGGGGCCGGACGCAGTGGACTGAAGTCGCCATGCCTGACTTGTCCAGCCTTCATGCGGCACCTTCCCTGGTGCAGGCACCGTCCACCCCACTGCCCTTTCCCACAGAATTGCCTTCCTGGGAACAACCCTGGGCCGAAGACGAAATCAACTTCCGAACCTATGTGTTCGAGGCAGAGCGCGAGGAAATCCCGAACGTTATACCCAAGCAGGAAGAAGCCTCTGTGGCACAAAACCACATCCCGCTAACCCCCAAAAACAGCCGTTTGAACTTCGCCTTGGACAAGATCCAAACCCGCTTGAACAACACCTTCGGGTCCAATTTTTACCAAGTGTACAAAGGGACGGTGAATGCACAGCCCGGACTGGGGAACGCCTCCGAACTGCGCATCAGCGACGTCATGGACGACAAGCACATCGTGGGGGGGTACACGATTCCTGCGAATTTGTCCAACACGTTTTTTGGGCTGGCTTACTTGGACCTGGAACGGCAGGTGGATCGCATCCTGTCGGTGGAACGCCAAACCACGGCCCGCGTCGATCCCCAATCGGGCCAGCTGGTGGAAACGGCCACGCACCTGTTGAGGCGCGAATGGCGCTGGGCCTTTGACGCGGTACGCAGCTTGCGATGGGGTGCCGCGTTCCGATTCAACCACGACGTGGTTCAAGGGACAGATCTGTTTTCAGCCACGACCCCCAACGGCAGTGGCGAGCAATTGGGGCTGCAAGTTGCCTACGTCCACGACGACACGCGCAGCCCACGTCTGAACATCCGGCATGGACTCCGAGCTCGGGTGTGGGCTGAGATGTTCGTCGACGGGGTGGCCACCGCCTCAGCCGCTGGAGGAGAATTGACTGGGCCAGACCAGGGCTGGACGTTTGGCACGGTTGGATTCGACGCCAGGCGGTATGTGCCCTTGGTGGGGCCGAGCATTTTGGCCCTTCGGCTGGCCGGCGATTGGAGCATTGGCCAGCGTAAGCTGCTGCACATGCTCGGCGGGACCGACAACAGTCTGTCCCTCCAGGGCAACGCCAACACCCCGGTTGACCCTGACATTCCTTTCGCGTACCAAGCCCGAATTGCCCCGTTGCGTGGCTTCCAAAACAACGTCCGCAACGGTGCAAACGTCGCCTTGGCCAACGCCGAGGTGCGTGTGCCTGTGTTCTTCAGCGGGGCAGGGCGTTCGGATTTCCTCAAGCATTTGCAAGCCGTGGCCTTTTCGGACGTGGGTGCGGCCTGGACAGGCCTTCACCCCTACACGGACGAAAACTCCTTCAATTTTGTCACCGTGCAGTCCAATCCCATCACCGTCATGGTCAGCAACAACCGGGAACCGGTGCTCTACAACCTGGGTTTTGGGCTTCGGTCCAGGCTGCTCGGATATTGGGTCGCAGCCGACTGGGCTTACGGGGTGGACGACGGAATCACCCTGCCACGACGCTTCACTTTGTCCCTGAATTTTGATTTTTGACGCCATGGATCCCCTCACCCTTCTCACGTTGTTGGCCATTGGGCTGTTTGCTGGCATCGCCTCTGGCTTTGTGGGTGTCGGCGGTGGTCTCATTTTGGTGCCCGCCATGGTGGCTTTCGCTGGCCTTGGGCAA
>CAJWII010000022.1 GCA_913041065.1 uncultured Flavobacteriales bacterium
CGATGACGGCCAGCGTCTCGACCAGGGAAACGGCGTTCATGCATTCGTCCGTGGCGACATGGGTGATGTTCAACGTCCATTGACTGCCCACCAGAACGGAATCCACTGTGGACATGTAGGTCACCGCTCCACAGGCATCTTCCGCGCTGGGCGTCATGTTTGGCCAGGGCGCCACACAAGACAAGGTGCCCTCCAAAGAGGACGTGCCGAACACCGGCGCCACGGTGTCGACCACGGCGATGTGTTGCACCATGAGGGTGTCGTTGCCCGCGATGTCGGAAGCTTGAAACGTCCTGACCCAAGTGCCCGTGCCGCCGCAGTTTCCAGGTGTCCAGGTGTCAGAAAGCCACTCCACGACCACGTTTTCGCTGCAGTTGTCTGTGGCTTGGGGCAAGACCATGGGAATAGCCTCCCCACATTGGACGTTCACGTCGGCCGGGATGAAGGTCCAGTTGGGCGGGGTTGTGTCCACGTGGGTGACCACCTGGAGGTGGAAGGCTGTGTTGCCACAGGCGTCGGAGGCCAAAAACGTGTTGAATGCCGTGTACGTGCCGGTGGTGGGAAGGCCCAAAGTGTCTGCGAACCAAGCCACCTCCACCGCAGAACAATTGTCCAGCGCGGTTGGCAAAACGACGTCCATGGAAACCTCGCAATTCACCGTGGTGTCCCCGGGCAACGCTGTCCACACTGGAGGAATCGAATCCAAAAACACCACCGCAGTGCTGGCCGAGCTTTGGTTGCCGCAGGCGTCGGCGGCGGTGTAGGTCCGGATGATCTCAGAGGCCGGCGCGGCGCAGCCTTGGACCGAGACCTCGTCGCTCCAGCTTAAGGTGGTCTCCCCGTTGCAGCCGTCCAACGCGACAGGCTGTGGCAACACGTCCATGTCGTCGCCACAATTCAAGGGCCAAAACGCCACGGCATTGAGCACGGGCGGGGTGTCGTCCACCTGGGTTTGGGTTTGGATCGCCTGATCCACCAAACCTGTCTCGTCGGTCAAGTTGAAGGTCCGCACCAACGTCAGAAGGTCGCCACATGAGCCTTCAAGGGTTTCTTCCGTCACCGACAGTTCCCAAGGACCGCATCCCGAAATGACGTCGGGCAAGTCGTTCTGCCAGGGTTGGTCGCACGCCAGCGTGACGTCGCCTGGCACGGTGCCAAAAGCGGGGGGGGCGTAGTTCTCCACCTGCACGACTTGGGTGGCCACGGTGGAATTTCCCGCCAAATCGAAGGCTTCGTAGCGACGAACAAGGGTTTGGTTGCCGAGGGCGTCTTCCGCAGCGAGTTCTTCTGAGACGACCATGGTCACGTCCCCGCAATTGTCCACCGCTTGGGCCTGGACCAAGGGGGGAGGGACGTCGCACACCGTGTCCCCAGGGGGCACAAATGTGAACACCGGGGGGACGTCGTCCAAGATCGTGAAGGTTTGCAGCGAGTCGGCGACATTGCCGTACACGTCGGAGACTTCAAACCTTCGAATCACTTGGTACACCCCGACATCAGGGTGGGCCACCGTGGTGTCACTGGAGGTATAGTTCACAGGAGAACATGCGTCGGCGGCCTCCGAGAATGACGTTGGAATGGGATCCTCGCAAAGAAGTGTGAGGTCCTCGGGCACAAGGATGAAATGCGGGGCTTCGCTGTCCACGTTGTGCACAAGAAATTGCCCTGTCGTCGCGTTGCCACATTGGTCGGAGGCGGTGGCTGTGACCAACCGGGAAAATATGCTACCTTCTTCGGGCACCGTATCCTGCGTTTGCACGTCCCAAATCACGTCAGAACAGATGTCCCCAGCCAACCCAGTTCCGTCGAACACCCAGTCTGCATCGCAGGCGATCTGGACGTCGTTTTCGGGAAGGGTGAGTTGCGGAGGAGCGGTGTCTCGGTGGGAAACCGTGTGAGAGACTTCGGCCACATTGCCGCAGGCGTCTGTGGCCACAAAGGTGCGGACGACGTCCATGTTTTGGGGACAGTTCAGCCATGTGGTGTCCTCCACCACCGCCACATCCCAGGTGGAACAATCGTCCTCGACCGTGGGCCATGGCAAGGGCGTCTCGCTGTCGCAGGCCATGGTCATGTCGTCCGGCACCTCGACAAACGAGGGAGGCGTGGTGTCCGAGATGATGACCAGGTGAAACGCTTGGCCCAGGTTGCCGCAAGCGTCGGTGGATTGCGCTTGACGTTCCAGCACCCTCGACCCTTCGCACTCCGAGTCCACCAAGAAATTGGCGATGTCCAAAGGCAAATCCGAGGTTGGGGTGCAATTGTCCACCACGGCGAAGTCGGGGTATTCCTCGGGTTCCCCACAATCGAGGAACACGTGATCCGGCAGGGTGAAGGTGGGTGGCTCGAGGTCGCGCACCTGGATCGTTTGCACGACCGTTGTGTCGTTTCCGCATCCGTCCGTCGACACAAACGTCCGCAACACGGTGTAGTTGTCGGGACATTCGCCGTCCAGGATTTGGGCGGCCAATTCCACCACCACCACCTCACCTTCGCAGGCATCCAACGCGAAGGCGTCGTCGTACACCAATGGCTCGTCGCATCCGAACTCCACAGACGCGGGTGCTGTCAAGCTCGGTGCGGTGCGGTCGACCACTTCCACGGTGTGAAGGTGCTCGGCGGTGTTCCCGCAGGCATCGCTGGCGAGGTAGGTGGTCAGCACGCGCACTTCCTGTACGCAAGTCCCAGGCACCACATTCACGTTGCTGTCCAGCACCCATGCAGAACAGTCGTCGAGCTCCACAGGGAGGGCGGAAAGCTCAACATCGTACGGGTCTGCAGGGCACTCGAGCTCCAGGTCTTCAGGGATCACGGTGAACGTGGGTGGGTCTTGGTCTGTGAGGTTGACGGTGCGGGTGGCTTCGACGTAACCAGCTTGGTTCCCCACCACATAGCGGCCGACCGCATCGAGGTCGGAGGCGCAGGTGGCTTCGTACTGAACGCACGAGTCAAACTCCACGGCGACCTGCCCAAATCCTCCATGCACAACGGACCCAATGCACATCGACCACCCAAAGTTGCCGGCCATCCCTTCCGTGTCTGTGGGGAAACCGTGGGCGTTGGTGCCGACTTGGAAAGGATGGCTGATGTCGACGCTGGAGTTTTGGACGAGCAAGAACTGGCCCGCAAGGGTGTTGAGCCCGACCATCCTTGACATCAAAGGTTTGACTTGCCAAATGCCCCAATTCTCTGCCTCGGTGCTGTCGGAGCCGGCCAAGTTGATGTTGCCCCCTTGGGACATCCAAGACGATCCTGTGGTGGACAATTCCAACACGAGTTCAACTTGAAATTGGAGGCTGTCGTTCAGGCGGTTGAAGATCTGTCCCTCAAACGTGGCGATGTTGTCGTCGTGCATCGTCCACGTGCCGCCTTCCCCGTCGATGGTGAAGGCGTTGCTGCTGGCCAGACCGGTCGACTGGAAGTTGTGCAGGTGGACAGTGCCAAAGAAAGAGGGCAGGTCCTCAGGACGGTTGCCGTTGCACACACGTTCGTTTCCCAGAGGAAATTTGGCGACCGCCGTGCTGAAGCCGTCGGAACAGTCTGAGGTGTAGTCCAAGAAGTCAGGGAGCAAGTTCAATGCGTTGCCGGCGATGCAGGACGTGTCAAGGGTACTCGGTTCAACTTGAAGAAACTGCGGGTTGCAGGACGTGCAACTGAGTTGACCCCAAGCGGCCAATGCCGGAGTCAGCCACGTGGCTGTCAAGACGAGAATGGGTCCAAACGTGCGGCGCATCATGGCGTGTGAACTCGGGGGGTAATCAGGGGCGAGACGTTGGATGAAAAATACTGCCCCCGAGTGCCCTGCCGGAGCTCAGGCGTCGGGGCTTTTCAGCCCCAAAGCGTGGAGAACAATCCCTGCCGCCACGCCCACATTCAGGCTCGACGTTTTGCCTTTCATGGGGATGCGCACGGCCGTCGTGCAGTGCTTGATCACCTCGGCGGAAATGCCGGAATGCTCGTCGCCAAGCACCAGACATGTCGGTGCGTCTCCCGCCAATTCGTGGGCTTGGACGTCGCCCTTTTCGCTCACCGCGACAGGGGAGAGTCCCATTTGAGTCATCCACTCCATGGCCTGGTCCATGCGCTTCACTCGGCACATGGGCAAGCGCAGCAACGCGCCAGCCGACGACTTGACGGCGTCTTCATTCACCGGAGCGGACCCGGTTGCGGGCACGACCAACGCGGTGGCGCCAAAGCATTCGGCCGTTCGTGCAATGGCCCCGAGGTTGCGGACGTCCGTCACGCCGTCGAGGGCGACGAGCAAAGGTATTTGGCCGGCCTCGAAGGCTCCTAGCACCACTTCGTCGAGCGGCTGAAACTCAATTGGGGAAATGAAGGCCACCACGCCTTGGTGGTTTTTCATGGTGATGCGGTCGAGTCGCTCTTTGGGCACCGCTTGCGCCGGGATGTCCAGGGCGCGGCACTTGCTCAGAATCTCCGACATCTCGTCGGTTTGTTTCCCTTTGAGAAACAGGACGCGTTGCATGGGTTTGGCCTCTTGGAGTGCTTCCAAGACCGGGTGAATGCCAAACAGGAAGGTGCGTTCAGAGGGACGTCGGTGGTGCATGGCGCAAAGGTAGGTCGCGCTCAGGTCGGTCGGCGATCAATTCGCACGAACCCGCCCGTTGCGCCAGGCGCTGACTGCACGGTCCCACGCCGAGCGGAACTGGATGCTTCGTTGCAGCACGAAGTGGTTGTCGTCGTACGGGGTGGTTTTGCGCCTGAAATGGAAGGTCAGAGCGTTGGTGGTGCCTTCCTCGCCGTAGACCCAATACTCGTTCCAGGCGTCGCGCCGGATCCGTTGCGGGATCCCGAACACCACGTGCACCATGCCACGGTCGGTCTTCCAGCCGTCGACCAGTCCGGAAAAGGCATGGTTGGCCTCCTCCACGCGGTCGTAGTACGTCTGAAGCAAGTTTCGCGCTTTGTTGGGGGTGCGGCCGCAGGCCAACCAGAATTCGTCGAGGGCCAGCTTGGGATGGGTGGCTTGCTTGAGTTTGTTGTACTCCGCCCTGGTGGCGATGTACCGAACGGGCGAGATCAGCGATGGGGCGGGGCCCAATTCCGGAAACCGCGGCTGACGTCCGTGAACATGAATGGCCAACTCGTTGGACGCCAATTCAAACAGGGTCAACCCCTCCGCGACTTGGACCACGATCATGCTGTCCGCCACGACCTGACCGACGTTCACCGGGGTGAGGGTGTCCCAACGCACACGTGTGCCGCTGTAAGGCGGAGGGGGGAGCGACTTGGGCGGGGTCACGTGGTAGAGCAACCATGCCACCTCGCCCTCGCTTCGTTGGGACAGCGCCGAGGGCAGCATGAGCCGCAAGGTGTCGTTCACCGTGGCTTGGTCGGGACGCACGGCCCATTTGTCGAGCTCGCTCCACGCCAGGACGTCCCTCGCCCCGAAGCCATCGGAAGGACCCAGGAACCGGCGGGTGGACCAAGACGTGTTGCGCTGCAGGTCGGTCACATCGCACTCGGCCCAGGCAGGCACGCCGAGGCCCCGCCAGGTTTGGCGCAGGCGCAACAGGGAGGGGGTGTGGTCCCAGGCCGTGTCGACCACGGTCCAAGACGTGTCGAGGAGCTCGATTTGAAGCTGGGCCACGAACGGGGACGACGCACTCGCTCGGCTGTACAACAATTCGGACCGATTCACCGAGAGGTAGAGGTCCACACTGGACGTGGTCATGTTCCGGTGCAAGACGACCTCAGGATGCAGGACAGAAGCCTTGCGGTCGTAGGGGCGTCGGGTGCTTGGGGTTTGGAGGCTGGTCGCGCAGCCCACGCCCATCATCACCCACAAGAGGGTCCACAGCAGGAGAGATGGGCGGTCTGTCGTCATGTGACACGAAGGTAATTCGGGCGAGGGTGTAACCTTTTGGAATGTGCCGGCGTAAAGGGGCAAGAATTCTTCAAACCCTCTCAAACACAATCCCCATGCAACGCACCCTTCGCATCGCAGCCATTGTGCTTTTGACCGCCGCAGCGCTCAGCTCTTGCGGCACGTTGTACACCTCTTGTGCAGCTTACGCTGAAGCACCGACGGCTGATGTCCGTTAAGTACGGACAAATCGAAACGTCAGATCCTGCTTGACTTCGGGGTGCAAACTCTGCCCAACAGGACACGCTCGGGCCACGCGCTCGAGCACCTTCAAATCTTGGTCGGTCGCCTGTGCAGACACGCGAACGTCCAATTCCATCACGATGGCGGCGACCCGACGGGGGTTGGCCGCCATTGTTTTTTGGACTTGGGTGTCGATGCCTAGCAAGTCATAGTCTTTGCTTTGGACATGGATGCCCATGATGGTCATGACGCACGCCGCAAGAGACGTGCTGAGCAGGTCGGTGGGGGAAAACGCCTCCCCCAAACCGTGGTTGTCGGTGGGGGCGTCGGTGAGGAGCGTTTGGCCTGACTTTAGGTGCATGTTCTCCGTGCGCAACGGATCGACGTAAGACACCTTGTAATTCCAAGTGGGAGAGTCCGGATTCGACATGAGTGCAAGATGCACCTAACTTCGTGAGCGATGTGCATCCGAAACACAACATCTGAGGCGCACCGGAAGGCGTTGGGCGTGTGGCTGATTGTGGCCCTCGCACTCGGGCCCCTCGAGGTGCAAGCCCAAACCACAGGCTTCGATGCCGTGTTTGGCGAAGGGGCAGACGTGGTGCTCACCGACGCCGGACGCTTCCACGTCACCTTGCACAGCCAGGGGGCAGGTGTGGGCTTTCAGCGCGGGACCTTCGACGGTGCTTTTGTCGTCCGAGGATGGCAAGGCGAGCTGGTCTTCGTGCGTCACTTGAAGGAGGAAAAAACCCGGAACCCAGTGTACGAGGAGGGCTTGCCTTACGTATTTGGCAAAGTCAACGCCTTCCACGCCCTGCGCCTCCAACGCTACAAGGAGTCCATGGTGGCGGAGAAATACCGTCGCGGTGGGGTCACCGTTTCGCACACGCGAAGCGTAGGCGCCGTGATGGGCATTGCCAAACCGGTGTTTTTGGAAATCGGATACCCTGAGATCCCGTACACCTCCCTGCAAGTGGAGCGTTACGCGCCGGAAGAGCATTTCTCGGATCGGATTTACGGCCGGGCCCCATGGGTCAACGGGCTGGAGAGCTTGGCGTGGAACCCCGGGTTGTCCGTGGGGCAGACCGTCAGTTTCGAATTCAGCGAGACGCGCACCTCCACCCGGACCCTGGACGTGGGGATCCAGGCCGACGTGTATTGGCGCCCTGTGGAAATCATGGCGCCCTCATTTGTGGCGCCCCGGCGAATGCAATTTACGTTCCTGTTGCGCTACGCGTGGGGTGCACAATGGTCTGCCAAGGGATTGGGCGACGCACGAAGCTGAGCATTCCTTTCCGACCTTTGCGTCATGACCGCAGGTTCACCTGGAAATTCTGGACAAGAAGGTTCGTCCAACGGCGCCCCCAAGCAGCGTGTGCCCAAGCCCAAGTGGCTTCGGGTCAAACTGCCCACCGGAGAGGCGTACCGCGAAGTACGCAACATTGTGTCGGAGCACAAGCTTCACACGATTTGCGAGAGTGGCCACTGCCCCAACATGGGCGAGTGCTGGGGCGAAGGCACAGCCACGTTCATGATACTGGGCAACATTTGCACTCGGAGCTGCGGCTTCTGCAATGTGGTCACCGGCAAGCCTGATGAGGTTGACGTGTTTGAGCCTGGCCGCGTGGCGAACTCGGTCAAACTCATGGGGGTCAAGCACGCCGTCATCACCTCGGTGGACCGGGACGATTTGCCCGACGGCGGCGCGGAAATTTGGGCCCAAACCGTGCGCGCCATCCGCCACCAGAGCCCAGGCACGACCCTGGAAACGCTCATCCCTGACTTTGCGGGCAAGTGGGCCAACCTTCAGCACATCATCCAAGTGGCGCCCGAAGTCGTGTCGCACAACCTGGAAACGGTGCGTCGCCTGACCAAGTCGGTGCGCATTCAAGCCAAATACGACCGCAGCCTTGAAGTGATCAAGCGCCTTTCTGACACCGGCATTCGCACCAAAAGCGGCGTGATGCTCGGCTTGGGCGAGACCTTCGACGAGGTGGTGGAAACCATGGACGACCTGCGAAGTGTGGGTTGTCAAGTCATCACCCTCGGACAGTACTTGCAACCGACCCCCAAGCACCTTCCAGTGGTGGAGTTCATCCACCCCGACGTGTTTGCCGAATTGGAGACCATTGGCAAGGAAAAGGGCTTCCGCCATGTGGAGAGTGGACCGCTTGTGCGCTCCTCGTACCACGCGGAAAAGCACGTGGTCTGAACTGCATCCCATGCTCGAGGAAGCGAGACTCTCGCCCTTGAGCCGTTCACTCCTTCCACACGAGGCGACTTTTGGAGAATCCGGGAGGTTCTTCTGTTGTAACTTTCGGGCGTCTTTTTGCCTGAATCTAGACTGAATATATGATGTTGAATTCAACCTTGCGCAGCGTTTCCGCTGGAACCGCCATCCTCGGCCTGTCCGTGATGGGGTGGTTCACCCTGTCCAACCAAGAGTCTGAAGCGTACAGCCCACGTATTGAGAAGAAAGCCGCCGAACCCAACGGTGCGCTCGAAATTCGTCAAGCTTTGCTCGGCGACGAGAACGGTGTGGTCGACTACGCAGGCCTTGCAGAGCTCCGCCAGAAGGTGGAAAAGAAGGCCAAGCGCGATTTGGCCGCCAAAGCTTCAAGCTTGTCATGGCACGAACTCGGTCCCGACAACATCGGTGGCCGCACACGCGCCATTGAACCCTTTGGTGCCAACGGCCTGTACGCAGGTTCGGTCTCAGGCGGTTTGTGGAAGTCCATGAACCGGGGCGACAATTGGACCCAAATCACCACCTTCCCCAGCTTGATGGTGGGGTCCATCGCGTTGGCTGGCAACGGCGACCTCTACGTGGGCACAGGTACCGCTTGGGAAGGCGCTTCCGGTGAAGGCGATTCTGGATTCCGCGGCGAGGGTATCTGGCGCTCCACCGACGCAGGGGCGTCCTGGGAGCAGGTGTCCGGCTCGGGCAGTTTCACGGCGACAGACGCCTTGATTGCCGACCCCAACAACGACGACCGCGTGTGGTTTGCATCCGCCAGCGGATACGGCTCCATCACCAACGGAGACCTCGTCGAGGTTCAAGGCAGCACCAACGCCCCCAGCGCAGCATCTGACGTGGCCATCGCTCCTGATGGGTCGTACTGCCTCGTGGCTGGTGTGAACGGTCGTGTGTACCGATCCATCGACAGCGATTTTGCAGACCTCGAATTGATTTCTCAGGGCAGCGGCCAAGACGGCAACCCACCCCAAAGTGGCGTGGGCCGCGCGCGTGTAGACATTGCTTTGACCCCTGACGCGAACGGCAACCACAACGCGTTTGCGGTGTACGCCACGTCAGGTGGTTTTTTCTATGGATTGTTCCACAGCGACAATGCAGGCCAATCCGGCAGCTGGTCCAACGTGTGGCCCGGCGAAATCGACACTGCAACTCCGCTCCCACGGAACCAAGGCAAGTACGACTTGGCTCTTGGCATCAGCAAGGCTGATCCCAACCTCGCATTTGTGGGTGGCATCGAGTTGTGGCGTTCAGGCCCCTTCCAACAGGCAGAATCTGCGGCTGCGCCATTCGACGCCCCAGGATTCGCATACGGAGTGCACGCCGACATCCACGAGGTGCGCTTCTTGCAAGACGGCACCATGTATATCGCGACCGACGGCGGCATCTACCGCAGCGACAACAACGGAGAGTCGTACACTGCCTGCAACCGCAACTACAATGTGACCCAATTCTACGGCATCGCCCACGGAGCTGGCCAAGAAGTGCTCGGTGGAACCCAGGACAACGGTAGCTTGCTGATTCCTTCTGACGGGTCCTTCTTGAGCGACCAAATGGCCGTGGAGGTGAACGGCGGCGACGGTTTCGACGCCACCATCAGCCATGTCACCGAGGCCATTGGCTACAACTACGCTTGGACTGCCGCGTCGCAGTACGGTGGATTCGTGCGTGGCACTTACGCCCCAGGTGATGTGAACAACGCTGGCGCGATCCTGGACGACAACTTCACAGACTACTTTGTGGACACCGACGGAGATGGCTTGGCCAACGACTTGGGTCAGTTCTACTCGTGCTCTCGGTTGTACGAGAACTTCGACGACGCTCACAGCCAGCAGTCTGTGATTTTGGTGAACACCTTCGGACAAGACTCTG
The DNA here is from genome assembly GCA_913041065.1 of uncultured Flavobacteriales bacterium. GTDB lineage: Bacteria > Bacteroidota > Bacteroidia > Flavobacteriales_D > Sanyastnellaceae > UBA11663. The sequence continues at coordinate 10,197 of CAJWII010000022.1, forward strand.
TGGGAGGCACCTTCCCGTTGGAGACCGCAAGCCAAAACTTGCCTTTCGAGTACGCCATGTCTGAGGATGACACCCTCCACTTCTGGGAAGAGTTGGTGCGTCCAGAGCGCATTTTGGACGAGCCATTGACGGAAGATCCCGATTACTTCTGGCTTGCTCCCCAAGAGGGTGAGATGGTGGTGGACTGCCAGCAATTCTCAGATTCCGCTGGCGTGGACAGCATCATGTTCACCAACGAAATCGTGGTGACCGACACCTTGTACACGCAAGTGGGCGACGAGACCATCGAAACGGCGGTGGAAGTGCCCACAGGCTTGTACGACACCACCTACGTGTTTACCACGATCTACAACGAGTACCAGGTGTGCGACACCATGTACCACTACCCTTCGGACGTGTTGGCCAACGTGCCTGAGCGCATTCGTGTGACAGATCCTTACACAAGCATGTTCTGCATCGGGTTGCGTGCCTACGACAACCAAAACCTCGGCGTCTGGATCTCCCGTGACGTGTTGAATTTCAACACCACACCGACATGGATTCGCATCGCCGACGCGCCTTCTGGTTGGAACGGCACCAAGGCCATCGAATTTGTGGAGACCGGCGACGAGGCTGGCAATGTGATGTTCTTCACCGGCTGGAACGGCCAAGTGACGCGTGTGACCGGGTTGCGCGACGTGTACTCGCAAGAAGACGTCGACAACGGCGCCCTCGAAGTGGAGACCATTTTGAGCCAGGCTGGAGGTGCGGTCACCGGATTGAGCATCGACCCCAACGACGCGAACCACGTGGTGGTGACTGTGGGTGGTTACGGCGGTTCCACGGGCAAAGTCCGCGAATCTTTCAACGCCTTGTCGGACGATGTGACCTGGAGCAACATTTGGGACGCCTCTTTGTCCAGCATGCCTTGCTACGACGTGGTGGTCGACGCCAACGACGCTTCAGGAGCCACCATCGTTGTAGGCACAGAGTTTGGGGTGTTCATGACCGACAATGGCGGAGGCGACTGGAACTACAGCAACCTCGGCATGTCTACTGGTCATGACGTGGTGACAGCGCCTGTCTTCGACTTGAAGCAGCAGTTCCGTGACCCCCACGTCTGGAGCAACGTTACCAACGGTGGGGCTATTTACGCTGGCACACACGGTCGAGGCATCTTCGTCAGCGGCATTGCGGCCGACGTCGAAGAAGAAGAGCCTGTGGCCTTCCAGGAGTCTTGGAACGTGTACCCCAACCCTGTGGTGGGTGGCGACTTGAACCTCCCGACCGCGGGTGTACAGGGCAGTGTGGAAGTCGAAGTCTACGACTTGGCTGGACGTTGTTGGATGCAGGAGGCCTTCACCATGACAGGTGAGCGTCAGTTGACTTTGAACGTGAATGACCTCGCCCCAGGCCACTACGTGGTCCGCATGGTGCAGGGCGGTCAGAGCCGTGCCGCCAAGTTTGTGGTCCGTCGTTGACCTTCAACATGACAACATGTAAAAGGGCTTCCCCATGGGAGGCCCTTTTTTGTTGGACGACGGTCAAGCTTGGTCGCCCTTCTTGTGGTCGATGAGTTCGGCTTTGCCTTCGTGGACCACCGCCGAGGTCATGTGGGTCAGCCAATCCCCCAGGTTGAGGTAGTCTGCGGCGCCGCGAGGCAGGGGCACGTGGACGGGCTGGTGACGGTGTCCAAAAATGAACACGTCTGGCGACGGCGCTTCGGCGTCGTCCAACACAGACATGGCGTGTTGGACCAAATGTTCGTCTTCCAGCTTGCCCATGGGGTGCTCACCTCGGGCGCGGCTTTGCTTGGACCATCCTTGCGCCAGTTTCACACCCCAGTCCGGGTGGAAGGTCTTGAAGAGGGTTTGGCCCCAAGGAGAGGTGAACACTTTCTTGAGCACCTTGTAGGTGGCGTCGCCAGGGCCCAATCCGTCGCCGTGCCCCACCATGCACAAGGTGCCGTCGCAATCCAAGAGGATGGGTTCGCGGTGGAGAGACACGCCAAGTTCCTCTTCGAGGTAGCCGTAAGTCCAGAGGTCGTGGTTGCCCACGTGGTAGTGCACGGGCAGTCCTGCGTCGGAGAGTTCCGCGATGGCGCCCATCACACGCGCTCCTCCTTTGGGCACCACGTGGTGGTATTCGTGCCAAAAATCAAAGATGTCTCCGACGAGGTGGAGTTCTGTGGCGGGCTTGCCCTCGGCGAACCTGCGTCCTTCCGCGGCGTCACGCATCCAACGGACGAACGCCCGTTCACGCTCCCGAGAGAGGGTGGAGTTGGGCGCGCCCAGGTGCAAGTCGGATGCCAGGTGGACGCAGCTCGGCATCACTCGCCGAAGATGCCGCGGAGGGACGATTCCAGTGCGCTGCCACGGAGGTGGGTGGCCAGGATGGAACCGTCGCGGTCGATGAGCATCGTGTGAGGAATGCTGCTGATGCCGTAATCCTGCGCGGCCGCATTGCGCCAGCCTTTCAAATCGCTCACGTGGTTGGTCCATGTGAGTTGGTCCTGCTCAATGGCGCTGGCCCAGCGGTCGGCTTTGCTATCCAAGGAGACCGAGAAGACCTCAAATCCTTGGTCCCTGTACTTGGCGTAAGCCCGCACCACGTTGGGGTTTTCGCGTCGGCAAGGCCCGCACCAAGAAGCCCAAAAATCGACGAGGACCACCTTGCCTCGGAGGTCGCTCAACTTGCGCTCCACCCCAGAAGGGTCGTTCATCACGATGTCAGGGGCCATGTCACCCGTCGCGTATTTTCCGTTTTTGGTGCCGCGCTTGGGCTTTTGGGTCATGTCGATGGTCCGGGGCTTGTTGGCTCGGTCGTATTGGCCTTTGACCTGGCGATAGAACGAATTGTCTGCGTGCGCTCCTTCCAGTGCAGAGAGGGTGGCTTTGAAAAGCTCTTTGTGTTCTTTCGCATCAAGTCCTTCCAGGGCGTTCAACGCCGCCAAGCTTCCCGCGTGGGCTTGTGCAAACGCCAAACTCGCGTCGTTGATGCTGTCGGCCATGGCGGCCGCCAACGTCTTGGCATCTTGGCGCTTGGTGACATCCACGGAACGCCCTTGGCGCTCCACGTCCTTGAGCCTGGCGCTGATGGGCATGATGACGTCGTACAGTTCGGCCACTTCGACCGATTGGGGCGAGCCGTCGATGTCTGCCCCGACCAGGTAGTTGCCCCGGGATGTGACTGAAGCGCGCACGTGCACATGCTCTGTGCTGTCCGTGATGAGCACCAGGGGATTCGTGCGGCTGACGACGAGCTGATGGTGCCCCAACGAGAGGGATTTCTCCGGTGTCAAGGTGAAGTTGCCGGCCGAATCCAACGTGGCCTCGGCGACGTTGACCAAGTTGCCTCGGCTGAAGCTTCGAAGCACCACGGCACTGCCGGGCTTGGCCCCTTGGATCTCGCCGGTGATGGTTCCCGAGGGTCCCGAGGTGGACGGCGAATTGCAACCAATCCAAGCGATGGCCACGGCCCAACAGGTGGCCGCGAACATGAAACGAGAGAGAGCGTGGGTCATGTCACGAAGGTAAGGTGCGCACCCAGGAATTGAGGAACGCGTCTACGGTGTCTTCGTCCTCCCAATGCACTTCCATGGGGAGGATCCAAATGCGCCATGAGGCCAGCTGGGGCAACCACGGGTCGAGCCGTGCCGCATCCTTGGCGGTGGTCAGCAAGTCTTGTACGCCGTGGTTCACGCCGTATGCGTTCCAGGCCTTGATGTCTCGGGCAAGAAAGGGATGGTGGTCGGGATAATGGGCGCAGGCCGCCAGGGCGACCTTGAGGTGGACTGCGGACTCCACGACGCGTCGGGGTTGGGCTGTACCGGTGACCAGCAAAGCCGGGTGTTCGAGGGGCGTGTCCAGAGGTGTCGGATGAACGCAGGTCGGGGAATGGACCGACGTTTGGCTTTGGGCGTGGGTCCCTTGGACGGTTCCTTCGGTGGCCACGGTGAGGTCTGCCTGGGACGCACGCGCCGGCAAATCCCGCCAAGGCCCGGCAGGCAGGACAGAGAACCAAGAGGCGTTTGGCCGGGACAGCAAGCACACGAGGCGGTCCGGAACGAGGGCGCGGTGCTGCATGCCGTCGTCAAGCACCACAGCCTTGAGTTCTGGTCGGGTTTGGGCCATGGCATTCAGGGCTTTGAGGCGGTTGGCTCCGACTGCGACTGGAATGGGGTGCAGCGCGCGGGCCATCATCCAAGGCTCGTCTCCGACGTGTTCCCATGTGCACGCGCTGTCCACCCATTGGAACCTGTTGGAGGAGCGACCATGTCCACGAGAAAGGATGGCGACTTTCCCGGTTCCGAGTCGGGACTCGAGCCGCTTGGCCAAATCCATGGCGTGCGGCGTTTTCCCCGTGCCGCCCAGTTCGAGGTTGCCCACGACCAACGTCGGCAGGGCGCCGCGTTTGCTGTGCAGGAGGCCCCAGTCGTAAGCCTTGTGTCGAAGCCAAAGCGCGGCCGCGTAGAGCGCCGCCAACGGCAGGAACCATGGGCCCAGCCACGCGTGTCCTTGGCGCGCCTTGCGCGACGAGAACGCGTTCGACACGGCCCCAGGGAACTGCGCTGGAAAGTGTACCTTCGGCTGCATGGACAAGGCCTTGAAGGTACGCGACATCGCCGTTTGGCTGGAAACGTGGGCGCCCCGACAGTTCGCAGAATCGTACGACAACGTCGGGCTCCTGGTGGGCCACGCAGACGCGGAGGTGACGCAGGTTCTGGTCAGTTTGGACTGCACAGAAGAGGTGGTGAACGAGGCCGAGCGCACGGGTTGCCAAATGATCGTGAGCCACCACCCCGTCATTTTTGGCGGTCTCAAACGATTAAACGGCAGCAACGACGTCGAGCGCACGGTGATGCGGGCCATCCGGTCGGGCATCTCCTTGTACGCCATCCACACCAACCTCGACAACGTGTTGACTGGGGTGAACCGGAAGTTGGCAGAGTCCCTGGGGTGTCTCTCAGATTCCTTGCGGATTCTGCGTCCGAAAGGGGAATGCTTGGAAAAGTGGTCGGTGTTTGTGCCGGAAGCGCAGGCAGATGACGTGCGGAGCGCCATGGCCGAAGCTGGCGCAGGGCACTTGGGGAACTACGAAGAATGCAGCTTCCAGGCTTCTGGCGTCGGCACGTTCCGAGCTCTGGATGGCGCCAACCCGCATGTGGGGAAGCTTGGAGAATTGCACCGCGAGCCTGAGGTCAAGCTTGAAATGGCGGTGCCTGCTGCGTTGGCTCTCGCCGTGGAAGCAGCCATGACGGCGGCCCATCCTTACGAGGAGGTCGCCTTTGACCGAGTGAGTTTGGTGCAGGCCAGGACGGACGTGGGGTCTGGCATGGTGGGGGAATTGGCCGAGCCCATGCCCTGGGAGACGTTCGCGGACCATGTGAAGGCAGTCTTGGGTTGCGGCGCTGTGAAGCACACGGCACCGGTTCACAAGGAGGTGAAGCGCATCGCGGTGTGCGGTGGGTCGGGGGCGTTTTTGATCTCGGACGCAAAGCGCGCCAAGGCAGACGTTTACGTGACCTCCGACGTGAAGTACCACGAATATTTCCAAGCAGAGGGGCAAGTCCAAATTCTGGACGTGGGCCACTTCGAAAGCGAATGGCAAACCAGCGCCTTGATTTCCAACAAAATCAACGAGAAATTCCCTAATTTTGCAGTCCGTTTGTCTGAAATCCAGACGAACCCTGTTGCTTTTCGCTGAAACCAAGATTGACTTCGACCCGTATGGCCAAGAAGAAAACAAGCACTGCTGAGGACAAGCTCCGAGCCCTCTACGACCTTCAAATCATCGACTCCCGCATCGACCGCCTCCGCGTGGTGCGCGGCGAACTTCCTTTGGAAGTGGGTGACCTCGAAGACGAGTTGGAAGGCCTGCGTGCCCGCCTCGAGCGCATGGAGGACGACAACGACCAGGTGAACCAACGCATTTTGGCATACCAAATGCAGATCAAGGACAGCCAGGCGTTGATTGAGAAGTACACCGATCAACAGAACAACGTGCGGAACAACCGCGAGTTCGAATCGCTCGCCAAGGAAATCGAGTACCAGACCCTCGAGATTGAGCTTTGCGAGAAGCGCATCCGAGAGTGCCAAGCCCAAACCGAGCAAAAGGCAGAGGGTCTCGAAGGCACCCGCGAGCGTTTCAACCAGCGCCAAGCCGACCTCGACGCCAAGAAGGCAGAGTTGGAGGCCATCATCGCCGAGACCCAAGCTGAGGAGGAGCTCCTCCAAACGCACAGCGACAAGATGGCCAAGGGCATCGACGACCGCCTCGTGAATTCGTACCGCCGCATCCGTGGCGCCGCGAAGAACGGATTGGCCGTGGTGCCCATCGAGCGTCAAGCCAGCGCAGGCACTTTCATCAAGATCCCCCCCCAGCGCCAAATCGACATTGCCCAGCGCAAGCGCATCATCGTCGACGAGCACAGCGGCCGCATTCTTGTGGACAAGGAACTCGCGGAAGAGGAGTTGACGCGCATGAACACCCTTCTGGACAAGGCCATTGCCAAGTTGAAGAAGTGAGGAACGGCGAAAGCCTGACCCGAGAAAAAGCCCGCTTCGGTGGGCTTTTCTCTTTCGTGAAGGATTGGCAAGCGCAGGCTCAGAGGCGCAGCCCAGCCCCGAGCATCAAGGCTGCGGAAGTGCGGTCGAGCGTGCCACGGCTCTCGGGGTGGATCGCCCCCATGAACAGGTAGTCCTCCAAGTGCCACGTGCGGCGCCATGCCACGCTGAAGTGCACGTCACCAATGCGGTATTCGGCGCCAAAACTGGCGTGGTGACGGCTGCCGTCGGCGGCCACGCCGTTGGGGTTGAGCGGAGAATTCCCGGTACCGCCACCCATCCGGATGCGGTATTCTTTCGAGGGCCCCAGGCGAAGCTCCAGGCCCACCCTGGCTTCACGAACGACCTGCAGGCTGCTGTCCACGGCCACATTCTCCGCCGCGTAGTCGTAGCCGGAAGAGAGGATTGTGCCAGGGTCTCCGAGTTCGCCTTCTCGGAGATCGGTGTGGACGTAGTCCGCGGCCAACACCCCCAGCTTGCCCATGAGGAAGCTCGCCGACACGGTGGTGCGCCGTGGGGTGTACATCAGGTACTCGTTGTTGGTGACGGGGCTGGAGGAGGTGCGTTCGCTGTCGTCCGCCCACTGGGTGGACAACGAGGTGCTGTAGTTGTCCAGCAGCGTCATGCGGCCCCGGGTTTGGTGAGCGAGTCCAATCCTCAGCTGGGAGGTGACACGCCAGATCACCCCAGCACGCAGCAGGATGCCCTGCCCATCCACGTTGAGCCGCTCGTTGTAGTCCCACGACCTGAGGTCGTCTTCCGCTGAGACGGTGGTTTCTTGGTGGGTGGAGGTCTCCTCAAATTCCACCTTGGGCATGCCCAGCGTGGCGCCGATGCTCAGTCGGTCCCGGTAGCAAGTGCCAAATCCGATTTGGGTTTCCCACATGCGGCCTGACCGCTCAATCACACGCTTGACCTCCACCGGCCCACCAACAGCGGTGGCGTAGATGTCGTCGTTGTCGGGCAAGAGCAAGAGGGTGCGCCAAGCCAGCGACGCAGAATAAGGGAATACGTCGCCGCTGCCCAACGCTTCGTCGGTGGAGGTATAGCCGTAGATGGCCGCGTCGTCCAAGGCCTGCTCCACAAACAAGTCAGACACCGTCGATTCAGAAGGCACCCCTTCGATAAAGATGCGCTGGTTGAATGGCATACGCACTTGCCTTCCCACCGCCAAAGTGAAAAACGGCCAATCGGCGTCCACGCTGGGGTAGGTGAGGGCCACCCCCAAGTTGCCTGTTGTGCCTTGGAATTTGGCTGAGGTGGCCGAGGTGGTGTTCCAACTGGCGTCGGTGTTGGCGCTGTTCATCCCTGTGGCGATGGCCAAATCGCCGCGCCGGTACAAGCCCAACCCCGCAGGGTTGATGCCCATGCTGCCGAGGTCGGCCCCCAGGGCGCCGAACGCCCCGCCCATGGCCATGGTTCTGCTGCTGCCCAGGGGGGCAACCCATCCGTAACGTAGCACGTCGGCTTCGTTTTGGGCAATGCCCATCGAAGGCATGGCCGCAACAAATGCCGTGGCTACGAATGCACGTGTGAAGAAGCGAATCATCATGTCCGTTCAGCGTCGGGGTGAACCGCCACGACCTCCTGACCGGCCGCTGCCCCTGGTGCTTTGGCCGCCGCTGGAA
>CAJWII010000023.1 GCA_913041065.1 uncultured Flavobacteriales bacterium
CATCACATCCAACAACGTGGCTTGCGTTGCAAAGTCGACTCCGCGGGCACCAGCGCCCACCACGCTGGTGAGCACCCGGACCGAAGAGCTCAACAGGAAATGCAGCGACACGGCATCGACATCTCAAAACAAACCTCACGTCAGCTGGTGCGCAAAGACTTCGAACGCTTCGATTGGATCTTGGTGATGGACAACTCCAATCTGGCCAACGCCCAAAGACTCGCAGGAGACAAGGACAATCATTTGGCCAAAATCAAGCGCTTTGTGCAAGGCGGTGAGGTTCCTGACCCCTACTACGAAGGCACAGAGGGATTCAGCCAGGTCTACGACATGGTGAATGCCGCCGCCGAAGGTTGGGTGGCGTCGTGGCAAGCCGACTCCTGATCCTCACCACCCTGGAGAAACCTGAACATCAAATCGCACCGGTGTTCGAGGTCTGACGCCCGCAGCGGGCACTCCTTTCTTTTGGAAGGCGTGTTCTGAAGTCGTCCAAACGGTCATCACCTCAGCACCTGGATGGGCCAACAACGCCTTCTCCAAGGCGGGCACCAATTGGTCCGGGGTGCCACGCACCCACTCCAGGGTGGTTTCCCTGCCTTGCGCACCTTCCAGGATGGATTGAGCGTCGACAGTGAGGATGTCCAAACGCACTGCACCGACTCCTGGCTCAGTCAAAGCGCAATCGATGCAATCGACCCACACAGGGAGGTCTGCAAGTTGTTCAGCATCAGGTGCAGCTTCCTTCACAAAAGCCTTCAACCAGACACCTTCCTCAAGGACCCCTTGTTGGACTTCAGTCAACCAAGATGCATCAAGAACCGGACGGCGCTGGGAAAAGTGAATCTCCAACGCCGTGAACGGAGGGACTTCACCAGGGATGCCCGATGCCCCGAAGGCCGTCGTTGACGTGGTCCAGAATCGACCTTGTCCACCCCATGGTGTGGCTTTGGCCACCTCATGAAAACACAGAGGCAACGCGTCTTTCTCGACCAAAAAGTCTTCTTCTCCAGATGTCAACGTGTCGCCACCAAGGCCCAGGCCCACCCACGCCCACTGCACACGATCTCCTGCTGCAGGATGTTCTTCGAAAAGCCCAACATCCTCACCCTCCAAACACAGCCACATTCCGCCGGGCAGAGCGTTGGCGTGCAGTGCATTCGCGTGGGCGGAAGAATCGACTTCGTGACGCTCCCGCTCAAAGCGGGCAGCATTGAACGCACGGAGACGATTTCGGGTGGCTTGGGCCCGTGCCTCGGCGTTGGGCATGTTTGGGGGGACTGCACGCGGTGGCTCACATGCGCTCCACAACGTTGTGAAGAGCAAGAGCCACCTCAAGTCAGCCTTCATCTTGAAGTTGTGCGGCATAGGAGGGCAACAACCCAATCAACCGGGACACCACGCTGTCCAGTGATTCCCCAGGACATGCACCTCCAGCGGCGTTGTGATGGCCGCCTCCATTGAAGTGGTCGGCAGCCACGTCCCGAACGCTGAAGGAACCTGTCGAGCGAAGGCTCATTTTGACGCGGTCCACATCTTCTTTCACGAACACTGCAAAGCGGATGCCTTCAATGCTCAACGCTCGGTTGACAAGCCCTTCAGTGTCTCCTTTTTGGGCGTTAAAACGCATGAGTTCATCCAAGCTCAAGCTGACAATCGCGCTGTGGTATTCAGGGAAGACCTGCAATTTTTGACCCAGCGCGTAGGACGTCAAACGAATCTGATCCAGACGACAAGCGTCGTAAATCAAGCTGTGCACCTTGCTGTGGTCCATGCCGGTCCCCAACAAATGCGCAGCCATGGCATGGGTCTGCGGGGTGACCGATGAAAACCTGAAGCTTCCGGTGTCTGTGATGAGTCCACAATACAGGCAAGACGCCATGTCGGCTTGGATGTCGTCGGCCATATCCCAAGCCAAAGTCAAGCGGTAAATCAATTCAGCGGTGCTGCCTGTCAACGGATCGGACAACAGCAAATCTGCGAACTCCTCTGGCTGCTGGTGGTGGTCGATGACAACCACGTACGTCCCCTCTTGGGACGCGGCGTTGGCCACAGCAGGCCCTAGCCCCCCTGCGCGGGACGGTGCGTTGTAATCCAAGCAAAACACGACTTCAGCCTCGAGCAAAGACGACTCGCACACCTCTGGGTCAACGTCGTGAAATTGGACGTCATCTTGACCCGGAAGCCAATTCAAGAAATCAGGGTAGCCGTCGGGCATGACCACCTGAGACGGCACATCCACTCGCGCGAGCAGGTGCTGAAGTGCCAAAGATGAGCCAATGGCGTCGCCATCCGGCGAGCGGTGGGCAGTGATGACCACGCGCTGGGCCTCTTGGACCCTTCCCTTCAGTTCCGCCACCACATCCTGCTTGAACACATCTTCCATGGTTGAAAGATACATTTGCAACATGGGTGCACAGGGAACCGATCTCGTCAAACGATTCACAACGTCACGTCGGTGGCTTGGCCTCTTGTGCGGAATCGGGATCGTGGCCGTTTTGGCGGCAGCGCCTGCGCACAACTTCCATTTTTCGCGAACCGACGTGCACTGGAATCAAGAAGCCCTGACCCTGCAAGCCACCGCGCGCGTGTTCACCGACGACCTCGAGCTGGCCATTCGGCACCACACCGGGCTTGAGGAAGGTCACCCCCTTTGGCTGGGAGACGATCAAGAGTGGAGCGGCGCCGACAGCGCCATTGACGCATGGCTCCAACAACATGTCACCATTCACGTGGACGGCGCCCCTGTCGAGATGACATGGGTGGGCAAAGAAGTTGAGCTGGACGTGTCCTACCTCTACCTGGAATCACGCCCCATGCCACTGAAAGGCACCGAACCGTGGCATGCGACAAACACCATGTTCTTTGCTGAATTCGACGACCAGGTGAACGAAGTGCACCTTCATACGTTTGACTCCCTCGGACAAGAGAAGGAAAAGCGCGAAATGCTCACACGGGACATGCCCGCTTTTTTGTGGGACGTCAATTTTGTACCGGATGAGTGAACTGACCACAAAGTCTGACAAGGTTCGTTGGATCGTCACCGAACTCGAGCGGCTCTATCCTGAAACCCCGGTGCCACTCGACCACACCGACCCTTACACCCTGTTGGTGGCCGTGTTGCTCTCAGCACAATGCACCGACGAACGCGTGAACAAAGTGACACCTGCGCTCTTCGCATTGGCCAACAACCCCGCGGACATGATGGTCCAAAAGGTGGCCGACATCAAAGCAATCATTCGGCCTTGCGGGTTGTCCCCGCGGAAAAGCGCTGCGATTTCAGAGCTCAGCCGAATCTTGGTGGAGGAGCACGGCGGAGACGTGCCTGCGAATTTTGAAGCGCTGGAGGCACTCCCCGGCGTGGGGCATAAAACCGCTGGAGTGGTGATGAGTCAAGCGTTTGGCATCCCGGCCTTCCCCGTGGACACTCACATTCAGCGACTCATGCACAGATGGAAGCTGTCGAACGGGAAATCGGTGGAGCAAACCGAGCGAGACGCCAAGCGGTTGTTCCCGAAGGAGAAATGGAACAAGCTTCACCTCCAAATCATCTTCTACGGCCGGGAATACAGCCCTGCGCGAGGATGGAACCTGGAAACCGATTTCATCTCTGCACGCGTCGGGCGCAGAAGCCTCTGGCAAGGCATGACGCTCCCTCAGGGAGAACAGACCACGTGAAGCAAAAAAGGACGCCTTGAGGCGTCCTTTTTTCATTGGTTCACAAGTGTCTTCACGCCCCCTCTGGGCCAAACTTGGAGATGACTTCCATGGAGACCCCCGTGTTGGAGAAGCCGCCGTCGTGGAAGAGGTTTTGCATGGTTACGTAGCGCGTGAGGTCGCTGAACAGAGTGATGCAATACTCAGCACACGATTGGGCGTCCGCGTTGCCCAAGGGCGACATGGCCTCGCTGTAGCTGATGAATTCGTCAAAGCCCTTCACCCCACTGCCAGCGGTCGTCACTGTGGGCGATTGGCTCACCGTGTTCACCCGGATTTTCTTCGCCACGCCGTAGTGGTATCCAAAGCTTCGTGTGATGCTCTCCAACAATGACTTCGCATCCGCCATGTCCCCGTAATCCGGAAAGATGCGCTGCGCGGCGATGTAGGACAACGCCACCACGCTTCCCCACTCATTGAGTGCGTCGAGCTTTTTGGCGGTGGCCAAGGTCTTGTGCAAGCTGATGGCGCTCACGTCCAACGTGGTTTGGAGGAACTTGTAATTGATGTCCGTGTATTGCTTGCCTTTGCGCACGTTGGGGCTCATGCCAATGCTGTGCAAGACGAAGTCCACTTTGCCGCCGAAGTGCTCCATGGCCCCTTCAAACAACTTCTGCAAATCATCCTCGTTCGTGGCGTCGGCGGGAATGACCGGAGCGTCGCCGCACAACTTGGCCAGATTGTGGATCTCTCCCATGCGCATGGCCACAGGCGCATTGGTCAACACAATTTCAGCACCCTGTGCATGGGCTTCCAACGCCACTTTCCAAGCGATGGACATGTCGTTGAGGGCTCCGAAGACGATGCCCTTTTTTCCTTTCAAAAGATCGTGCGCCATGGCTCGAATGAGTTGGTTGGTTTGGGGAGCCAAACTACCACCCCACTCCGACATCCTGTATGAAACAATGTGTCACTTCTTCACAACTCCGAGTGGGTGACACACTGGACTTATCGTGCCGCTTATTGGAAGACACGCACGTAATCAACCATCATGGTCTGTGGGAACTGCGTCGACGCATCGGGATACCCAGGCCAGTTGCCGCCCACTGCGATGTTCATGATGAAGAAGAACGGCGCATTGAACGGGTAGGGCTGCCCATTCATCTGGGAGCTGTTGATGCTGTAGTACTGCTGATCGTCCATGTACCACGTGATGCTGTTCTGCTCCCAAACCACCGAGAACAGGTGGAATGCGTCACTGAACTTTTGTCCGCTGGGAAGGTTGATGCTGCCTCCCGTGTACTGGTGAACGCTCGGGTTGCTTCCCCAATGGGCGGTCCCATGAACCGTGCTCGGCTGGTGGCCGACCAATTCCATGATGTCGATCTCACCGCATTGCGGCCATCCCCCTTCGGGGAAGTTCGCACCAAGCATCCAAAGCGCAGGCCAAATGCCTTGTCCTTCTGGGCATTTCGCTCGGATGTCAATGCGCCCAAACTGGAATTCTTGCAAGTCAACCGACTTCATTCGTGCGGAAGTGTACCCAGCACCTACCTGGCGCGCGGTGATGGTCAAATACCCATCGGACACAGAGCTGTTGTTGGGTGAGCTGGTGTAGTTCTGCCACTCGTTGTTGCCCCACCCCCAGTCACCTATGTCATAGGTCCAATTGTTGGTATTGATCGTGGCACCTTCAAACTCATCGGACCACACAAGCGTCATGCCGGGATAGCTGTCAGCACCTTGATAGCCTTCACCATCGGTGCCAGGGCCACCTCCACCGGTCCCATAGGCCACACGGGTGAAGATGTAGGTGAAATATCCTCCAGCCGGATTTGGATTGCAATTGACGTCGTCCACCATGGTGTGAATACGCAATGTGTTGGCTGTGAGTTCGACGATGTCGTAGTGCAACCCCCCGTCATTGGTCCCCATGAAAGGACAACTGCATGCGCCGGGAATTAAGGAGAATTGATCCTCACCTGAAGTACCTCCGCTCGGCGAGAAGGAGATGGGCACTCCGGCACAACCGTACGCCTGCTCGCTGTAACCGTTGAACGCGTCGATGATGCTTCCATTGTAGTCGGTCGTCAACGTGCCGTCAGCGTTGAACGTGTACACGTCGTCGTACTGAGCTGCTTGCAAGCCATTGGCTCCACTCGCGAACCAATCCGAGCTGTATGGGCTAGGACCAATGCTAACGGCACCCTGAACGGTGCTGAACCTCCATGAACCAACGAGCAATTGAGGAATTCCTCCTGCCCCACCACAAACTCCGAAGGCATCAAGCTGGTTGCCGTCACAGTCGCAGTCACCTGCTGGAATGTCAGAACATCCGCACTCGTAGACCTCACCTGGCCCATTACAGATGCCGCAAGCGTCGTACTCGCCTACGCAGTCGTCCACATCGTCGCAGACGCCATCGGCGTCAGCGTCAGCCATGCAGTCACCGCCACAAACGCCCAAGGCGTCCAAATACTGGCAAGCTTCTGTCGGATTTGACGCGAAGTTGCAGGCCTCAATGTCTGTGCACAGGTCGTCGCTGTCCCAAATGTAGTCCTGGTCGGTATCGACCTCCCCAAACAACCCCAGCAACGCCAAGATGTCAGTCACCCCGATGGCCCAATCTGGGTCAACGTCTGGTTGGTAGTCACAATCCGTTTGGGCCCAAGGCTGGGCACACAGAGTCATGGCAAGAAGAAATGAAAAACGCTTCATGAGGTCAATGGGGCAATGGGTCAATGGGGCAATGGGTCAATGGGGCAATGGAGCAATGGAGCAATGTTTTTGTGCACCGTTGCCGCCACTTCAAGATACAGCGCATTTTCGCACGCCCGACGTCACCTAGGTCAAGTCACACCGTCTCACGACGGAAAGATCTTCCCTGGGTTCAAGATTCCTTTGGGGTCGAGGGTGGCTTTGATGCCTTTCATGACGTCCAAGGCCCGGTCGCTGCACGCGACGTCCATGAAATCTTTTTGCACCAGACCAATGCCATGTTCCCCGCTGAGCGTGCCGCCCAACTCTACCACACGCGTGAACAAATCCCGAATGGCCACCTTCATCATGGCCTCCCATGCGTCGTCGTCCATGCCGTCTTTGAGAATGTTGACATGCAGGTTGCCGTCCCCGGCGTGTCCGTAACAGATGGAGCGGAAACCGTGCTCCTTGCCCAAGAATTTCACCGCCTCCAACAAGGCTGGCAGCTCCCCGCGGGGCACGACGGTGTCTTCCTCCTTGTAAACGCTCTCGGCCTTCACGGCTTCGCCGACGCGCCTTCGCAGGAACCAAAGCTTCTCCTTTTCAGCGGCGCTCTCCGCAAACAAGACTTCTCCTGCGTTGTGCCGCTCCAGCACGGGAAGCATGCGCTCGCATTGGGGCATGAGATCGTCCTGCGAAAAAGCGTCCACCTCGATCAACAAGTGCGCTTCGTCGTCCGGCTGCAACTCAGGTTCGTGGACGCCGGTGAAGGCTTGGGCCAACAGCACGGCGTCGCGTTCCATGAACTCCAGGGCACTCGGCACTGCACCGGCTTGGAACAAGTCTGCCACGGCAGCGCACGCGTCTCGGGCCGACTTGAATGGGACCAACATCAACGCTTGGTGCGTGGGCAACGGAAGCAATTTCAGCGTCGCCTGGGTCACAATGCCCAGAGTGCCTTCACTTCCCACCATCAACTGAGTCAAATTGTAGCCCGTCGAATTCTTCAACGTGTTGGCACCCGTTTGCATCACCGTGCCGTCGGCCATCACAACTTCAAGATTGAGGACCCAGTCCTTCGTCACGCCGTATTTCACCGCACGTGGCCCTCCACTGTTTTCCGCCAAATTGCCTCCGATGGTGCACGTTCCCCTGGACGCAGGGTCCACGGCGTACATCAATCCGTGGCCTGCGGCGGCGTTGGACAATTCCTCGGTGATCACCCCTGGCTCCACCACCGCTTGGTGGTTCAAGGTGTCGATCGCCACAATGCGATTCATGCGTCTGGTGCTCAACAAAATGCCCCCGTGCACGGGAAGCGCGCCCCCACTCAACCCTGTGCGCGCGCCAGCGGCGGTGACCGGTACATTGTGGTCGTGGGCGTAGGCCAAGATTCTCGACACTTCTGCCGTGCTCGTGGGCTCCAACACCGCGTCCGGCACAAACAGCAAATCCTCTGTCTCGTCCGACGCGTGGTCGCGCCTGGCCGATTCTCCCAAATGCACCCGTTCAGGGGCGAGGAGGGACTTCAAATCTTCAGGATTCCACCCGTGCTCGTGTCTCAACTGTTCCATGCGCGTTGCGTTATCTTGGGCGCTTGTCAAAAGTAACCTTGCACGACATGCACTCCTTTACGCGAGTTATTCACGCCACGTCTTTGGCCTTGGCGACCACCATGTGTCTTCCTTCATTTGGTCAGGAAGCCTCCTTCAGCAACGAATCCATTTGGGCGAGCGGCACGTTTCGCACTGAATATGTATGGGGCATCCGATCCATGGCCGACGGCAAACATTACACCACCCAAGAACGCGATGCAGACCTCGGTTCGTGCATTGTGAAGTGGTCGTACAAAACAGGTCAACCTGTGGACACCTTGTTGACGTCGGTGGCGGCGTTTGACGACGCCAGCCTTGGGTTCAGCAGCTACGAATTCAGCAGCGACGAGCGGTTTGTGGTGTTGACCACCGAAAGCGAGGGACTTTACCGCCATTCTTTTTTCGCCAACTTCCACGTCTACGACATGACCACGTCCGCCCCGGCGCGGCCCGTCACCGACTTCAGCCGCGGCAAGCAGCGCCTCGCACAACTCTCCCCCACTGGCGACAAGGTGGCCTTTGTACGGGACAACAACATCTTTGTGTCCGACTTGGCCTCTGGAGACGAGGTGACCGTGACCACAGACGGCACATTCAACCACATCATCAACGGCGCCACAGACTGGGTGTACGAAGAGGAATTCGGAGACGACCAAGCGCTGTTTTGGTCTGGCGACGGCCAACGTCTGGCCTACCTGAAATTCGACGAATCTGCGGTGCGTGAATTCCACATGCCCGTGTACGGATCCCTCTACCCGGACCCGTACACCTTCAAATACCCCAAAGCCGGGGAGGACAACAGCAAGGTCTCGGTGCACATCTTCAATTTGGCCGAGGGCATGTCCAAGGAAGTGAGCCTGCCGGAAGCGGCGTACTACATCCCTCGCATCAAGTGGACCCAGGATGCGGAGGTCTTGTGTGTGTTCACCATGAACCGGCACCAAAACGACCTGCGTCTTCTGTTGACTGACGACCCTGAAGGCGACAAGGTGGGTGTCCATGAGGTGTTCCAAGAGACATGCAAGACCTACATCGACATCAACGACAACCTGACGTTCTTGGCCGATGGCAAGTCGTTTGTGATGACCTCTGAGCGAGACGGCCACAACCACCTGTATGTGTTTGGTTTTGATGGGGCGGAGAATCAACTAACCCATGGCGAGTGGGACGTCATCGACGTCTTGGGATACGACGCCAAACGCAAGCGCATCCACTTCACGTCGTCCATGCAGGGCGCCACCCAACACCACGTGAGCCACGTGGACATGCGCGGCCGGATGACCACGTTGGACAAGTCGCCCGGGCACCACGGCGATGAATTCTCGGCGAGCTTCGACTACAGCATCCACAACCACAGCACGGCGAACACCCCTCCGGTGTACACCCTGCGTGACAGGAATGGCAAAGTCATCCGCACCTTGAAAGACAACGAAGGGCTGCGTTCAGCCATGGTCGCGCACGGCGCCGTCGACAAAGAGTTTTTCACCTTCACGAACGACGCGGGCGTCGAGCTCAATTGCTGGAAGATGATGCCCCAAGGGCACAAGCCCGGCCGAAAGCATCCTGTGTACGTCGCCATCTATGGCGGACCAGGTGCCAACACCGTCAACGACAGTTGGGGCGGGTCGACATTTTTGTGGCACCAGTACTTGGCCCAAGAGGGCTACATGGTGGTGTCATGTGACCCACGCGGCACCCAGTACCGCGGCCGGGAGTTTGAGCACAGTACGTACAAGGAGCTCGGGAAATTGGAAACGGAAGACTTCATCGACCTGGCTGAACACCTTGGCACGTGGGACTCTGTGGACGCTGAGCGAATTGGCATTCAGGGCTGGAGCTACGGCGGATTCATGACCTTGCTTTGCATGACCAAGGGCGCCGACGTATACAACGCCGGCATCTCTGTGGCCCCCGTCACCAATTGGCGCTACTACGACACAGTGTACACAGAGCGCTTCATGCAAACGCCTCAAGAAAACGAAAGCGGCTACGACGACAACAGTCCTGTGAATCACGCCGAGAAACTCCAAGGCGAGCTCCTGCTTGTGCACGGATCGGGCGACGACAACGTCCACTACCAAAACTCCATGGAGATGATCAACGCGTTGGTTTCCGCCAACAAGGACTTTGACTTCTTTGTCTATCCCGACCGGAACCACGGCATCTACGGAGGCAACACCCGACTGCACCTCTTCAACATGATGATGGACTTCGTGAAAGACCACTTCTAAGCCGACACACAATCGATCTACCCTAGGAAAACCTCAAAACACCTGAGTCACATGTCTACAACGACCCTTCCGAACCAAAGAGAACTTTTTGGCCATCCCATTGGCTTGTTCATCCTTTTTTTCACCGAAATGTGGGAGCGATTCTCCTACTACGGAATGCGCGCCATTTTGGTGCTCTACCTCGTTGCCGAAACCACCGAGGCCAACCCCGGGTTGGGCTGGTCCAAAGGCGAGGCCTTGGCTCTGTATGGCTGGTACACCATGATGGTCTACGTGATGAGTGTTCCCGGCGGCTACCTCGCTGACAAATTTCTAGGTCAACGAAAGTCGGTGACCATCGGGGGCATTTTGCTGCTCATTGGCCACAGCGTTTTGGCCATCGAGCATTTGACTGCGTTTTACGCAGGCCTTGTTTTCATCGTCCTTGGTGTGGGCATGCTCAAACCGAACATTTCCACCATGGTTGGAGGCCTCTACCAACAGGGTGATGTTCGCCGCGACAAGGGCTTTACCATTTTCTACATCGGCATCAACTTGGGGGCCTTCCTCTCAAGCTTGATTGTGGGGTATGTCGGAGAAACGTACGGCTGGCACTATGGCTTTGGCTTGGCAGGAATTGGCATGGCCTTAGGTGTGGCGCAATACATGTGGGGACAAAAATACCTGTCCCACGTCGGCAACCACTTGGGCGCGTCCACCCAGACTTCAAAAGCGATGGATGCCCCTTTGACGAAAGAGGAAAAAGACCGCATTGTCGTCCTCTTGATTTCCTTCCTGTTGGTCATCCTCTTCTGGGGCGCCTTTGAACAAGCAGGCGGCCTGATGAACATCTACACGATGGAAAAAACCAACCGCCTGATTGGCGACTGGATGGTCCCCGCTTCTTGGTTCCAGTCCATCAACGCCATGTTCATCATTTTCTTTGGGTCTGCAGTCGCCGCATACTGGGCGAATCGAAAACTCCAGGGCAAGACAGCCACTTCCCTCTTCAAAATGATCGTCGGTCTGATTGTCATGGGAACAGGATTTTTCTTCATGACAGCTGCCACAGCGCAGTATGAGGCCACTGGGTCCTCCGCCATGTACTGGTTGGTTCTGGCCTATCTCTTTCACACCATCGGCGAGCTATGCTTGTCTCCAGTGGCCCTATCCTTCATCACCAAGCTCGCTCCGATGAAATACGCCTCGATCATGATGGGTGTCTACTTCGCCATGACTGGTTTTGGAAGCAAACTTGCGGGATTGCTCGGAGAGTGGTCTCAATCCCTTGGTGAAATGACCATTTTCACAGGCATCGCCGCGACCAGCGTGGGCGTGGGGCTCCTTGTGCTTTTGTTGCGCAACAAACTGGAGCCTTTGACTCACGGCGTGGAAGAAAAAGAGCAATGATTGCCTGAGCGATGACTTTTGGACCACAAGATTCTCAAAAGGCGCCTTCGGGCGCCTTTTTCTTTGCGATATTGCAGCCATGCGGAATCTCTTTTTCTCCTTGATGTGCATGGTGGTTTGCAGTGCGGCATTGGGCCAGGCGGCAAGCATTCAGTGGATGAGCCTGGAAGAGGCTGTGGAAGCCCAAAAGAAGGAGCCCCGCAAAATCATGATGGACGTCTACACCCAATGGTGCGGGCCTTGCAAAATGATGATGGCGAACACGTTCACCAACGCGAACGTGATCAACTACGTCAACGCCAACTACTACGCCGTCAAGTTCGATGCGGAGTCACCTGGCGACGTTCAGTTCGAGGGCAAGACGTACAGCAACCCCACGTATGACCCCAACCGTCGCGGCCGCAACGGCGTGCATGAATTGTCCCGTGCCCTCGGGGTGAACGCCTACCCGACGCTCGTGTACTTCGACGAGAAAGCCGGCGTGATTGCGCCCATCAGTGGCTACAAGCAGCCTGGCCAAATGGAGCTGTACCTCAAGTTCTTCCACGAGGCTTACCAGCCCGGGGCAGGACAAGAAGCCTGGGAACAATACCGCGACAGTTTCGAGTACACCTGGCGGTGATGCCAGGCGCCTTCGAGGCCCCAGTTCCCCCTATCTTTGCGACGCAAGGACGCCTGACTGCAGACGTCTGCATTGCTTGACACTTCAACCCTACACCACGTTCCCATGAGCGAAACTGCACGCATGATTCTGGATGGCCAGGAATACGAGTTCCCGGTCATCACTGGCTCTGAAAACGAGAAAGCCATCGACATCTCCAAATTGCGCGGCAGCACAGGGTACATCACCATGGACCCTGGCTTCAAGAACACAGGTTCCACGCAGAGCGGCATCACCTACCTCGACGGTGAGCATGGTGTGTTGCGCTACCGAGGCTACGCCATCGAAGAATTGGCCGAGAAGGCCTCCTTCATCGAAGTGGCCTACTTGCTGATTTACGGCGACCTCCCCAACAAGGAGCAACTCGCCTATTTCAACGACAGCATCACGCACCACACCATCGTGCACGAGAACATGAAGCGGTTCTTCGACGCGTTCCCCCTCGGCGCACACCCCATGGGCATGTTAAGCAGCATGGTGGCGTCGTTGTCGACGTTCTACCCTGAATCTCAGAATCCCAACCGCGACATCACGGACATCGATTTGACCATCCATCGCTTGATTGCAAAGCTGCCCACCTTGGCTGCCCAAGCATACAAGCACAACGTTGGATTGCCCACGATGTACCCCAAAAACAACTTGAGCTACGTCGGCAATTTCATGCACATGATGTGGGGGGTCCCTGCGGAAGACTATGAAGTCGACCCCATCGTGGAGTCGGCGTTGAACAAGCTGTTCATTTTGCACGCAGACCACGAGCAGAACTGCTCCACATCCACGGTCCGTGTGGTGGGATCGTCTCAGGCAAACTTGTACAGTTCCGTGTCAGCAGGGGTGTCGGCCCTTTGGGGTCCACTCCATGGCGGCGCCAACCAAGCGGTCATCGAAATGCTCGAAGCCATCCGTGCTGAAGGCAGCCCCCTCCAGTCTTGGATTGACCGGGCCAAAGACAAGACCGACAGCTTTCGCCTCATGGGCTTTGGGCACCGAGTCTACAAGAACTTTGACCCACGCGCACGCATCATCAAGAGGGCGGCCGACGAAGTGCTTGGGCAGCTGGGCGTGAACGACCCCGTGCTCGACATCGCCAAGCAATTGGAAGAGGTCGCACTGAACGACGACTACTTCGTGCAACGTGGCCTGTACCCCAACGTGGACTTCTACAGCGGCATCATCTACCGCGCCTTGGGCATTCCCACCGACATGTTCACCGTCATGTTCGCTTTGGGACGTTTGCCAGGTTGGATCGGCCAGTGGAAAGAAATGACAGAGAACCGTGAGCCCATCGGACGTCCACGTCAGGTGTACGTCGGAGCTTCAGAACGGGCATTCACCTCGTTGGACGCCCGATGATTGCCCTGGCCGGGGCGTTTGTGCAAACCGAAGTGGACGACCGCGGCGTCGGCACCATCACGTTTGCCCACCCAGCTTCCAACAGCCTTCCCGGGCATTTGCTGAGAAAACTGGCGAAGTCCATCTCTGCTGCGGGAACGTCCAACGACATCAAGGTGGTCGTGCTCCGCTCTGCAGGTGACCGTGCTTTCTGCGCAGGAGCCAGTTTCGATGAACTCGTGGCCATCCAAAACGAACAAGAAGGACTCGACTTCTTCAGCGGCTTTGCCATGGTGATCAACGCCATCCGGACCTGCCCCAAATTCGTCGTGGGTCGCGTCCAAGGCAAAGCCGTGGGCGGCGGTGTTGGACTTGCCTCCGCCATGGACATTTGCTACGCCACCTCCTTCGCATCGGTCAAGCTTTCTGAGCTTGCCGTGGGTATCGGGCCTTTCGTGGTGGGACCTGCCGTGGAACGCAAAATTGGGACCTCGGCCATGGGCATGCTGGCCATCGATGCCAAGTCTTGGAAAGACGCCCGCTGGGCTGCACAACAAGGCATGTACACCGAGGTGTTTGACAACGCCTCCGACATGGACAACGCCATCGACGCCCTAACCACAGACCTCGCCTCAAGCAACCCAGAAGCCATGTCTGAATTGAAGCGCGTGCTTTGGGAAGGCACGGAGCACTGGGGCGACCTCCTGATGGAACGTGCCGCCGTGTCAGGCCGACTTGTGCTGAGCTCCTTCACGAAAGACGCCATCGACAGGTTCAAATCCTGACAACGGCGGCACTTCGTTTCCAATTGAAATTAGAGGTTCCTACCTGCCTTCAATGCCGCACGAGCACCTGGGCGCGCGCGTAGACCAATCCGTGGGTGACGTGCACTTGGTACGTCCCGGACGCCCAACCCGACACATCAAGCTGCTGACGCATGCCGTAGAATTCACCGTGGCAAACCACACGTCCTGCGTTGTCATGCACCGTCAACGTCGCTTGCTGAACGGGGTGGCTCAACTCCACAGTCAGGATGTCTTGGGTAGGATTCGGGAACGCCACAAATTGGACTTGACCAAGGCCATCCAGTCCGTACACGTCGTCCACTTCATATGGTCCTCCTTCCGCTTCGCAGCCATTGGCGTCGGTCACCGTCACGCTGTACGCGAATGGTGCCGGCAACTGCGCAATGTCTTCGTCGTTTGACGAGAAGGTTCCTGTGCTGGACCACTCATACTCGTATGGCGCAGTTCCTCCTGCCACTTCCAAATCAATCGACCCCGCACCTTCTTCTGCGGCGTCG
Organism: uncultured Flavobacteriales bacterium; assembly: GCA_913041065.1. GTDB lineage: Bacteria > Bacteroidota > Bacteroidia > Flavobacteriales_D > Sanyastnellaceae > UBA11663. The sequence continues at coordinate 14,866 of CAJWII010000023.1, forward strand.
GTCACGTCGGCCACGAGTGTGATCTCTTCAGGCTCGACGATTGTCAAACTGACCTGGTCTGCCGGACAGCCATTTCCATCCGTCGCGTTCAGGACATACTCCCCTGGCGCGAGGTTGTCGAACGCTCCGGTGGTGTTGGTGTCAGCCAGCATCCCGGAAAGCACATATTGGATGGGGAAGTCGCCGGTCAAGGGTATCGCGTCCACCACCCCGTCATCCGCCCCAAAGCAACTCACGTCCTCCGATGCCACGTCGATCGTCAGTGCGCCTCCGTCCTCCAGTTCGAAATTGACCAACGCCTCACACACCGCGCCTTGCTGCACCACGGCAGTGTACGCCCCTGCCGGAAGGCCTTCAAACACTTCACTTGGCTGAACCTCTCCATTCAAAAGGATCACAATGCTGTCTGGGAACACCACATTGCCAATGGCGAGCGCGACCACCGCTGTGCTGTCACCTTCACAGACCACTTCTTGCAACACGTCCACAGACAACACCAAATCGCAATACAAACAGCTCCCGTCTTCCTCGGTGGCCAAGGGGTTGAAATTGGATGCGGCATCATCCGTGCATCCGAAAACTTCGTCTCCGTCGCATACCCCATCGCCATCCGCATCGTTCACCACGACAGTCCCAGTTCCGTCGGTTTCCCCCGAGCAAGATTCGCAGTTCCCATCGGGCAAAATGCAACCGGTGTCGATGGTGGCTCCTTCGTCAAAGTTGCACGCCGCTGGATCGGTGCACCCTGCGCACGTCTCGTAATCACAAGATCCGTCGTCCTGGGTAGCGTCCGATTGAAAATTGCACGCCATCGGATCGATGCAGCCCAAACAGGACACAAATTCACACGATCCGTCGTCGTTGGTGGCTTCCACGTTGTAGTTGCATGCGGTGTCATCCGTGCAGCCACAAACGATCTCGCTCGCGCTGTCCACCTGCCCCACGCCCATGAAAGGAATGCTGATGTCGACGTCGTCTGTGGCCATGCCCATGTTGAACATTTGGAAATTCACTTGACCAGACAATTCGCCGTCGGTGGTGAATTGCCCCACCAAAATGCGCAAGTCGTCGCCTGAGACGATGTTGTCCGACGGATCGTTGACCACGTAAAGGGCACCTCCCGTCTCGTCGTTCAGAACAACATCCCCACCTGCTTCAAAGTTGCTCAACCACCCTGACTCAGAATCTCCAATGGGGGAAGGTGCCTGGTCATTGGGGCCTGCTGGACCGTCCAGTCCCACGGTCAACCAGCTGTCGTATTCCAACTCGGGCAAGACCTCAAACGCCAAAGGCGAAATGTTGTGTCCCAGAGAGCTCCCGAGCGGATGCTGGTAGAACGAAGTGCTGGTGGTGATGAGCAAAGGCGTGTCTGAATCCCCCCACATCGCACTGAACACGTCTGTGGGGTTGGGCGTCGTAACATACATCCTGTACGTGGTCAAGCCTGCCAGTTCGCCCTCTTCGTGGACCACATGGGACTCCACCAACAATCCATAGCCCTCGAACGAATTCTGCTCACAGGAACAGTAGTCGCACGAACCATCTTCTTCCGTGGCGTCGATGCTAAAATTGCATGCCGCCAAATCCGTGCATCCCAAAACTTCGTCTTCGTCGCACACGCCATCGCCATCCACATCGTTCACCACGACAGTCCCGGTTCCGTCGGTTTCACCCGAGCAGGATTCGCAGTTTCCGCCGGGCAAAATGCAACCGGTGTCGATGATGGCTCCTTCATCGAAGTTGCACGCCGCTGGATTGGTGCACCCTGCGCACGTCGCATACTCACAAGATCCGTCGTCCTGGGTCGCGTTCGCCTGAAAATTGCATGCCGCCAAATCCGTGCATCCCAAAACTTCGTCTCCGTCGCATACCCCATCGCCATCCGCATCGTTCACCACGACAGTCCCAGTTCCGTCGGTTTCCCCCGAGCAAGATTCGCAGTTCCCATCGGGCAAAATGCAACCGGTGTCGATGGTGGCTCCTTCGTCAAAGTTGCACGCCGCTGGATCGGTGCACCCTGCGCACGTCTCGTAATCACAAGATCCGTCGTCCTGGGTAGCGTCCGATTGAAAATTGCACGCCATCGGATCGATGCAGCCCAAACAGGACACAAATTCACACGATCCGTCGTCGTTGGTGGCTTCCACGTTGTAGTTGCATGCGGTGTCATCCGTGCAGCCACAAACGATCTCGCTCGCGCTGTCCACCTGCCCCACGCCCATGAAAGGAATGCTGATGTCGACGTCGTCTGTGGCCATGCCCATGTTGAACATTTGGAAATTCACTTGACCAGACAATTCGCCGTCGGTGGTGAATTGCCCCACCAAAATGCGCAAGTCGTCGCCTGAGACGATGTTGTCCGACGGATCGTTGACCACGTAAAGGGCACCTCCCGTCTCGTCGTTCAGAACAACATCCCCACCTGCTTCAAAGTTGCTCAACCACCCTGACTCAGAATCTCCAATGGGGGAAGGTGCCTGGTCATTGGGGCCTGCTGGACCGTCCAGTCCCACGGTCAACCAGCTGTCGTATTCCAACTCGGGCAAGACCTCAAACGCCAAAGGCGAAATGTTGTGTCCCAGAGAGCTCCCGAGCGGATGCTGGTAGAACGAAGTGCTGGTGGTGATGAGCAAAGGCGTGTCTGAATCCCCCCACATCGCACTGAACACGTCTGTGGGGTTGGGCGTCGTAACATACATCCTGTACGTGGTCAAGCCTGCCAGTTCGCCCTCTTCGTGGACCACATGGGACTCCACCAACAATCCATAGCCCTCGAACGAATTCTGCTCACAGGAACAGTAGTCGCACGAACCATCTTCTTCCGTGGCGTCGATGCTAAAATTGCATGCCGCCAAATCCGTGCATCCCAAAACTTCGTCTTCGTCGCACACGCCATCGCC